>JAZRFR010000031.1:0-61976 GCA_045643785.1 Eubacteriales bacterium | reverse complement strand
CGGCGAGTTCGGCCGCATCATGGCTTGGGCTGATGAGTTCCGTACTCTGAAGGTTCGCACCAACGCTGACACCCCCGCCGACGCTAAGAAGGCTCGCGAGCTGGGCGCCGAGGGTATCGGTCTGTGCCGTACCGAGCACATGTTCTTCGAGGCAGACAGAATCGCCGCTTTCCGTGAGATGATCTGCTCTGACACCGCTGAGGAGCGTGAGATTGCTCTGGAGAAGATCCTGCCTTACCAGCAGGGCGACTTCGAGAAGATCTACGAGGCTCTCGAGGGTACCCGCGTTTGCATCCGTTTCCTGGATCCCCCCCTGCACGAGTTCGTTCCTACCACTGAGGAGGACATCGCCGCTCTGGCTGCCGCTCAGGGTAAGACCGTTGAGCAGATCAAGACCATCATTCAGGGTCTGCACGAGTTCAACCCCATGATGGGTCACCGTGGCTGCCGTCTGGCTGTCACCTATCCCGAGATCGCCGCTATGCAGACCAAGGCCGTGATCCGCGCCGCCATCAATGTCCAGAAGGCTCATCCCGATTGGAAGATGGTTCCCGAGATCATGATTCCTCTGGTAGGCGAGGTCAAGGAGCTGAAGTTCGTTAAGAAGGTGGTTGTTGAGACCGCTGACGCTGAGATCGCTGCTGCCGGCGTAGAGCTGGAGTACGAGGTTGGTACCATGATCGAGATTCCTCGCGCATGCCTGACCGCTGACGAGATCGCTCAGAACGCTGACTTCTTCTGCTTCGGTACCAACGACCTGACCCAGATGACCTTCGGCTTCTCCCGTGACGATGCCGGTAAGTTCCTGACCGCTTACTACGACACCAAGATTTTCGAGAACGATCCCTTCGCTCGTCTGGATCAGACCGGTGTTGGTAAGCTGATGAACATGGCTTGCAAGGACGGTCGTGCCAACAACGCTAACCTGCACATCGGTATCTGCGGTGAGCACGGTGGCGATCCCACTTCCGTTGAGTTCTGCCACGAGCTGGGTCTGGACTACGTTTCCTGCTCTCCCTTCCGTGTGCCGATCGCTCGTCTGGCTGCTGCTCAGGCTGCTATCAAGAGCAAGTAATTCTTGCCGCGTAGCGTAAAAGCATAACAACATTTTCCCCTTGGTTGAGGTTCGCTTCAACCAAGGGGTTTTGTTTTATGGTAGATTTCAAATTTGGGTTTGTCGGTGAGTTATGCTTATGTACTTTTCTGCCCATGACGGCAGAAAAGTACCAAAAGAACGCCACTTAAGGAAAGTACCCACGGTACTTTCCTTAAGGATCCTATCCCCTTATCTGCGTGCCCATTTGCCAACGGGCAAATGGGCTAACACGCCGTCAAGTCGCAGTTTGCCGTGGAGCCGCAATGTCGGCGGAGCGCCGCCATCGCGGTTGGCCGCCCAACTCGACGGGAAAGTGGATTGCTTCTCCGAGCGGTTCGCCTCCGCTTCTTGCCCGTTGACACGGGAGCGGCGGCTGCCTTCCCACCGACAAGGGGTAACACGCTCCCCCTCCCGCGCGGCAGAAACTGTGGTTATCGTAATCCTTAGCCGCGCCCACTCTGGGTTGAGTTTGGCGGGGAGTGAGAAAAGCGTCTCCGCAGGTTTTTGCGGAGCGCTTTTCGAATCCCCCGCCGTGTATCTCCTCTGTCAAACAGACCCATAACGGTAATACGGGTGTCCAGAGGGCGTCCAGCCCTTTGGCGGTGTTCTTTTGTGAAGTGCTTGCACTTCTCTTTTCATGTCACTGTTGACAGAAAAGTACAGAAAAGAAACTCACCGATAAACCCCAATTTATTTAAAATACCGTCTGACTCGCAATACATCAATCTCCGCATGCCACACCCGCCCTTTGGTCATTTTTTTGCTTTTTGCCCCAAATCCTGTTGACAAGTTTGGTAAAATAATATATAATAGGAAGCGGAAAGAGAATCACAATGCAAGGAGAGTTACCATGCTTCAGGATCTTCATTCTCACACCTACTATTCCTTCTGCGGCAAGGATACCCCCGAGGCCATCGTGGAGGCCGCCATTGCGGGAGGCCTGGATACCTTCGGTATCACCGACCACAACTACGGCATCGGCTACGCCCGCCACGGTGTGTTCTGCGCCACCGCCAACATGGGGCTGGAAAACTACGAGCGCACCCTGCGCCGCTACTACGACCACATCAATCTCATCAAAGAGAAGTACGCCGGGCAGATCAACGTCCTGCGGGGCATTGAGATCTGCACGCTGAAAAGCGAGCAGCACCCCAACTTCTCCCTCCCCGATGGGGCGGATATTTCTTTCTTTGACTACTGCCTCCTCGAGAATCTGGATGCCTCCACATCCGTGACGGGGGGCGACCTCTTCGCCTACGCCAAGCGTTGCGGTACCCCTGTGGTGGGCATCGCCCACACGGATCTGTTTGCCCATATCGCTCGTCTGGGCGCAGATCCTCTGGACTACTTCAAGCGCATGGCCGACGAGAACATCTTTTGGGAGATGAACGTCAGCTACGACTCCATCCACGGCTACCGCGAGCACAAGTATTTCCTGGATTTCTTCGCTGACGAGGAAAAGCAGGAGATCGTCCGCAAGTCGGGCGTGCGGGTCAGCGTGGGCTTTGACGGCCACCGCGTAGAGGACTACCTGCCCGACCGCGTGGCGGGCTACTGCAAGAGACTCACCGAGCTGGGCATCAAAATGCCTTTTGAGGCGTAAGGAGGGTAGCATGAAACGGATTTGGCTTTGTTTCCTGTGCCTTTTGTTACTGATTACGGCTCTGCCGGCCTGCACGAATGAAGCTGCACCGCCCGCTGATACCACCGAGGGCTCTGCCGAAAGTGCCGCACCCACCGACAGTGTCACAAACGCGGTCACAGACACGGTCACCGGAGCGCACACCGATGTGCCTGTTGATCCGACTACCGACGCCCCCGAAATTCCCACCGAGGAGGAGCCTACCATGCCTGTCGAGCCTCTGGAGATTCAGGAACGTTACTTCATCTTCCGCATCTGGAATTTCGATATCCACTCCCTCGCCGCCTTCAAGAGCACCGTGGACACCGTGGCCGCCGACGGCTTCAACGCCATCAAGGTGCATATCCCGTGGCATCATGCTGAAAAGACGGACGGGGTCTATGATTACGCCGCCTTTGACGCCATGATTGACTACGTGGTGAAGGAAAAGGGCATGAAGGTAGCCATTTCCCTGGACATGACCCGCACCAAGGGGGATAAGGTACTCACCGAAAACGATATCATGCGGGATCCTGCGGGTAACCTTTGCATGGGCGGCTCGGGAGCGGGCAACCGCCTCCAGATCTCCTTCAATTCCGAGAACGCCGTGGAGAAATGCGTGGCCTTCTACAAGGACGCCGTGAAGCACTACGACGAAAGGTACGGTGACGCCGTCCTGTTCTATCTCCCCGCCTTCTCCCAGTACGCCGAGACCGAATACTGGTGCGCGGGGGAATACGACTATTCCGACCACGCCAAGGCCGCCTTCCGTTCCTTCCTGAAGGAAACGTACGGAACGGTTGAAGCCCTGAACACCGCGCTGGGAACGAGTCCCGCCTCTTTTGACAAGGTCGAGCCTCCCACCGCAGGAGCAAGTGACAATCTGGGTCAGCTTTGGTACGCTTTCCGCCACAATAGCCTGAAAACCGTTATTGACCGGCTGGCCGCCGCCCAGGACGAGGTGGCGGGGGACACCAAGTTCTCCATCCAGCTGGGTTGCGTGTACGACACCGCCTCGGCTTTGCGCGGAACTTACGGTGTCGTGGATCTCTGCGAGAACGTAGACGTCCTCTGGATCGACGACGGTCCTCTCATGAACCACCACTTCTCCATGGACTATATTCGCTCTGTTCTGCCCGCTACGGTGGAGCTGGCTCAGGAGATTGACGGCCCTCATCAGAACGGCGCAACGCCTGAACGGTACCTGGAGCAGGGACTTACCTGCTTTGAGCGAGGCTGTACCTACGTCAGCGCGGCCAACTGGAACATGGACGCAAACTACCAGACCTACCGCCCCGTATGGCAGGAGATTTCCTCCACGTGGCTGGGTGAGAATCCTCCCTCGATCGTACAGCCGACGGCCGATAGCCCCGTCATAGAGGTTTCTTTGCTGGATCTGTTCCGCAAGAGAAATGCGGATCGTTACATCACGGAATACCGCAATGCCGCCCAAAACGGCGAGTTCGTCTACGTCAAGGTGGTGGACGATCTGACTCACACCACTCCCACCGAGCCGATCGCGCTCTACGCCTTCCCCGGTGACTTTTCCTCCGAGCAGGGGCACAAGAACTGGTATTACCGTTCCTCTGCCCGCAAGGGTATGACCGACATGACCTTTGACGCCGCCAACAACCGCTGGAAGGGAGCGGCGGAGTACTGCCTCATTTCGGCGGGCTCCATGCATCCCGACACGACGGATGCCGCGCTGGTTTTCAAAGCCCCCAAGGCGGGTGAGGTGGTATGCTCCTACAGCTTTGCGGTAGCCTCGGAGCAGAGTGACGGTGTGATCCTGTACATTCGTCACAACGGCAATGAAATAGCCATAGGCGAGGAACGAGACGGCGGCCTTCTCATCACCCACAGCTCTCCCGTCGACGGCGAGATCACCCTGACGGTGGCCGAAGGCGACGAGATCGCGTTTATCATCAACAAAAACAAGGTGAATTCCTACGACGCTACTTCTGCTGCGGTGAGCGTGGAATACAAGTAACTAAGGGGCATAGCCCTTACAATAAAGGAGAATAGATCATGGCAATCGAATACGGACTTCAACTTTTCAGCGTACGCGACATTACGGGGAACGATCTGGAGGGCGCGCTCAAGGCTGTGGCCGAGATGGGCTACAAGTACGTGGAGTACGCAGGCTTTTTCGGCCATTCCGCCGAGCAGGTGAAGGAGTGGCAGGACAAGTACGGTCTCAAGTGCAGCGGCACTCACTCGGGCTGGGTAGAGCTGCTTCCCGAGAATATTGAGGCCACCATCGCCTACCACAAGACCATCGGCAACCCCAACTACATCATCCCCGGCGCGGATCTGTCCACTCTGGACAAGATCATCGACTTCTGCGCCGTCATGAACAAGGCTCAGCTTCGTCTGGCCGAGGAGGGCATTTCTCTGGGTTATCACAACCACAGCCACGAGTTCGTGGTCATGCCTTGGGGCTCCACCATCCACTCCGAACTGGAGAAGCGCGGCACCTTTGATTTCGAGATCGACACCTTCTGGGCTTTCAATGCCGGTATTGATCCCATTGAGACCCTGAAGCGTCTGTCCGGCCGCGTCAAGGTCATCCACCTCAAGGACGGCTTCAAGGGCGGAGCCGGCAAGTCCCTGGGTCAGGGCGAGGCTCCTGTACTGAAGGTACGTGAGTACGCCATCAAGAACGGCATCCGCATGGTGGTCGAGTCCGAGGGTCTGGATCCCACCGGCCTCGAGGAAGTCAAGCGCTGCATCGACTTCTTGAAGGCACAGGAGTAAGAGCGGGGGAGCGGCCTCCGGCGGCTTAAGGGACTTTTTGAAAAAAGTCCCTTAAGAATCCCCAAAAACCTTCAATAGGGAATAAAATAAAAAAATAGAAAAGAAGTCACTTTCTTCGGAGAGTGACTTCTTTTTATTAGGCTATGATGAGGGGAAGGAGTTCTTCGGGGGCGCGGACAAGGGTCGTCGCTCCGTTTTCCACCAGAAAATCCTCATCCCGCAGACCCCACGTAACGGAGATACAGGGCATGCCGCTATTCCTCGCGGTCTGGATGTCCACGTCGGAGTCTCCGATATACACCGCGCCTACGGCGCATCCTGCGGCGCATCCTTCGGCGGTTCCGCCCAGCTCCCGCAGAGCCTCGATTACCGTATCCGGCGCGGGCTTTTTCCGAACGCCGGCCCTCTCTCCGATGGCGACCTCCACCAGGGCTCCGAAGTATTTCTCACAGAGCTGCTTGGTAGCGGCGTCGAACTTATTGGAGACCACGGCTACGCGGACACCCTGATCCCGCAGAGCGGAAAGGACGGCAAGGATTCCATCGTAGGGCTTGGTGTGATCCTCGCAGATAGCGGCGTAGGTGGTTTTGAAATCCGCCAGGGTCGCCAGGGTCGTTTCTTCGTCGGTATTGGCAGGCACGGCGCGGCGGATGAGCATCTCCACCCCGTTGCCCACGAACATCCTGACCTCGTCGCGGGTACGGCGGGGAAGGGAATGGCGCGCCAGGGCGGCATTGACGGCGCGGTACAGGTCCTCCAGGGTATCCAGAAGGGTACCGTCCAGGTCAAAGATTGCGGTTTGATAAGGCATGATGTCTCCTTAAAGAATCCCCGCCGCTTGTGCGGCGGGGATGGAAGATGAAAGAGATGCAGGGAATTACGCGGGAGTGTTGGCTTCTTCCTCGCTCCAGGAGATGAAGTCGGAGGGAGTGTACTCGGCGTTGCCGTCGGAGTAGTCGTAGTAGCTCACGCCCTCGAAGGTGTTACCCATCTCCACGCAAGCCTCAACCTTATCGATCCACTGAGCATGGTTGAAGAAGACGGAGACGAACTTACGGGGCATGTCTACGGTGTAGGCATCGGCCAGGCAGTAAGAGAAGGTGCACTCCAGATTCTTGACGGAGCACTCCTCAAAGGCGTATTCGTCCAGAGTAACAGAGCCGTAGCCAACGAAAGCGGCCATGTTGTGGAAGCCGGAGAGCTTGACGTTCTCTACGTGGCACTTGTTGAAGTACAGCTGGCCGGCCATGTTGTGACCGACGAAGCCGGCGAGACGGAAGGAGATGGGGTGACCGCCTTCGTCACGATTCTGGTTGTTGTAATCCATCCAACCCTCGGCGGTGAAGTTCTTGACGGTGCAGTTTTCAAACTCGACGAAACCGTTGGTTTGTACGCCGATGAAGCAACCGACGGCGCGCTCGTAAGCAACCACGGATGCGGTGTCAATGGTGAGATTTTTGAAGGTCATATCCTGGGTAGCAACGCCGACGAAGCCGGAGCCCATGCGGGAGGCATCGGTGCCCTGCTCGGGATCGTGGAGAGCGAACTGCAGGTTGGAGATGGTGTGGCCGTTACCCTCGAAGGTGACGCCGAAGAGGTATTCACCGTCCAGGGGGATCCACTCGTAGCCGGTCATGTCGATATCGGCCAGGAACACAACGGTCTTGTCATCGAAGTACTCGAAATCCTCGTTGACAGCCTTGTTGAAGGCCATGAGATCCTCGGGGGTCTTGATGACGACGTAGAGCTCGGGATCGTACTCCTGGTTGGCGGAATCCTGAGTCTCGTCGGAGGCGGCGGTCTCCTCGGGAGCATTGGTCTCGTCGGCCTCGGTAGCGGCTTCCTCGGTGGGAGCCTCGGTGGCATCCTCGGCGGGAGCGGTGGTGGTGGCGTTGTTCTCGCCCTTGGTCTCGGTGGGCTGATCGTTACCCTTGTCGCAGGCGACGAGTACGGTCAGACACAGAACCGCGCAGAGAAGCAGAGTGATAAGCTTTTTCATGGTGTTCGGTCTTCCTTTCGAAGAAATTTTGAATCATTATTATTGTACTCCATTTTATTCCGTTTGTCAAGGGGGGGGAGCAATATTCTTCGCAGAATCGGGCGACGAGGGGCGCATTTGACGGGATGTGGATTTTTTCTACGCAAATTGTTAACGATTGTTAACAATCTCGTCTTTTGCGGTTCACAGTTATGGTGTATCATAATATCACCAAAACCGCGCTCAAGGGGGGCGTGGTCTGTGTGCAGAACCGCTATGAGCGGTTGCACAAAAAATTTTTATGGAGGATTTTTATCATGAAGAAGATTTTTGCTATTCTTATGACTGTAGCTATGCTTCTTTCTCTGAGCGCTGTTCTGGCATCTGCCGCTCTGCCCGAGGGTATCTCCTTTACTCCCGGCGGATACAGTGCTGACACGTTCAGCACCATCGGTGACGTTACCATCACCTGGGACCCCGAGGCTGGTTCCAAGCTGGATGTAACCGACGGTGACATGGAGGACTGGGCTGCTGCCGATTACGACATGATCACGGTTGACACCTCGAACATGGTGTACTGGGTCAATGATACCACCAACGGTACCGGTATCCCCGAGGGCTGGAACATTTCCACCTACTTCGTGGCTGACTCCGAGTGGTTCTACATTGGTTTCTACGTAACCGATCCCGCTTTCGCTTACGGCTCCGGCAATGGATACGACGGTGATGCTTTCCAGGTCTGCATTGACTTCGGCGGCAAGCTGGGCGATCTGATTGCAGAGGATCCCTATGCAGTATCCAACCCCAAGAACATTTTCTACTCCTTCTCTTGCGCTGAGGACGGTGCACCCCTCCAGATCACGCGTCAGGAGTCTGACGCTGACGGCGTCATGGATCCCGAGACCGAGGGTGTCAAGGGCTCCGCTAAGAAGACCGAGAACGGTTGGTCCGCAGAGTTCGCTCTGTCCTGGCAGCAGCTGTACGATGACTACAGCTGGAAGTCTTGGGACGAGAAGGAGATCTACTTCGGTGGTGACCAGGCTCTGCCCCTCAAGGTCGGCTGCTGCCTGTACTACCTGGATCGTACCGAGACCGGTGGCACCATCAACTGGGCTGCCGGTACCACCAACGGTATCGCTGACGACGCAGGCACTCCCCAGGTTTCCTGGACTGCTTACGACAACGGTATCAACCTGAAGCTGCCCTACGAGGATGGCATGTCCTTCAACTGCGAGCAGATCATTGCTCTGCCCATCACCGAGACCATTCCCGAGGTGACCGACGCTCCCGAG
Source organism: Eubacteriales bacterium (assembly GCA_045643785.1). Classification (GTDB taxonomy): domain Bacteria; phylum Bacillota; class Clostridia; order Oscillospirales; family CAG-272; genus CAMEON01. The sequence goes on along the minus strand of JAZRFR010000031.1, from coordinate 53,232 downwards.
ACTGAGGCTCCCGAGACCGAGGCTAAGACCGAGGCCGCTACTCAGGCTCCCGAGACCGAGGCTGCTACTCAGGCTCCCGCCGACTCCAACGCTACCGAGACCACCGCTGCTGCTACCACCGAAGAGGGTTGCGCTTCCGTCGTTGGCTTTGGTGCTGTTGCCGTTCTGGCTGCTGCCGCTGCTTTCGTTGCTCTGAAGAAGAAGGACTAATTCCTTTTTCCAAGGCTTGAATCGCACATAGGAAAAGAAATTTCCCCACCTGCCCCTTGCAGGTGGGGTTTTTCTTGACAATGGGGGAAAAGTGTGCTATAATGAGGTCAGATACTCTTGTATGGGAGGTTTTCATCATGAAAAAGATCTTTGCGCTTTTGCTTGCTATGGCTACTCTGATCTCCTTCGGGACGGTGGCGGCTTCTGCCGAGCTGCCCGGGTCTGAGGTCGGTGTTTACTGGTCTCCCGGCGGATACAGCGCCGACACGTTCTGCCCCGTGGGTGACATTCGTATTACCTGGGATCCCGAGGCCGCTTCCAAGCTGGATCTGTCCGACGGTGATATGAACGATTGGGTGGATGCCGGCTATGACATGTACGTGATCGACACAACGAATATGGTGTACTGGGAGCCTCTCGGTACCGTTCTTGAGGGCTGGAGCATTTCCGCCTATTTCGTGGCGGACCGGGAGTGGCTGTATTTCGGTTTCTTCGTAACCGATCCCACATTCAATTACATCAATGCCGGTGACTACCACTCGGGAGACTCCATCCAGCTTTGCCTTGAATTCGGCGGCCGTATGGGCAAGATACTCGAGGAGAACCCCGAGGACGTTGGTGGTGTCCCCAAGAACATTTTCTACTCCTTCGGTTGTGCGGCTGACGGCGCTCCCATCGAGATCATGCGTCAGGAGTCCGATGACGACAGATGGATCTCCGAGGCGAACGGCGACGGCGTGAAGGGCGCCGCTATGAAGACCGAGGACGGTTGGTCCGCCGAGTTCGCTCTGTCCTGGCAGCAGCTGTACGACGACTACAGTTGGAAGTCTTGGGACGACAAGAAACTCTATATCGGCGGAATCTCTGAATTTCCTTTGGAGATCGGCTGCTGTCTGTACTACCTGAACATGGATGATAAGACGACCCGAGCATATACGTGGGCAGCCGGTACCACCAAAGGTATTGCTGACGACAACGGCGTTCCCCAGGTTTCCTGGACGGTCTACGACAACGGCATCGGCCTGTACCTGCCTTACGAGGAGAATATGGGGCTTTTGTGCGACGGGATCGTAGACATGGGCCGCGGATATGAGACGGTGCCTCCGTCTCCCGAGACCGATCCCGCACCCGAGACCGAGCCGGCTCCCGAGCCCCAAAGACCCGAAACCCAGAAGCCTGCCGATACGAAGCCCCCTGAAGTGGTAACCAAGCCCCGACCTGCCACTCCCGCGGAAAGCGACCCGCTTCCCATGGACGAGGAGCTGGAAATGCTTCTCGACAAGTACGGCTGCTCCGGTGCCATCGGCACGGGCGCTCTTTCGGCGCTGCTGCTCATGGCGGCATGGGCGCTGGTCTGCAAAAAGAAGGATTGACCTTGACTTTAAAACCCCACCTGCAGGTGGGGTTTTTCTTTAAAAATTTTCGGAAAACCCCCTTCACAAACGCGGGAAAATAGTGTATAATAGAGGCAGAATACACCAAAGGAGGTAACCCCTTTGCATCGCATAGATCCCAAACGCGGCCTTGCGGCCCTACTCATACTGATACTGGTCTTTGTGCCGGTTATTTCCGCCCTTTCGGTGGCCGCCGCCCCCGACGAGGGCGGGCGTGTCCCCTACCAATTCAGCGTGGACAATCTGAACGGACACGGTGTCGGCGGCACCATGATCGGTGTCATCCGCGACCTGCATCTTCCCTTGGGTGAATCCATTACCGCCGGCGGCTGGCTGGCTACGCCGGAGGGTGTGTCTGTCTACCAATACCTGTGGGTTCCTTCGGGCGGCGGTCACGCCGAGTGGAGGACGGTGGAGAAGGTCAGCATGACCCCTCGCGGCGATCTGGCCGCCGCGGGTATCCCCCACGCCTCGGGTCACGGGAGCGCGGGCTTTTCCCTGACGATCGATCCCCCCGTTGATCTTTCCGAAGGAACGTATGACGTATACATCCGCGCGCTGGACGGCATGGGGCTTCCCTGCGATCTGGTAGCGCTTCTGAATCTTCGCTACGGCGACCCCGATCCCGACGACGGCAAGAAGCACGGGATCAGCTTTTCTCGCATTCTGCGGGAGGGCGGTGGTTCTCTGGCGGGGAACGCTACCGTGGCGCCCGAGGGGATTACGCTGGCCGAGGAAGGCCGCGTTCGCTTGGGTGAGCTCAATCTGACGGCCTTTGCCTGCATGCGGATCACCTACACCGCTGAAAATGCGGACGCAGGCGTGGGAGAGGGGCGAAAGCCCATTTTGGGTCTGAAATCTGCGGGGAAGCATGGCTACGGCACCGCAGGGCAGTCCTACAATCTCACGGATAATCTGGTTTATGCCCCTCTGGATCCCGCGACGGGGGCGGGGGTGATGGAGATCGATCTGACCGAGATGAATCACTACGGCGACGTGTGGCTTACGGGCTACCTCGGCGGCGAGGTGACGGTGACGGGTATCGAGTTCGTCTATCACGGTTACGTGACAGACCGCGTGGCCGCCAAAATCTACCTGTCGGGGGATGTTCTGAACTATTTTGTCGGCTACAACCATTCGACCGCCGCAGGCATCAGCGATGCGGCGTTGGGCGACGTTCTTCGCATGGAGGTGAAGGAAGAGACCAACGATCCTTTCGCGCACTTTAACGCGGGCGCGCTACTGGCGGAGAACGGCATCAAGCTGGACGCGGACGAGTACAAGTACATGGTCTTCCTGTATCGCGCCGACAAGAACAACAACTCCGACCGCATGAACCTCTACCTCTGCTCGGGTCCCATCACGGGCGCGACCGAGGCCTGTAACCAAGGAGTGACCCTGCAAAAGGACGGAAAGTGGCACTACCTTTTGGTGGATCTCTCCCAAAAGGAAAATTGGGGCGGCATCATCAACGGCTGGCGCTTCGATTACATCAGCGCCGATAGTGACGCGGGCGACGGCGTGGAATTCGCCTCGGTGCAGTTCTTCCGCACCGCGGAAGCCGCGCGAAAGGCCGCCTCGCAGGATCCTGCCAAGCAGACTCCCTATAAGAGCGGTGATCCCGTGATCTTCCGGGACATGAGCGAGGAGAGCAATACCGAGAAGGAAATCTACGTGATTCCCGACGAGGATAGCTATATTGAGACCGAACCCGAAACCGCGCCCCCCGCATCCCCCGAAACCACTCCGACAACCGGGTTTGATGACTCCGATTCCCCTGCCGATACAACGGCAGCCCCTTCCGAGACCTCGCAAGCCCCAACCAAGGGCAAGGGCTGTGCCTCGGCGGTGGCGCCCCTCGTCGCGATCCTTGCGGTCGTGGCGCCCATTCCCCTCGTTACGAAAAAGAATGTAAAGGAGAAACATCATGAAACGTAATACCCGTTTTGCTATGGCCCTGTTGTCTTTGATCCTGGCTCTCAGCCTGTCGGTATCGGCGTGGATCACCCCCGCCATGGCCGCCGCGCCCGCCGAAAAGCTCAGCGACGAGCAGAGCCGCAAGACTCAAGAGATCCTCCTGCCCGACGGCACCAAGACCGGTGTCATGTGGACGGACATTGCCATCAGCGGCTCCACCTACGGCACAGACCGTCAGGTCAACATGGTGGAGATCGACCTGTCCAACACCCACCTGTCCATGGAGGTCATCAACAACGGCACGTATATGGTGAGCAAGAAGACCATGGACAAGGGCGCGGCAGACTATAACACCGCCCATAAGGGACAGACGGTTTTGGCCGCCATCAACGGTGACCTCTTTATGAACTCCGTCCACAGCGGTTCTGCCGTTTCCAAGAAGGTTTTGTCGGTCGTCCGCGGCGTGCTCATCATCGACGGTGAGATCTGGGCATCCCAGCAGATCGACCAGGAGAATCTGGGCGCGACCAACAACGAAAAGGGACTGCCCTGCGGCAACAAGGCCGCCTTCGGCGTGACCTCCCAGAACCAGCCTCTGGTGGGCTCCCCCGACATTACCGTGTCCATTTCGGTCAACGGTAAGACTTTGAAGGCCGATGGCATCAACCGCCTCCCCGCCCTCAACTCTCTCATCGTCTACAACCACCGCGTCAACGACACCAACTACGCCCTGAACGATGCCTACGAGGTGGAGCTGAAGGTGGATGATTCCACCGCCTTCAAGGCCGGCGGTGAGATCTCCGCCAAGGTGGTGGCCATCTACAAGGCCGGTGCCGCTACTCGCCCCGCCATCGGTGAGAAGTCCATCATCCTCACCGCCCGCGGCAACCGCGTGGGCGACCTCCAGAACAACTTCAAGGTGGGCGATACCGTCACCTTCCAGACCACCATGACCGACCGCATGGGCCGCTCCGAGATGTGGCAGGACGTTGAGGACGCCATCGGCGGCCATATGCAACCTATCGTGGACGGCAAGCTGGCCGTTGCCAACGGGGATACCTCCAACTACCCCACCTCCTTCGTGGGCTACCGCGATGACGGCACCGTGGTCCTCTGCACCGTGACCTCCACCCAGGATGGGAAGTATCTCGGTCTGCGCTTCTCGGACGGCTTCAAGTTCTGCACCGAAATGGGCTTTAACAGCGTGTTCTACCTGGACGGCGGCGGATCCGCCACCTTCGTCACCCTGGAAGAGGGAAGCTACACCGTCCGTAATAAGTGCTCCGACGGCAGCGTCCGCTCCGTCATCAACGGTATCGGCGTGGTCTGGAATGACACTCCCGTTTGCGAGAAGCAGGGAAGCCTGTCCTACATCAAGACCTCCGTGGACATGTCCACCATCCCCGCTACCTATCTGGACGGCGCGCTGATCAACGACCTGATCGGCGGCCAGAACGCCGTGAATACCGGTTATGACGAGACCGAAAAGGCCTTCAAGATGACCACCTCCTCCCAGACCGTTGACCCTTACGCCTCTCTGGACTTCGGCCCTCTGGCTCCCGCCTCGGCCGATACCTATAAGTACATCGTGTTCAAGGTCAAGAACAATCACTCCTCCGCTAACACCTCCCTCTCCCTCTACTACGCCGCAGGCAAGGATAACGGCGCCGCCGCAGGCCGTACCAAGACCGTGTCGGTGAAGTCGGGCATGGACGGCTGGCAGTACGTGGTGGCCGACATGAGCAAGGTATCCAACTGGACGGGCAACATCAACAACATTCGTCTGGATATTTTCGACGGCTCCAACACCCCCGCCGACGTGTCCATGTACTTCGGTGCCATCGTTCTGTGTAAGACCGCCGAGGAGGCCGCCAAGGTGGCCGAGGGCTGGGCACCCGAGGGCTCCATCACCGACTATCTGGCCTATCTGGAGGCTATGAAGCCCGAGACCGAACCCGAGACCGAGCCTGTGACCGAGCCCGTTACCGAGGCTCCCACTGCCGCCCCCGAGACCGAAGCACCCACCGCGGCTCCCGAAACCGCGGCTCCCGAAGTACCCACCGAGGCTCCCACCGCCGCTCCCGAGACCCAGGCACCTGCCGAGGGCGGTTGCGCGTCTGCCGTGGCCTTTGGCCTGACGGGGATTCTTATGGCCGCCGCCGTCGCAGTGATCCGCAAGAAGGACTAATTCGTTCGGTTTCCGCATACCTTTCATACAGAACCCCACCGTCATTCGTTGGCGGTGGGGTGATTTTTTATGGAGGCGGGTATGGGGCGGTTACGGGTGGTTATGGAGACGGCATGGATGCGAGCATGGGGGAGGCGGCAGAGCCGGAAGAGCCGGCAGGGGATCTCCCTGCGGCGGGTCGCGGCTTTGGCGGCGGCGGTGACAGTCCTGCTCTGGACCGCGGGGCTTCCTGCGTCCCGGCCACGTCCCGTTCGGGACGAGGGGGAGCGGTTCGGACCCATTCATTGGTATCAAACAGAAAAATCCCCGTAAAAACGGGGATTTTTCATACGGATCAGCGATCAGCGAACAATCTCGATGCCTGCGGGAGCCTCGATGTTCACCACGGTCTTGCCCTCGGTGTCCTTGAAGGCCCAGACCTTGATCTCGCCCTTGGGGGTGGGGTAGGTGCCCTTGGCCCAATCCAGCCATGCCAGCTCGGGCTTGACCTCGTACTTGCCGGGAGCGATGTTCTTGACACCCAGCACGTAGTTGGAGAGGTAAGGACAGGGACCGGATGCCCAGCCGTGGCAGAGGGAGTGACGGAACTTGATGTAGCAGTAGTTGCCGTAGTCGCCGTGGATGTCCACCATGCCCTCGGGAACCACCTCGTCGATGCGGCCGGCGTTCTCCATCCAGTCGAGATCGAAGTCCTCCCAGAAGGTGGTAGCGCCCATATCCAGCATACCGCCCCAGTACTCCTTCATATCGCGGAGCGCGCCGCCCAGGTCGCCTGCGGCGGACTTGGCAGCCAGAATGTAGTAGCCCATGAAGGTGGAGTAGCCATGACCGCCACCGGGGATCAGAACCTTCTCATTGACTTCCTTGGCATCGGCCAGACCTGCCAGCACCATGAAGGAGTTGGCCTGCTTGGCGGCGGTGGGCTCGGGCTTGTGCTGCTTCATCTTTTCAGCGGAAGCCTCGCAGAGAGCGGCGGTCTCGTCCTCGCCCAGCTCGCGGAGCAGGTAAGCGCCGTTGTCCAGAGCCAGCTTCAGAAGACCCTGGAAGCCCACGTGCTTGGCCACGGGATCGTCATTGGTGGGCCAGTCCAGGAGACGGCCCTCGGGCAGGGTCTCGCCGCCGTCCTCGTCCACGAAGGAGGCAAGGAGGGTCAGCAGGCCGCGGAGGTAGTCTCTCTGCTCCTCCAGGTATGCCTTGTTACCGAAGGCGCGGTACCAGTCGCAGTGGATCAGGAGCCACCAGATGGAGTAGGCGGAGATGCCGTTCATCCATGCGCCCACAGGGGTCTCGTCGCGGACCACGTCCAGAGAGCGAGGCACGATGTCGTTGTAGCCGAAGGTAGCCAGAATGGTGTTGACCTCGGTGTGCATATCACCGATCCAGACCAGACGGTCGCGCTTGATGCCGTCCCACAGGTACTCCTGCATATTGACGTGAGCGGTGTAGGCGGCGGTGTTCCAGATGCGGGTCAGCTTCTCGTCGGAGCACTCGAAGGAGCCCTTGTAGTCCAGATCCAGATAGTGGAACACACCCTGAATGGCCTTGAAGGACACCACGGCGTCGTCGTCGATCAGCTCCACGCAGACGAAACGCTGACCCGACTCGTTGGTCTCGTTGGCGGAGTAGAAGCCAACGTTCATGACACGGTCGCGGATGGCGTGGTCGTTGGTGGTGTTCTTCTCCTTGATGGGCGTGATGGCTTCCATCACAGACTCACCGGTACGGACGAGGATGTTGCAGCGGGCATCGTCACCGGCGCCCTTGGAGCCTGCGCTCCAGATCATGAGGCGGATGGAGCCGGGGAACTCACAGCCGTAGTCCAGAACCACCTTGGCGTGGGGCTGGCCGGGCTTGTTGACCAGGGTGCAGCACTCGCCGGGGACCAGAGTGATCTGGTTGCTTCTCTCCTGCAGGAGGGACTCGGGGTTGTTCACGTTACCCTCGGTCAGCACCACGCGCTTGGGGGCGAGGTAGCGACGGGTACGGGGGTCGGTGATGGTCCCGTTCAGAGCGGGGATCTTTTCGTTGATCTTCATGGTAGGTTCTCCTATCTGAATCAAAAATTTTTTACGTTTGAGGTGGGGGTATCCCACAAGTAGTTCTATTATACCATGTTGTACGGATTTTTGCAAGATGATTTTGGGATTTTTTGCTTTTTTTACGAATCCTTTCCCCATATTTCTGCGTGAATATTGACTTTTTCTCCCGCGTATGCTATCATTAAGAAAAATAACCTCGGAGGCTTTCTATGAACCCCACCCGCATCCGCGATTTCGGCATTACCGTCGGCTCTCTGCCCACGGGTACGCTCAATAAGATCACCGACGTCCCAGGCGTTCGCGTTGGACACTGTACCATTGACACCGACCGCCAAAAGACCGGCATGACGGTGATCCTCCCCGCCGAGGGCAACCTGTATACCCAACCCCTTACTGCCTCCTGCCACGTCATCAACGGCTACGGCAAGTCCGCGGGTCTCATGCAGGTGCAGGAGCTGGGGACTCTGGAGACCCCCATCGCCCTGACGGGAACTTTGAACGTGGGCAAGATCCACGACGCCCTGGTGAGCTACACCATTGAGCAATGCGATGCGGAGGGCAAGACCTGCCGCTCGGTCAATCCCGTGGTGGGAGAGACCAACGACGGGACGCTGTGCGCCAACAACGACCGCCCCGCCGATAAGACGCACCTGGATGCGGCCATCGCAACCGCCTGCAAGGATTTTTCCGAGGGTGACGTGGGCGCGGGGAAGGGAACCGTGTGCTTCGGCCTCAAGGGCGGAATCGGCTCGGCCTCCCGCCTCCTGGAAATGGGGGACAGAACCTTTACGCTGGGTGTGCTGGTGCAGACCAACTTCGGGTGCGTGGAGCATCTGCGGCTGGACGGCCTGCCCGTGGGGCGCGCCGTGGTGGATCTGATCCATGAAGAAGACGCTCGCCGCGCCGAGGCCATCACGGGGCAGGACGATATCGGCTCCATCATGATCATCGTGGGCACCGATCTCCCCGTGTCCGAGCTGCAGCTCACCCGTATTCTCCGTCGCGCCGCCGTGGGGCTGGCCCGTACGGGCTCCTACGTCGGCCACGGTAGCGGTGACGTGGTCATCGGTTTTACTACGGCTAACCGCCGTGGTAACGGCCGCTGTGGGGATGATGGAATTACCCGCACCGTGGAGGTTCTGAACGACGGCAAGCTGGAGACCGCCTTTACCGCCGTAGCCGAGTGCGTGGAGGAGGCGATCTATAACTCCATGATCGCCGCCGATACCGTGACGGGCTTCAACGGCAAGGACTCCGTCACCGTCCGCGCCTTGAACGAATTCCTTCCCGAGGCTCTGACCCGCGCCCGCGCGCACGCGGGGGGACGGTGAGGGGAAGTCTCAACCAAAAAACAGGATATGCAAAAAACGCAACCGTACTGCTTCTGACGGTTGCGTTTCTGTTTGGGTGGTGGGGGCGTTGTTCTCTGCCCGCTTCTGCGGCGGAGGGGACACCGCCCGAAACGGTGCCCGAGGCGCTTTTGACGGGGCTTCTAGCCTGCGAGGAGGTGATCGATCTGACGGAATACGCCTTGCCCGTGGCGGAGCTGGGGCGGGTGTATGCTAATCTGCTGTACGGATACCCCGAGCTGTTTCACGTAGCCCTACGGCTGTCCTATACCTCGCGGGAGGTCGTCGGAAACGGGGGGACGGTTCGTCTCGTGACCGAGGTCTACCCGTCCTATACGCTGTCAGGGAATGAGCTGGCCACTGCCCGTTCCCTGTATCGGGACAGCATTTCGGGGATTCTGAACGAGATGGAGGCGGCCTTTGGGGGTCGGTCTCGGGGTGAAGCCGAGACCGTGCTGTACCTCCACGACTATTTGGCTGACCGCTATGCCTACGATACCCGTTCTACCGGGGCGAATGCCGATGCGCACTCTTTTTTCCGTGACGGCGTGGGCATCTGCCAGGCCTATGCCCTGGCCTTTCTCGCCTTGGCGCGGGGGGCGGGGCTGGAGGCGGATTTCGTCTCCTCGGATGCCATGGATCACGCTTGGAATCACGTGAAGGTGGATGGGGTCTGGTACCACGTGGACGTGACCCGTGACGATCCCATTCCCTCCGCCGAGGGGAGTGAGGAGGTCAATCATCTGCGCTTGCTTCGATCCGATGCGGGCATGGAAGCGCTGGGCTACCACGGCTACTCCTGCGCGGCGGGGCATACCTGTACCGATACCCGCTTTGAGTCCGAGGGGGAGGCGGCGTTGGCGGGATTCCATGACGCTTTGCTCCCCTTTGGTGAGAGCTGGGGGGGGGCGGATGAGGGCGGTGCGCCCAAGGCGGTGGCGGTGGAGAGGGAAGGTATGCGTGTCGGTCAAGCGGGAGATATGGACGGCGACGGAGAGGTGACCCCCGCGGATCTCTTGGCGGTGTACGATACGCTATACCCCGAGGAATGGCGGGCGTGGTTGAGGGGGGAGTTGGTGAATTAAAACACAGCCAACAAGCAAAAGCCCCGCGCGAGGCGGGGCAAGAGAAATATTATATATACTTATCTAAAACGGCTTTGTAATCAGGATTTTTAAGAAGTTCGGCGCGTCTGCCGCTCGTAGCGTTGGCGCGATATTCAAGATTGGATTTGAAGATGTTACCTCTTTTCGCTTCTCCATAACGGTCAAAGGCGCGATTCAATGCCTCGTTTTCTACTCGCAATTCTTCAGTCTTTTTCATCGCGTACAAATTTTTATCCATAACCGCGATTACCTGCTCATCTGTTCCGCCGCGGTACGACAGATCATTTTCCGTTCTTTCAAGGAAAGATCTTGCGAGCATAAGGAAAAATGCCTCGCCGGTTTTCTCAAATGCGGACAGCATCAGGTCACCATACTGTAATGCACGCTCCGCTTTTTCTGTCGGGGAAAGTGCAGGATCGAAAAACACGCTTCTGCCAAGCTTATCTGCCGCGAAATCCACAAGCTCAAACATGTTCTTCCGGACGTGGAAGTAATATTCGCTTGTGTCTTTGGCAAACAGCTGCTCGGTTTTCTGTTGTCCTGTAGTGAACCAATCCATAAATTTTGTTTTGTATATTTCAAGAGCCTCATCCGTCTTGCCTTCTGCGTGCAGAATCTTGGCGCGCATATTCCATGCGCCGAGTCGCAACCTTTCTTCGGTACAGCCTTCAAGAATCTTTTCGCAGATGGAAAGAAACTCATCCTTGTGCGCGATCAGAACGGCAGGGTCGTTATCAGCCAGATCACCCCCAACATTCCACATATAGTAGTGCATGATCCAATAATCATTCGGATAATCGCGGTATGCTTTGACGATCGTCTCGCGTCCCTTCTCGTCGTTCCAATGCTTCCTGTACAGAGCAATTACTTCGTCAATCTCGGCTTGAATCTTTTCTTGATTGTAACCCATAAGTTCGTCGAGCGTTACCCCAAAGAAATAAGCCAACGGTTGCAGGAGCGTAATGTCGGGATAGGTCTCGCCTCGCTCCCATTTACTGACGGCGGCGCAGGTAACGTTCATGGCCACCGAGAGCTGTTCTTGCGTGATGTTTTTAGCCGTGCGCAAACGCTTGATGTTTGCGCCGATAGTCATTTTCATAATCATACCTCCATTGAGATAAAAAGTAAGCCGACGTCTGCTTCTGCTTATATTATAACATAAAAACAGATTTCGTAAAGGTATTGTTAGGAAACCTCCGGTTAACTCGCGGTTAAAAAAAGGTAGCACGAGTACAAAAGAATCGTTCGGTTTCTGATTTCCCCTCGAGACACGGTTGCGGGAATGGCTGACGAAAGGGACTCAACCAAGCGGTTAAGTCCCTTTTGTATTATGGATTATGGATTTCGGATCACGATCTCGCACCCCTGCCCGTCCACGGGCGCTCTTTCGTAGACGATCTCGCCCACCGAGTCCACCTCGATGCGTCCCGATGCGGGGCTCTTGATGCTGTCTACGTGACCGTTTACGGTGGCGGTGACGGTGCTGTTCTCAAAGGACAGGTCACAGCCCACCATCTCGCAGTCGATGAGGGTGAGATCCTTGCAGTAGCACAGGGGCTGGGTGCCCTCGATGCGGCAACGGACGAGGGTCAGCCCCTCGGAGTACCAGCCCAGGTACTCTCCCTTCACGGTGCTGTCGGTGACGGTGATGTTCTTGGCGTGCCAGAAGGCGTCCTTGGTGTCCAAGTAGGAGTCGGCAATGGTGCAATTTTCCACGTACTGGAAGGAGTATTTGCCCTTCAGCTTCACCCCGCGCAGATGCAGGCCGCGGGTCATGAAGAAGGGGTATTCCCCTGCCATCGTGCAGTCGGTGAACTCCACGCCGCGGCAGAGCCAGCCGAACTCGGCGGAGTCCACGGTACAGCCGACAAGAGCCATGTTGTCACACTCGCGGAGGGCTTTGATGCCGCCGAGGGTGGAGCTTTCAATGGTCATATCGGCGGCGTACCACAGGGCGGCGCGGCAGGTGTCGGTGAGGGTACAGCCCGTCATGCGCCCGCCGTGGACGTGCCACAGAGGATAGCGGAGACGGAAATCGCAGTTTTCTACGGTGACGTCGGAGGCCTCCTTGAGGGCGGATTCGCCGTCGGCGGGGCCGTCGAACAGGCAGTTTTTCACGGTGGCGTGGGTGATGCCGTACAGGGCGCGTTCCTCGTCCAGAGTCAGGCGCTCGTAGACGGTACGGGTGGGGTCAAGCAGGGTAGCGTTCATGGGAATATCCTTTTCTATGTATGGCAGTTATGACAAAGCGTGGGCAAAGGTGAATGCCCGTGTGGGTCTTGCTTCATTTTACCATATCAAACGCCACCTGTCAATGCGCTCCGCAGATTTTCGGCAATTTGCCCTTTACAAATTTTGGTTTGTGTGCTATAATGAAGGGCAAGTATACTGTTTGTGCCGTCAATACACGGCAGAACGGAGATGTTTATGAATCATTTGACCATCATAGGGCAGGTTCTGGGCTTTGTAGCTATGGCGCTCATCGTACTGTCCTTTCAATTCAAGGATGCCAAGCGGCTGTTTGTTTTGCAGATCGGCTCCTGTACCCTGTTCACCCTGCATTACCTGTTTCTGGGTCTGGGCGGCGACGGGACCGCGTACGCGGGCATGGCGCAGAACGCGGTGGGACTCCTATTCCGTGTGGTGCTGTTCCTGTCCGAAAAGCGGAAATATCTGCTCTCTCCCTTGGTGATGTCGGGCTTGTGCGCGGCGGTGGGTGTGGTCGCGGTGCTGACCTACCCCGGTAAGCTCATTGCCCTCTTGCCGACTCTGGGCAATTTCGCCTGCATCGGCTGTATGTGGACGGGAAAGACGGATACCATCCGTCTCACACAGCTGGCGGTCATATCTCCCTGCTGGCTGATCTATAACGTGGTCACCCTGTCCTTTGCGGGACTTTTGACCGAGTCCTTTAATCTGGTGTCCATTGGTATCTACTATCTGCGGACGTGGCGAAAAGCCCGCCGCGCCTGATTTACATGCGCGTATTCCGTGGGAAAGGAGGCGATCTCATGCCGCGCAGGTTCACGTGTCCCCCCTATTTGCGTCCGCTGCTGGTGCTGTTTTCGTCCCACGGTGAGCGCGCTTATCCCGTCGGCGGTTGCGTGCGGGATACCCTTATGGGACTCAAGCCCCACGATTGGGACGTGGCGGTGACCACCGCCCCCGAACGAACGGTGGAGATCTGCCATGCCGCGGGGTACCGCACCATTCCCACGGGACTCAAGCATGGAACGGTGACCGTGATCGTTCCCCACAGCGGAGATCCCGCCGACCGTGAGTCCTCCTACGATCTCATCGAATGTACCACCTGCCGCACCGAGGGAGGCTACTCCGACGGGCGGCATCCCGATGCGGTCTCCTTCACGGGGCGCATCGAGGACGACCTGTCCCGCAGAGATTTTACGGTCAATGCCATGGCCTTTGACGGGGACGGTGAAGGTCTTGCGGTGCTTGACCTTTTCGGTGGGCGCGAGGATCTGCAAAGCGGCATCATCCGTGCCGTGGGCGACCCCGATACCCGCTTTACCGAGGATGCCCTGCGCCTCATGCGGGCGGTGCGCTTCGCGGTTAAGCTGGGCTTTTCGGTGGAGGAGAATACCTTCGCCGCCATGGGGCGGTGCGCCGACGGTCTGGCGCGCATTTCCCGCGAGCGCGTCAGCGAGGAATTCCAAAAGATTTTGACCAGCCCCGAGCCCGAGCGCGGCATTTCGCTTTTGACTCAAACGGGGCTTCTGCCCTGCGTTCTGCCCTGCGGGATATCTCCGCGCGGCGTGAACGGGTTGTCCGTCCTGCCTGCGGAGTTTACTCTGCGTATGGCCGCCCTTTCGTGGGGGATGGACGGCGATGCGGTGGAGAAAAATCTGGCGGGTCTGCGCCTCTCCAACGCGGTGCGGAAGGATATACTGACGATCACACGGTCCGCGTCTGCGGAGATAGAGGCCACACCGTCTTTTGCCCGCCGTTGGCGGCATGACCTGGGGGATCTGGCGCAGTCTGCTCTGACTGTCCGACTCGCTTGCGCGGAGGCCGACACCGCCGAGATCGGCGCGTTGGTTGAGTTGGTGGGAATTTCCATCGAACAAAAGGAGCCCGTTCGCATCTCGGACTTGGCTGTGAGCGGCAACGACCTCATTGCTCTGGGCTTCAAGCCGGGAAAGATTCTGCAGGAGATCCTGTGGGAGCTGCTGACCGTCGTGTGGGAGGCCCCCGAAAAAAATACCTATGAATCGTTGATTGCCTTGATTAAAGAGCGGCAAAAGCGGGAAAACTGATCACATACGCCCCCGAAGTCGGCCATCGGACGCGTCGGGGGCGCCGTATGATTGAAAAAAACGAAAAAAGATGAAAAATATTTCAACTTTTTTCAAAAAATCCCTTGACAAATTCCAAGTTATCTGCTATAATATCGTCTGTTGAAAATAGTGGGGCATCGCCAAGCGGTAAGGCATCAGACTCTGACTCTGACATTTCCGGGGTTCGAATCCCTGTGCCCCAGCCAAAAAGAGAAGGAAGCACATCGTGCTACCTTCTCTTTTTGGCTGGATTAAAATACAGGGATTCGAAGGGGAGCGGAAGTGAATGACAGCCCGGTGGGCTGTCAGAGCCGCGACTGACCGAGGAGCGAAGCAAAGCCGAAATCAAAACTCGGCTTTGCGTCGTCGCGACGAGAATCGAATCCCTGTGCCCCAGCCAAACAGAAAGCCACCCAATCGGGTGGTTTTTTGTTTGGTTTGACCGAGGGGCGAAGCAAGCTATTTCACAATTCACGAAGTGAATGATTTCGCATTCGGCGACGCCGAATATTTCATTTGAAAAAGCATAGATTGTGCGTGGCGCATGACAAAATGAAGTTGCAATACCCTCGCGGAAAATTTCCAAAAAAGAATATCCACAGCGACAAGCCCATGGCAGAATGGGAGTTGACGGGGGCAACAATTCGAAAAGAATCTGTGCTTTTTTGTGCTTTTTGATGAAAAACGTCCAACCTTTCCCAAGCGGATTGACAAAAAGTAAAAATGGGTGTATAATATATTTCGCTCGAACGAATGATAGTATCTTTCGCTTGGGCGAAAGGTGCCGTTTTTCTCCCGAGGGAATGGCGGCAAACACATGTATGAGGTGAAACCATGGATTATATGAGTATAGATGAAGCAGCGAAATCGTGGGGGATTTCCACAAGAAGCGTTCAGATTCTGTGTTCTAACGGAAGAGTCGAAGGCGCGGTTCGACTGTCGCGTGTCTGGATGATCCCGAAGAACGCCAAGAAGCCTGTTGACGGAAGAACCAAGGCGGCAAAGAAACTGGCAGACGCGGATATGCCGCTGCCGCGCAAGACGCCGTTCCTCTATATGAGTGACCTTTACCATACGCCCGGAACCGCCGACGAGATGGGCGAAAGTCTTGCCTATAATCCCGAAGCGCGCATACTTTTCGATGCCGAGGTGGCATACTCGCGCGGCGAGATCGATAAGGTCTATGAGAGCGCAAACTACTTATTGAATAAGCACTCCGGCTTCTATGCGGTCCTCTCCGCAGGTATGCTTTTAGCCCTCTGCGCGATATGGCAGGGCGACCTTGAAATGTGGCGAAAAGCCAAGGTGCATATCTCCGAGGCAAAGGCGAAAAACGATTACGACCGTGACAGTATTTCCCTTGCCATTTGTGCCGTTGACAGTATGCTCTACGACGTAAAAAATTTTCCCGAGTGGTTCAAATTCGGCTGCTTTGAGCCTCTTCCCAAGGACGCCTTGCCCGCGGCCAAGGTGTATTACGCAAAATATTTATACGCCGTAGGAAGCGGTGTGGCTTCGGGAGAGGTTGATTTGGAAGGCATATCGGGTCTTAGCCTTATGAAGCTGCTTCCCGCTACCATTGAGCCTATGATCTCGCAGGCAAAGGCTGACGGAACCGTTATTGCAGAGATCTATTTGCGTTTTACCTGCGCCGTGATTTACCATTACAGCAAAAACGATAAGCAAGCCGTTCGCCACATTGACCGCGCGCTGGAGCTTGCCTTGCCCGACAAGCTTTACGGACTGATTGCCGAGTATTGCCGCACCATCGGAAATCTGATTGAAATGCGGTTAAGACCCGTGGACGAAGCGGCGTGGAACGAGGTCAATCGCCTGTTCAAGATCTACGCGGAAGGATGGGCAAAGCTGGGAAGCAAGATCACCGGCCGTCAGATCATCGCCAAGCTTTCCGAGCAGAACCGTGAGGTCGCGCGTCTTGCCGCCTTTAAGCTCTCCGATGCGGAAATTGCCGAAAGAACCAACATGTCGATATCGGGTGTGAAGCAGGCAATCAAAATAATCAAGGAAAAAAGCGGACTTGAAAGGAGCGAATTCGCCGCGATTCTGTGATTTTATATATCCAAAACACCCCCGAAAAGTTATATGAATTTCAAATTTTGAAAAAAAGTCAATACTTTTTTTCGTATTTGAGGTAGTACAAAAAATTGGAAAGATCTGCTATACTGTTATCAGACCGATAAAGTATGGCAGATCTTTCTTTTTGACGAAACGCCGAAAGGAGGAAAATATGTTTACGAAGCTGTTTGAAGTCAACACAGAACCACAGCCCCCCGCACCCAAGGAAGGCGATCTGTTCAAGGTCATTACGTGTCACGGAGTAACCTTTGAAATCCGGTATGGATACTATGAGGAAGGTGACAGGTACGCCAGGTTTGCCGAGCCGATGGCGATCTACCCCGACTTTACAAAAATCCCTCAGTATACCGATGACGGTATTCCGTTTGTCACGGCGATGCAACATCCCTGCGAACGATTCAGAGGCAGGAAGGACGAGAACAGCACCTGTGAGGATTGTTTTTATTATCAAAAGTGCGAGGAACTGCTCGGAATCTGCACTTGCTCAGAAAACAAAAAGCCTGCCGATCACAAGGATGGTAACGCGCGAGAAAGGAGCACATACACGATATGAAGAAAATTTTTAGGCTCAGAACAGTCAGAAGGCTGCAAAGAGTTGGCAAATCCGCGGTTTGTATTTTGCTGACCATGGCACTTCTGCTGTCTCTCCCGATTATAGTGACCTCAGAGTCAGTGCCCGTCGAGCAACAGACGGGTAACAGCGCAAACACGCGGAGCAATACCGTTGAATACCTCAGGATGCCGAGTGAGTTTAGTTATAACTATGGAATCTTGCCCGCGCACCTTGCCGAAAATACGGAGCTTTACGCCGCTCACGACCAGTCAGATGATTTCTACTACGTGACAGATCAGAACAAGTGCTTGGTGAGGTCAACGGGAGTTTGGGGCCCGACTATGAAGAGCAAGACGTTTACGGGGCGCGGAGCCAGGATCCAGACCTCCTACAGCGACGTTCTTATTGGCAACATCGGCAAATATGAGGTGAAGGTATATCCGGGCGTGGAGCACGGAGAAACGTACTTTGCAACGTACATGAAGGATAACAAGCATCAGTTCAAATCCAGGCTTGTATACCTAAACGAAGTCGATGTCTATGATACACAAGCCCGTGTTGCATCGTACGCGGGCGACCACGACCGCAACTTCAAGACCCAGACGATCACGACCCCATGGGGTGTGACCTCCTTTGAGGGAAATACCTTTTATACGGTCAAGGACGTTATAGTCTTGACCGCCGATTTCGAGGCGCCTTCGAATGAAGTTACGGTTACGGGCGAGGTCACGGCCGACGGAACTCCGATCATCTGGCTGGATTGCGGCGAGACCGTGCGCCCCTCCGCTCCCAATCAGATCACTTATGAGATGCTTGCAACCCTGAAGTTCAAGGCTTACCTTGTTCCAAAGCTTGCTCAGTCAAGTGAGTATACAGAGGTGCTCTTTGAGGCAACGCGGTTTAGCGGCGATTACTGTAAAATAGGATTTACCGCCACCGATGCCGAAGCGTTGATCGGAGACGAATGGCGCATCGTCGAGCTTGAGGACGTGTCGGAATACGGTGAGTATCCTCTTTATACGACCAGGGGCGATACGGGTACTACCGTAAAGTCTCCCGTTACGGATATGGCAGGTAATCCCTTTGCCCTTGACAGAACGGTATCGCTTAAAACAAAGCCCATATATCTTGACGCCATGGCAACAACCGTTGCATCGATAGAGCTTGACAGCAACGCCGTCAAGGCGGGGGATCTGAGTCAAGCGGATCTGTTCCTGGCGCACGGAGATTGGGTGGAGCTTAGTCTGATACTCAGCGAGCAGGTATTTTTGATCCAAGGCGCGCAGATGAAGGACGTTAAGCTCAAATGGAACCTGACGGATCAAAACGGAAATTACATCATCACCCCGCTCAAGGAGATCCGGACGATAAAGCCGTCGCAGAACACAGGCAACGTTACGAAGCTGGTGTTTGACAGGATCACCCTTGCGGAAGGCATGGACGGCGAGATTCGTCCGATTGAGCTGATCGGCGCGGGGAAGTTTGAGGATGCCAGCCACAACATTATGAACGGTAGCCTCTCCGGCGTGAGTGTCGATAAGCAATTCACCTTCGATAACGAGGGACCGACGCTTGAGATGGTCGGCGACGTGATCAAGCATATCGACGAGCATGATGAAAAGTACTTTATCATAAAGCTGAACGTGGCGGATTCCGAATCAGGGATCACGGCGGATATCAACCAGAAGCTTTCAGTATCCTCGGCGGCAAGCGTTGAGGGCTTGACGTGGCGGTACGCCGTAACCGACTCGGCTGATCCCGTTACCTTTAGCGGCAACGGTACTGCGGTCAATACGGTACAGCAGTATTCGGACTTCCGGATCCCTGTACCGGGTGAATATTTCTTACATTTGCATTTGAATACGACGGAAGCGACCGAGCTTTTGGATTCGATCGGAATTCAGCTTGATTTTTCTCTCGAGGACGCCAAGGGCAACACGTCCACCGTTTCCGCGCTGCTGACCGATCTCGGGATCGACCGCAAGGCGCCCACGCTTCTGGTAGCGCCTCACGCGGTGGTGATCGAGCGCGCGGATGACACGACCAACACCGCGACCTTCCGCGCAGACGTATCGGCGACCGATCTGAACGGCGTCGAGCGTATCGAATATCAGTGGACCGACGTCGGAGCAGCTCCCACGGACAACGGCTGGACGATCATACAGTCCGGCGACCAAATCGAGTTTACTCCCGAGTCCTCTGTGGATATTGTAACCAAAATATTACACGTCAGGGCATTTGATAAGGTCGGAAATTGTTCTTCTTATACGTCGGACGAGAGCGTGTTCACGGCAAATCTCCAAAGAATCAACTCGCGCTACAAGATCGTTTACGATGAGAATAAGCCCGGCGGCATCTCGGACGTGAACATTCAGGCTCCCGTATCCTCGAACGCGGTATACGGAGGATATACGAGAGTTACCGTTGAGATCGACGGCAAGACCTACGTTCGGGTGTTCAATATGACCGACAAAAACCAAGAAATCTCTTTGTTGGACCCGACGGCCACCGATTGGTATCTCGTAGAGATCAACGCGGGCGTATATGAGAGCGTTACGGTCGAGGTTCCCGATTGGAACAGCTATTACGGTATAATGAACATCCATCTTGCGGCATCGGGCACCGATCTGACGCCCGTGGTGAACGGCCCTGTCGTAGACGAGGGAGATACCTCCTTCCAGCAGGGAAACAGCTTCGAGATGATATACACCTGTCTGCGTAACGACGTCCACGAGGTGATTCTCGCAGGTGTTACGGATGGCTCGGGCGTAGAGGTTGCGTTGGAACAGAGCAACGGATATGAATTCTATAGGATATACAAATCCATCCTTGGTGTGAAGTATCATTTCACACTCACGAATCTGCTGATGCCCTCCCTTGGTGCCAGCGATATAGACTTCGCCAACTCCTACGCGCAGTTCGTCGTGCTGGATGCCGAAGGCAACCGCACGGGAGATCTCCTGGGAGAGCGCATACCGCTTGTGGTTGGCTCGGCGCAAAGCATCGCGGTTCCTCAGTCCGAGTATGACTCTGTCAGCGGCGCGTACGGGATCGTGATATACGTCGCCCAAAAGAGCGGAGGAGCGCAGGAATTCTTCCTTGAAGAGAAGCTTCTGTTCGACAATGATCCCGTTCCCGAATCCTATGGCGTTTCCGAATATGAGCGGTATGTGGAATATACGTACGATTCCACCATCGACATGAGCGAAAAAGCGACCGACGGCAAGTATCTCACGTCTGTTAACATCGGTGTTGTTCATCCTACCGAGCATCACAACGAAATCGACGAGATGTCCAATACCGTCATTTACAAGGACGGTAAGCCCGCATTTATGCGAAGCGAGACAAACGCGTTGGGCCAAACAGCGGGCTGGGAGCCTTCCAGGTCGTATATCAACATAGACATCCCAACGTCGGGTACGACCTATCTCGGACAGACCATCGGCAAGGTCAGCGGTATACGCATATGGAATGCGGCAAGCAGCGGCGATCCTTCCACCCTCGAATGGAGCTCACTGTATGCCGGAGATGAACTCACTCAGTATTCGCTGTGGGTAGATCTCGGCTGGTATGCGAACGTGGACGACAAGATGATCGTTTCCTCCGAGGAGCTTGCGGCGCTGGACGTCAGCAACTTCAAGCTGGCGATCGGAAGAAACGTGATCTGCTATCAGTTCATTATGGAAAACGGCAAGGTTTCCCCCGAGAGCCGCTTCGAGATCAACCTGTTTGATGAAGCCCCCACGGTGGAGATGAGCATGGAATTCGGTTCCTCGATCACCATGGTGGATACTCTGCGTGACGTTTACACGTACCCCATTGAGGGAACCGAATACGAAAGAATCGTGGCCCAGTCGGTATACTTCAACATCGATTACGCCCACTCTCCCAACGGAGCGTTGACCGTCTACCACGCATACGTCGATCCCGAAACGGACGAGTGGACGCTCAAGACGGTTGACGGCAGTCAGCCGATCCCCATGATGAGCGATCGTACAAACGGCTATATGGGACTGAACGGAACCGCTTCAAACTTCACCGTATATACTGAACCCGTAAACGAGCTGATTCTCGTGGTTGACGAGGTGGGCAATGCGACGGCCTTTTATCCCATCGTCAGCAACGCTTACAGCGAATCCGCATCGAATATGTATTACTTCGAAAAGAATCCCGAGGTCGGCAAGCTGGACGTGGAGGTGATCGATCCCGACGAGTATGTTGAAGTGTATACGCACGACGGCATCACGCAGATCCTCGGAATCTACCATTATTCCATCGAAAAGGCACTTGACGAGTTCTCGGTACAGATCGATGACCGTGAAGAGGTAAAGCTTGACACGCAGAGCGGCAATTACGATATTTTTGCGAACGCCAACGATGCAGGTCTGGTTTCCTTCGTAGATGGGTGGCTCAAGTACGTATTCCCCTATGATCCCACCAAGGCAGAGGGCGAGATGATCGAGCATACCGTGACGGTGCGCGGATACGTAGGCGGCGAGATCGCGGTGGATATTGACGGCAACAGAGCCGAGCGGACCTTTACAGTCAGCGCGCCCAACGTAAAGCCGGCGCTCACCATTGGCGAGAACCCCGCCATCGGAGCTGTAGGTGTAACCGCGAACACGTATCTGTACGCGCAGGGAATTACCCAGCGTGAAATATACGACCCGTACAACACCGTATACGACGAGGAGATGGGTGAAAACCTGCCAGTCGTTCTGTATACCGACAGCTACAGCGCGGAATTTGCGCTCCCGATATTCAAGGACGGTGGGTATACCTACGGCTTCTTCGATAAGTACGGCGAGTATTACGAGCTTTCCATCGCCGTTACGGGGCTTCCGAAGGATCCCGTGATCTCTGTTTCCGAAACCAAGGTCACCAAGGATCCCGTAACCGTTACGGTGAACAGCTCCACCGGCGGAGTCTTTACAGTCGATGCCGATGCGCTTCCCGAAGGAACGGTGGTGACGGGTAACGGAACCTCCTCCTTGCAGATCGTTCTCTCGGATAACGCAAGCTTCCATATCAGCTGTACGTATTCGGGATCAAGCTACGATATCCCGATCAGCATAACCAATATTTACAACAAGCCGATTGTCCCTGTGGTGGTTTGGAATTACAATCCGTATAAGGTAAACAAGGCCGATAACTCCTACGAGGGAGAAATAACGGCAACGCTGATGGACGAGAACGGCTCCTACCTTACCGATGAAAACGGCATGGTACCTACCTTTACGTTTGTTCCGGGCGGCGAGACCTCTTACGTCTTCACGAACTATAAAAACCACGTTGGTATGACGGGCGAGGACATTACAGCAACTCTTCCCGTAACGATCAAGATTCCGCAGACAGAGGAAAGTGTAAACGACACTTACGCTCCCGACGTGGGCGTTACGGGCTACGTGAAGCATCAGAGCGGCGCGGTAGAGCTGAACGGCGCGTACGTTCTCACCGACACCTCCCGCCCGACAGAAGCTCAGGTCGCACTGAACAACTATACGGCCATGTACGGCGCGGAGAATCTGCACCCCCATATCAGCGACCTGATCTCTCAGGTGGTTTGGGCAGAAACGCTTATCCTTACGCTGGATATCATGGACGAGAACCAAACAAAGCTGTTTATTTCGTCTGACGTTTCCGCCGACGCTCCCGATTACAGTACGGGAACGAGCGACGGCGTAGCGGGCGTCAGCATCGTGGGACGAACGCTGCAGATCAATCAGAATTGCGAGTTCGCGCTTCACGTCGTGGACAGCAAGAACAACAGCGCGACGATCGTCTTTTCGGTAGACGTGCTGGGAGAGGAGCCTCCGGCACCCACTCTTGTTCAGGCGCTGATCAAGAACGGAACCGAGGTGCGTATCTACCTTGCGGATCCCCCGCTTCAGGGCGTTACGAATCTTCGGATCACAAACGTCGACATCACACCGATGGTGGAAACCGATACGCTGTCCTCCTTCTTCGGAAAACAGTACCTCTCGGTCACCGAAAACAAAGCGGTTACGGTGCATTACTCCTATGAGTATGACGGTCAGGTGTTCACGGGATCCGTCAACACAGCGGTTTCCTGCATCGATATGACCACGCCGCAGGTAAACAACACCCTATGGTCAGCGAATTACGACGGCACGGGCGTCAGATACACCAATCAGGATGTTTCCGTACAGATGACATTCTCCAAGACGCTCGCGGAGGTATACGTTTGTGATAAGGACGGAAACCGCATGATGGATCCCGCGGGCGTAACGGTCGTGTTTATGCATGACAGAGTCACCGTTATATACGAGGACAATACTCCCGCCATGTACATCAAGGTGGTCTCCTCGCTCAATAAATCTCTCACAAACATCATTTCTCTCCCCGAAATCTCCACCATCGACAAGATCGCTCCCGTGCTTGAGTCGACTGTCGATATGAGCGATCATCACATGCAGGCAACCGTAACGGTTGCGGCAAACGAGACGGTCACCTGGCAGAACGGCTTGAAGGATGCAAAGCTGACGCAGACGGTTCGCCAGAACGGTACGTACACGTACCGAGTGACCGACCGAGCAGGGAACGTCGGCGAGATCAGCGTAAGGGTGAGCGATATCGTTACCGAAAAGCTTACGATAACGCTTTCCTCCGATGCTGACGGCCGCAACATCATAGATCCCGAGACCTACAACGTAAATGTCGGCGATACGGTTTACGTGAGCGTCAACCGTGACGCTTACGTGACGCTTAACGGAAACGCAGACGGCATAAACGTCAGCGCGAACACATGGACGGCGATCACGATCGCGGAGGATTCCGAAGGCCTGTATCCCTCTGTTTACGCGGTGGACGCATACGGAAATTCTGCCATCGTGCAGATGCTCCGCATTCCCATGCCGGACAGAACGGCTCCCACCCTTATGATCAACAAGTCGCTGATCTCGCTCTCCCTTGACGCGTCCGAGCAAGAGATTCGGACAGCACTTCGCGAAAACATCACGGCAACCGATAACTCCACGTCGAAAGACGCGCTGATATTCAGCTTCGATATTCCCAACGCGACAGCGGCAGGTACGTACGCTGTGACCTACCTCGTGGAGGACGAAGACGGAAACAAGAGCTCGGCTGAGGGGCGGATACGCTTCTACAGCGGAGAGCAGATCGCGGTCAAGGTGAACGGTGAGATCGTCGAGAAGGATCAATGCGTGATCGTTGATTCCGGTGAGATCACCATCACGCTTTCCCACAATCGAGAGCCTTATAAGCTCGATATGAGAGAGGGAAATAAGTCCGTCGGTCAGATGAAGAATCACTCGATTTCTCTTACGGACGGTTACACCGACGCAGCAGAAAATGAAATGACACTTGAGCTTACCCAAGATTATCATACGTTCCTTGTGACCACACAAGGCAGAGATATGTACCGATTCGTAATTTACGTTACGGGTTAAGCGCATCATGGAGGCGTGTTTGCGGCACGTTCTCAAACACGCCTTTTGCGTCTTTGGCGCAAAACGCTCAATAATCAAAGGATGGTTATTACTATGAAGAATATCGCGAAAAAAATATTGGCGTCCGTGCTTTGCGCGGTGATGCTCGTGGGCAGTCTTCCGATTTCGGTGTTTGCCGAGGAGCTGAAGACTCCCGAACCGTACGAGCTTGCAGACGATTATATCAGCGTGACCGTTTCGGCTGAAAACGGCGGATTCTTGATCAACACGGTGGAAGGAAACCGTCTTGAAAAAGAGGATAACAACCAGAATCTGCTCTATCCCTCCGCCGATTACGATACCTCCTACACGTCCATCCGTGTAACGCGCACGGACGGAAGCGTTGAGGATTACATATTCGGTCGTGAATACGGCTTCCTCGGGCTGGACAGCTCGGACGTGGCCATTACGAGAGCGGGAAACACGCTGGAAGCGGTATGGAGCGTCAAGGACATTACCGTTAAGCAGACGCTGGGTCTGCTTGACGAGGCGTCGTCCCAGCACGGCATGGTGTCGATCGACTATGCGGTCAGCACCACCTCTGACGACGTGGCAAACGTGAAGGTCCGTATTATGCTGGATACGGCTCTTGGAAACAATGACAGCGGATACTATCAGGTTCCCAACGTCGTGAACGAATACGCATCCCTTACCAACGAATACATGTTGGACAACACCGACTCTTACACCGCGTACAACGGCGCTTTCTTCGCGGTTGACGATCCCTCCTCCCCCAAGATAAATGCTTACACGCTTGACGTGGCGGTGGACGGCCGGATCGTAAAGCCGTATCAGGTGGCGTTCGGACATTGGAACAGTCTTGCGTCCACGGTGTTCGATTTTACCCCCGATGACGCTGTCAACTTTACAAATTCCTACAACGAGAAATACAGAACGGCAGACAGTGCCTATGCGTTGTACTACGATCTGGGCGCGTTGACCCCCGAGAAGGAGTCGCGCGTAAGCACACGTTACGGTGTTTTCTCCAATTCCACCGTAAGCGGCGAGGAATCGGTGGCCATCAATCTGTCCTCGATTCCCGCGTCTATGACCATGACCGAGGACCAGAGTGGGTATATCCCGCAGGTCGACGGCGGCAAGAACGGAGATATCCGACTTCAGCTTTTGGTTGAGAATCTTGCTTCTGAGGATCTCGATTCCATGACGCTGGTGGTCAAAACCATGAACAACGTCACTCCGTACGTGGATTGGCAGTTCAACGAAATGTACGAGGCAGACTCGGACTATCAGGAAACCCGATACGACTTCGTTTCGGACGAGGAGCTGGCGTATGATATTTACTTCAACGTCACCCCCCTTCCCGCAAGCGAATACCGAAGATTCGAGATCCTTTGCTACGATACCAGCGGCGGCGAAGAGCTTACTGAGGCAAACCTCCTTGGCAGCCGAGAGTTTTATCTCTTCTGCCCCGGAGTGCTTGGCGAGGTCGTCACCTTCAACACCATCTCTCCCCAGATCATCCACTACGAGGGAACGCGCCGACTCTTCATTTCGGGTCAGAACATTGGTCTCTTGCAGGATGCCACGGCATATACGACCGTCCTTCGCTCTACAACGGGCGGCACAGACGTGGTGATCCCCTCGCAGAACGTAGTGGTAGATACAACGAACAATTCCATGTACGTTACCGTAGATACCGAGATGGTCACGGGCTCCTATCAGGTGGTATTTGACTGGAACGAGGCGGGCAAGGAGGATTCGACTGCCACCGCGCTTTCGTTCATGGTGTCGGACAGACCTGAGTTTGTGGCTCCCACCTACGGTATCGTGACCATCGAGAAGGCCAAGGACTTTACCGATAACAACGCGAAATACACGGTGGGTATGTATGAGAGCGAGGCAGATTATAAGGCTGCGGTTTCCGATCCTAAAATCACCGTATATCTTGAGTTCAGAGGTAACTTTGGCGCAAATTACGACACGGACGGCAATCTCATAGAGCTCAAGGCGGCTTCTATGGCGGATGTCCGCGGCAAGATCACCAATACCATCAATATCAGCAACTGCCTTGACGTGGAGGACGGATTCGTTTCCATCAATATCGAGAACTCGGGCAAGGATGACCAGTGCATCAATATTGACATTGACGGCAAGGTATATACCACCAACGCGCGCTCGAAGGTCTGGGACGGCGTGTGCGCCATCACCTCCTTCGAAAACGGCAACCTCAACACACTTGTGCAATACAAGCAGGACGGTACCGAGGCCGACAACATTGACAGTGTTACGGCTAACACCAACGCCATCATGCTCCTCTGGCCCGGCGCGGCAAGCGAAGCCCAGACCCTGGCAGGCATGATCTTTGAGCTCAGATACTGCTACTTTGGCATGATCGCTACCGAGCCCGGAACCGTCACCTCTGCTACCGAAAAGCGGAGAGTGATCTCCTTCGGCGCTCAGCTCTCCCCGGGCTTCCTGCTTCCCAGAAACTTTGACTGGGGCTCCCGCGAGACCTCGGCCATGGAAGCGGTCCAGCTCAAGATGGCCAAGACCAATTACACGGCGGATCAGCTTCGCGACGTGGAAGCAAGATACGCGAGAGACCAGCGCAACTGGCGCGAGTCTCAGAAGGGAAGCCTGAATCTGTACGTGGACAACATCCTGTTCGGCGGAGGTTTCCTGGGCTTTGTTGCCACCATCGACGTAGAGCTACCCTCCTACGCAGAGGGCTTGCCCGGTATCGGCGGTACGCTGGACCTTCATATTATGCCCGCTTTGGATTATTGGAAGATAGGCGTTGCCGGTGAGGCGGACTTCGAGCTGCTCAAGTTTGAGGCGGCGCTCACGCTCAAAAAGGCCCACGGCGAGATCCCCGGTCTTGATAAGCTGTATTTCTACGTTGAGGGAGACGTTCCCGGCATCAACGTGGACGGTATGGGTATCTTCTGGATACAGGGTCTTGGCGGAGGCATCGACAATCTGTACGATACCATTTGTATGGTGTCCGACCTTCCCCCCATCAGCCTTCTGATGTCAGGAAAATTCGCGCTTTTCTCGGTGCTTTCGGCAAGAGCGGATCTCGAGCTGAGCTTGCGAGGCTTTGAGGTCGATATATCGGAGCTTGGCATCAAGGACATCACCCTCATCGACAATCTCGGCCTTGAGGTCAGATGGTATCCCGCGCTCTTTTTGCGCGGAGATATCGCGATCAACATCCTCGGCATTATCGACGGCGGTGGATATATCGTTCTTGAGGAAAGCCTGGAGGACGGCTCCATCTTCTGGGAGGCCTTCGCGACGGCAGGACTGATGATACCCGATTACGTTCCCCTGATAGGCGGATATGAGATCGGCAGAGCGTCCCTTGGTGTCAACTGCAATAAGATCTGGGGCGCGATGGCCGTGATCGGTATCGACTTCGGCATAACCTATTATTGGGGCGGCGACGTGGATTTCGGACTTGGCAAGTATGACACGCCCGAGCCCACCTATCCCCTGCGCCGATCGGTCCCCGTAGCTTATAACGCGCAAACGGGCCGCACGCTGTATATGTCCATGGGAACGAACGCAACGCTGCGCGCAAATACCCAGAGAACAACGGTAAGCGCAGAATATTCTGTGGACAGCAGCATCGACCGCATGACGCATACGATTTCCTTGGGCGGTTATAATTCTGCCTGGGATACCATGCTGACCATGACCTATCAGGCGGCAACCCGAGCCGAGGCTGAAGAAATTGCAAAGCAAACCGTCAAGATCGTAGCGGCTGACGACGAGAGTGTTGCATACGAGCTGAATTGGCTGGATCCCGACAAGTACGCAGACGAGCAGGATGATGCGAATGCCATCCTCTCTTACGACGAATCGTCGGGTGAGGCGATGATCACCGTGTCGTTCACGGACGAAGCGGCATACGCTCACGATTGGAAAATAACCACGGGCGCAAGCTCCGAGCTGGCTCTCTACGAAATGGACCGTATGGCAAGCATTGACAGCGCAAGCTATGCGTACGATCAGGCTACCGACTCGATGTCGGTCCATTGGGAGGGTTACGCGCTGTCTGATATCGATGAGCTTACCGTCTATGCCGTGGCAGAGGACGGAACCAGCCATCACCTGCATCAGACTACCAACGTTGCGGCAG
This sequence comes from Eubacteriales bacterium, assembly GCA_045643785.1. Taxonomy (GTDB): domain Bacteria; phylum Bacillota; class Clostridia; order Oscillospirales; family CAG-272; genus CAMEON01. The sequence goes on along the minus strand of JAZRFR010000031.1, from coordinate 24,510 downwards.
GAGAGGTTACCTTTGACCTTCCCGCATCCCTCCCCGGCGGTACGTACACCATTCAGCTGGTCGCATCGAGTGAGGAAAACAATATCAGCTGTGCCGTGTCTGCGGATACCGGCTTCCATTACGTCAATCCCTCTCAACCCTCCGCTCCTACGGTAGACCGAGTGGCGCTCGGCGGAGATTACAGCATTGACGTGGATCTGACCGCGGGACAGAACACGGACGGATACGTGATCACCGTAGAAGAAAAGATCACGGAGGACGGCGAGACTCGTTGGGAAAGCACCTCTCTCGGATCCCAGCGGATCGAAACGGCTGACGGCTCCACGATTACGGTTGGCGGTCAGTACGAAACCACGGTCTACGTCGATTCGGAAGGCAATACCGTATCCTACGCGGACGCGCAAGGCAGAGACGACGTCACTGCCGCGACGCAGATCAAGGGACTTGAGGCGGGTAAGACCTACCGATTGAAGATCGTCGCTTATCATGAGGACGGCGGCGAGCTGTACTCCGAGGCGACCTATAGCGAGGAGATCACCATGGTCGCGCCTGCAAGACCCACCGTAAGCGTATCCGCTGAGGGCGCAATCGTTACGGACGGCGTGAATTATATCAACGTCACCGAGGCGATCATCAACATCAACGCGGACATGGCCGTCAGCGGCACCTGGAAGCTGGACGGCGGCGCGCAGGAAGGAACCTTTGAGGCGGATACCCGGACGTCTCTGACCATCGGCGGCAGACCCGAAACCGACGATCTTCCTGCGGAGGACGGTCTTTCCGAGGGTCAGCACACCCTGACTCTGACAGGCACCAACGCAAACGGCGATGCCTTTGCCGTGGATTACGTATTCTGCGTCAAGGCAACCGCGCCCAGATTGCAGATTGCCACCCCCAACGCAGGCTCCTTCTTTGACGAAACCGTCAGCGTTACGGGACTCAGCGAGCCCGGAGCAAAGATCCACGTTCTTCTTGACGGAAAAGAGGTTTCCTCCTTGCGCGTGGACGCCACGGGCGAGTTCTCGGTGTCCGTTCCCATGGATACGAATGTGTTTGAGCAGACTGTATCGGTTTACGCAGAGGATGCGATCGGAAACGTCAGCCGTCAGTACGACTTTAAGCTGACAAACGCCATCGTCACAGCTCCCGACAATGACGTTTCTATTTTCCTGAACGGAATCGATTATACCAACTCCGTCATTCCCGCAGGGGCAAGCGGAACGCTTGAGCTTAAGATCGTTTCGGGCGAAAAGAGCATCGTGGTTCCCGCAAGCAGTGTTCTGGGAAGCCAGGCTGAATGGTCGGTGGAGGTCGTAGACGGAAGCGCCGAGATTTCGGGCAATCGGCTGACGACCGACAGCGAAGTGACCGGAATCCTGAAGGCAAGCTTCGAGGGTCATGACGTAGCGGCAGTTCTGGGCGGAAACAACCCGGATCCCGTTGTGCCTCCCGAGATCGAGATATCGGTTGGCGGATCGAGCTGGAATACCTTTATAAGTCTTCCCGACTTTGATACGTATTTCAACGAGAAGCAAAGCGTGACGATATCCGCAAGCAGCGGAGAGATCGGTATCCGCGAGGTATATTACTTGGTTTCTCCTACCCCCCTGACGCTTGAGCAGCTCCGTGCCCTGTCCCCCGAGGACTGGACCGCTTATACGGAAGCCTTCGAGATTGCTCCCTCTATGGAGTGCGTGATCTACGTGATGGCTACGGATAACAACGGCACCGTTGCCTATGGCTCCTCCGACGGTATCGTGCTGAAAGACCGTATTTCGGTATCGGGAATCGAGGACGGCAAGACGTACGAGGGTGACCTGACCGTAACGGTCGACGATCCGCACCTTGATTACGTTAAGGTGGACGGCGTAACCATTGATCTGACCGACGGTAAATTTACCGTCAAGGCTGACGACCGGAGCCATACGGTCGAGATCGCCGACAAGGCGGGGAATACAGCCGTGTATACCGTAACGGTGGCCACTCAGGAAGAAGACGAGACCACGTCTGATCCCACGGATTCCGAGGATACGACTCAACCCGATGACGAAGGCGAGACCACGTCTGCTCCGACAGAGCCCGAGGATACGACCCGAACCGATGATGAAGGCGGACTCCCCGTCGGCGCTGTCGCGGGAATTGCGGTGGGCGCAGTCCTTATCACGGCTTGCGGCGGATTTGCGATCTTCTGGTTTGTGATCAAAAAGAGAAAATGGAGCGACCTGTTCCATAAATAATTCACCTTAAGCGGTGGGCAGAAATGCCCGCCGCTTATTTTACGATGTCCGTATTAAAAAGGAATTTGGTACGTTACCCAAAACGGCTGACGGGGCATCGGCGTTTCGAAGCGTTGTGGTGTTGGGTTCGCATTTTTCCGCCGCGGTAGCAGGGAACGCCTTGATGTTCCTTGCTTTTTTAACAAAATGAACAAAATGTGACGCGAATTTCTATCTATAAATAAAATGCCACGGATATTGACAAAAAAGTGCCGAGGTGGTATAATAATATTTATATATAAATATAATTGCAGATATAATAATTGTTACTGCACAAAAGAAGGAGAGCGGCATGGCTACGGATATTTATATAGGTCTGGATCTGGGTAACGACACCATGAAGGTGTCTTTCGCGTATAACCACGAGGGGTGCGACTTCAGCGGAAAGCTGATGGTTCCCGATTTGATCAACCAAATCGCTTTTCCCGCGGCGGCGTTCTACAATACCGAGACCGACAGCTGGCTGTATGCCGACGAGCTGGAATACGGCTCGAGTCATAATTTCTCCACGGTTATCAAGATCAAGACCGCGCTGTCCATGGTCACCCGAAACGAGGACGCGGCGGTGGAGAAGCGCAACCTGGAGTACTACCGTGGCGGTCACTATTTCCCTGTGTTCACTTTCCCCGAGCGCATGAGACACGAGGCGGATTTCCAGTATTTCGTGAATCGGAAGCTGGTGTTTACGGATCCCCGTCACACGCCGCAGAGCGTGTGCGAGGGCTACTTCCTACATATCCGCAAGCGGATCGGCGAGCTGGTGGGGAAGCTTTCGGAGCGGACGGGCATTGAGTTCGCGCCCCTGACCCATATCGCCATCGTACACCCCCCCAAGCAGGGATCGGAATTCGTGGCGGAGGTCAGCCGTCTGGTGGAGGTGGCCTTCGGCGTCGCCCCCACTAAGGTTCTGACCTCGACCCAGGCCCTGGGTATCTACGCCTTCCACCGTGGATGGGTGGAAAAGGACGAGCGGGTGCTGGTCTTCGACATGGGTGACGAGACGGTTTCGGTCTGTAAGGCCTGGTTCAGCAACATAGGCGCCAACAAGCAAGTCGGCAAGATGGGCTTGCTGGTGGACAGCGCCGACGGACATATGCCCCTCCTGGAGGTGGGCGGTAGCCATATCGACGAGGTGCTTCTGGATTATCTGGAGCGAGGCATCTACGACCGCGAGACCGTGGGAACTCCCTCAGCAGGCGCTTCGGGACACATTTACGAGGAGGGTCTGCACGAGGACCGCTACCTCTTGATGAAGGACATTAAAAAGGCCAAGATGGTGATGCCCCTGGCGGGACGCGGCATCTTTAAGGACGGCGTGCCCGTGTGCATTCACCGAGATACCCTGGTACAGCGTATCATCAGCGAATCCACCTTCGCTCACTGCGTGGGTACCGACGATGACCGAGGTGTGGCTCACCAGCTGCGGGAATACCTCCTGGAGGAGCTGTCCCGTCCCGGTAACCGGGACATCCGCAAGGCGGTGATCGCGGGCGGCTTGGTGGAGACGAGAGGTCTTGTCCCCTATTTGCGGGAGGCTCTTCAGGCCGAGCACGGTCTCGTACAGCTTCTGACCTTTGACACCGAGACACAGGACCTGGATCCCTACCACATCCAGAACCACGAGGCCTCCACCTACGCGGCCTCGGTGGGCGGCGCGGTGGTGGCCATGAAGGATTACTCGGTGGACGCCGTTCTGTCCTACTCCTACGGCACGTGGCTGTATCATGGCAATTACCGCAAGCATCTGAAGCTGTTTGCGGATCGCGGCGACATTCTGGAGAACGAGGAGAACCGCTTCTCCATGGAGGGCGCCATCAGCCTGACCTACGAGGAACTGGCTAAACTGGAGGGCGACGAGCTGTTCTCCACCATCATCAGCACCGACGAGATCGCGGCTCATCGCTATGCGAGCAAGCTGACCTATGAGGAGGATTGGCTCATCGTAGCTGACGCGGGCGACGACGACCGCCGCCCCGCCGTGGAGGTCATTGACCTGCGGGTGGTGGCCGGCGGACGGGAGTCCGAGATCCATTTCTACTATAAAAACGAGCGGGTATCTCTTTTCAGCGCCAAGACCTGTGCCTTGTATTTTGAAGAGGGCTTCCTGGTCAACAAGAAGGACGGCTCCGCAACCCCCTTCTTCAGCAACGTGACCGTCAAAAACCGTTTCCCCATATACGCCAAGTATCATTCCAACGCTCAGGTGGAGCGCGTCAGCGCGGCGGATATCGAATTCCGCATCTCCATGAAGGCCATGAGCGTTACGACGAATCAGTAAGATCCGCCGTTTGATCGGAAACCGAAAGGAAGATAGATATGTCGAAGACCTACTATTTCATGTTCGACGACCATTGCTTTGACCGTGACAACCAGCGCAGTGATATTGCGCGCACCAAGAAGCAGTACAACAAGACCATCTACGAAATGAATAAGGCCGTAGAGGAGCTGGATCGCTACGACGATTTTGACTCTCTGAAGATCGATCTGGGCCAGTACGTGCAGACCGATATGAGCGGCGCCTACGGCATCCCCTACGACCGCACCAAGCACGTGGATCGCTCGGTTATTTTCAAGCACCAGAGCGCCGCGGCTATCGCTTTTCTGAAGGATCTGCGAGGCTTCGGTCTGCTGGCCGACGTGGTGGGTAGCGGTAAGACCTTTGAGGCGGCCGTGATCCTCAGCGAGCTGGCCGTGCGCGGTAAGATCAAGTCCATGCTCCTGGTGGTTCCCGGGCAGGTGTACGATAACTGGATCGAGGTTATGGAGCAGCGCTTTGGTCTCGGTAAGGGAGTTCTGCTGGAGGCAGGCGGCGACGTCCGTTCTTCGCTGGATTTCTCGGACGCAGGCGTTACCTTTGACGCGCAAAACCGTCCCAGCCGTCCCATTATCGTCAAGACCGAGGACTTTATCCACTGGGATAACAGCCTGTCCAAGCTTCTGTTCGACGTCATCGTGGTGGACGAGGCCCACCATCTGTGTAAGGAGGAGGGCGAGTACGCCAAGGCCATGAAGCTCCTCTCCATGATGATGGAGACCAAGAAGCGCGCCAACGTGACCTACTGCCTGCTTTTGTCTGCAACCCCCCACTCGGGTAACCTGGACCATATGTTCCGCCTCTGGTATTTCATCCGTTGCAAGGGCGGCCATCCCGAGGACTTCGAGGAGAAGGAGGATATGCACCACTCGGATGAGTACAACCAGGAAAAGGCGTACTACAAGGAGCGTGTGTGCCGCGGCGCTACCACGGTCATGGAGTTCATCAAGCGGGTCAAGAAGGCCGAGCTGATGCTCAACTACTCCAAGCCTTTTAAGGAGTACATCGCGGGGGAGAATCTGTCCCTGACGAATTTCGAGAAGCTCACCGAGGGTGAACAGCAGCTTCGGGTGGATGAATTTTTGGCTCTGCCCCAGAACGACGAGATCAACCAGAAGATCATGCGGCAGGTGGCCGCCGCCTACCACAACGGTGTGCTGCGCTCCATCATGATCCGCCAGCCCTCCACGGTGCTGGTCACCAAGGAGAAGAAGCTGGTTCACTCCCTGTTCTATCCCGCCCTGCGGAAAGAGAAGATCACGGTGGGCGACTGGTACGGTAATCTGTTGCGGGTGGATTGCACCCGTATGCAGGAGCCGCCCCTGTACGTGACGCCCGTGGATCACCGCGGAGAGGCCTGCGGCGAGACGGTTACCCTGGACGAATACGCCAAGGAGCATCACCGCGACCTGCCGGTTCACCGCTTCTACTCGGATATCATCTGTAGCATTTTCGCGGAGACCGTGGACGAGAGTCAGTTCCCCAAGAAGGATTTCATCCTGTATTACCGCGATCAGATGACCCTCGCTCCCGACGGAAAAATGCGTTGCGAGCTGCGGCCGCTGTTCGAGGCGGAGACCTCCTATGACGACAAGCTGCAGGAGACCAAGCGCATCCTCAAGCGCCACGAAAACGAGCGCGTGCTGATCTTCTTCGACTACGAGCTGAAAAAGAAGGATCTGGTTCACGACGCGTTTCTGGCGGATATGCAGAAGGATCCCGCGTATGCGAACCGTCTGGTGGTGGGTACCGCCAACAATAAAGAGAAGACTCTGGCAGAATTTGAGGCGCGCTCCAACGCCGTGCTGGTGGTCAAGGATCCCTCCTTTACCGAGGGTGTCAACCTGCAGTCGGGTAGCGTGATCATCAACTTCCAGGTCACCCCCGACCCCCTGGCCATGGATCAGCGTATCGGTCGAATCTTCCGTCTGGGTCAGAAGAACGACGTGACCATTTACTCCCTGGCGGATATGAACCGCCTGGAGGGCTTTGCTCTGTTGTACTTCTCCCGTATCGGTCTGATGTCCAGTAACAGCGGCGATGCGACCATCATCGCGGGTAGTAACAACGACCGCATGGTGGCGGTTCGTTGCGACCGTTGCGGTCAGGTCAAGCTGTACTCCCAGGAGGACTACGAGGCGCACAAAAAGAACGGGAACCTCTTCTGTACCGCTACGTCGGAGTGCGTGGGCCCCGATCGGCCTCAAGGCACCGAAATGGCGGAGATCAGCGTATACGATTTCAAGTGCGATCAGTGCGCCAGCGTGTTCGCTCGCTCGGTGTCCGACGTATCGGGTTACATGTGTATTGCGAACACCAACACGGGTCGTAGCATCATGTGTAATACCGGCGACAAGGGCGACCGCCGCCTGTACTGCCGCAAGATCTGCGCCATGGCCCATTGCGGCCGCTTCCGCCCCGGAACCTGTCCCGCCGTGGATGCGTTCCTCAAAAACAAGAACATCGGGGATCAGGATCTGTACACCCTGTGCAGTCGTTGCTCCCGTCAGGATATCTGCCCCGAAAAGTGCCGTCCCTATATCGGCACCAACGGAATCTCCGCCTGCTCCACCTGCGACATGGCGCTGTGCAGTCCCAAGCCCCACGTCATTGAGTTCAACGACCGCTGGGAGGCGGATTGCCCCGTTTGCCGCGGTATGTCCTCCCGCAAGCGCGGAAAGCTTCGCCCCATCGTCGCGCGAACCTTCGCGGCGTATCTGCGCGCCTCGTGGGACTTCAACCACGACGACGGCAAGGGCTTCTGTATCAATCTTCTGAAGGAAGCCAAAAAGGTGACCGACATCAAGCTGGTGCTTGATGCGGACAGAAATGAATGAGGTTGCTGTGATGAACAACGATAAAGTATATGTGAAGATCGGTCGACAGTACCGGGATGCTTTCCGAAGCATTTGCGCGCTGGTAAACAGCGGGTGTATTGACCGTTCCATTATTCAGGCTTGTCGCGACAACCGTGTCATCGAGACCGAGCAGTATATTTTCGAGTACGTGGGTGACGTGTCGACCATCGACAGCGGTGCCGTGGAGGGTATGCTGCCCAGCGGAGCCAGCTGGTTCAGAGGCTTCCGCGGCGCTGAAAACGACAGCGTTATGGGTATCTGGCACAACCTGCTTGAGCTCGTCTCCACGAACTACCACAAGCAGTTCTCGCTGGTCGAGTTCATACAGAACGAGATGTCCCGCGACGACGCCGAGATCAAGGAACAGCAGAAGGTCATCCAGCGGGTGGCCGACGGCCTAAAACTGCGGGTCACCCGCGTAGCCACCGCCGGGCAGAAGGACAGCGTGGAGGATATCTACGCCGTGTCTCTGCGTATGGAGGTCTTCAGCGGTGTGGGTGAGCCTCGCCCCCTTCTGTGCAAGGTCTATTTCCGCAAGACAGGGAAGGAATTCCGCACGGTGCTGACGTCCGAGGCCGCCGAGATCGACTCCTACGTGAGCAGTATCGTCAGCCAGCGAGGCGCCGCCGATAAGGGCGCGGACGCCGACACCGAGACCGAGATCGTGGATAACGTGCTCAACTCCCTGGACAAACTGCTCAAGGGTGAGATGGATCGCGATTTCTCCGAAGGCATTCTGGTTACGAATGCCACCGACCTGGCAACTTTGGATGATCTGATGTCCGGTGAGCCCCAGGACGAGGTTCAGCTGGCGTGCAAGAAGATCAAGGTGCTGGGCATCAGCCACATCCAATGGGTCGATCCCGTTTTCGACGTGTACGTGGACGGCCACAAGGCGTTTTTCGCCAAGATCACCCAGGATGGCGTCATCACCATGACCTGCCGTTGCGGCGGAGCGCGCGACCGTCTGATCGAGCGTAACGTCATTACCTGCGTATCGCCCGAAACAGGCGCGACCAAGCAGATCCGTATCAATACCGCCAAGTCCGATCTGGGACTTACGGCCGAGCAGCTGGAGATGATTCAGAGGGAAAGCCCCTTCGCCGAGCATTTCTTCCCCATCAGCTGCTCTGAGCTGACTCGCCGCAACATCGAGTGCGTCCGCTACCGTTGCAGATGCAATACGGTTGCCTTCGAGGATCACGGCCGTACGCGCTACAAGTGCGCGGATTGCCCCTATCCCGAGGTGCTGCACCACTGCGAGGACGGCGAGGTGGCCTATACGCCTCTCCTGAATTTCGATACACAGACGCTGCGAGTCGTGGCCGAAGATACCACGAACTGCCGTCTTTGCGGAAGAAGCTACACGGCGGACAACCTGAATTCCCAGTTCTACTGCAAATTCTGCGCCTCTGCCATGGATGCGGTGCAGATGGGAGAGACGAGCGCGACCCATACGCAGAACTACAGACGGTACGCTCAGATGTTGCCGCTGTCTCTGCGCGTGATGTCGGTGTTCCAAAAGAAATACTGCTTTGAAAACGCAGACAGACTCATCTTTTTCGTCGGAGATAAGAAGTACTTCTTCGACAAGCTGACGCTGAACGATTCGGGCGTGATCCCGAAGCCTGAGAAGCGTCATTAAAGCGGGAAGGACGGACTGATTCGAAATGTCAAATAAGAAAACCGCACAATCCACCATTACGAAAAGCAGAATTGCCTCCTCCAAGTGGCTTCAGTTGCTCTGCGCGATCCTGACGCTGGCCTTGGACGTGGTCGTACTGCTGGTGCTGTTTGTGAATACTACCGAGATCAAATACATCGTGTGCCCGATCCTCCTCCTTGCGCTGGATCTGGTCTTCATCGTGAAGGTATTGCTCTCGAACTACCGATTCATGTACGCCATCGGAGGCGTGCTGATCCACGTGGCGTGTATCGTTCTCGCCTGTGGCGGCGCTTTCCTGGCCTCCGGCGTGTTGGGCGAGCGGGTGGTCTTTGAGACCATCGCCCTCATCGCTCTGCCCGCCGTGCATTTGCTCCAGTGTATTGCCGCCCTGTGCAACGCATGGCAGGCGATCCGCCGTAGCAAGCCGATTCGCCGCATCGTAGCGCTGGTCATGTCGGCGCTGCTGATGGTGGGCATCGGCCTTTACGTCAATTTCCTGCACGTCAACGGCTTCTTCGGCCAGGGCGCCGAGCGCACCGAGCGTACCGTTGTGTACATGCTGGATGCTAGCGGGAGCTACTATATTGCCGTGGACGTTCTGGACGGTAATGGCAACACCGTGACCATTCCCGCCGAGTTCAACGGCCTGCCCGTCAAAGGCGTGGACTGCACCCTCTTCGGCAACGACGAGATCAGCTACATGGTCTTCGCCGGAACGGCTGATCTGGAATTTCTGAATACCGCTTCTCTGGCTCACGTAAACGAGAACCTGAGCCTGGAAGTGGATAAGGCCAACGTGGACGAGTTCCGCGGCGAGTTCTACGCCCTGGCGCAGGAGAACCTGCAAATGCTCTACGTAGCGAATCACATCAAGCCCATCGGCCTCAAGGAGGGCGACGTTTACGTGATCCCCCGCTACGATAAGGATGCGCTGGAGCTGGCGAATGGCCAGATCCTGCCTACCTGGTTCGGCTCGGCTGACGACGTTCTGAACGTTTGGGAGGACGTGCGTTTCGCCACCTGCGATTACGTTCTCAACTCTGACGTGACCGACGAGTCCCAGCTGTACTGGTGCTACGTCAATCAGCAGGCGCAGGTCTTCCGTTGGCTGCGGGACAGCGAGGGAAAGGATCTCTCGAACGCCGCCATTCACGAATCCACCGAGGTTTACGTGACCTTTGATCGGGTGTATTCCATTAACTTCGGCACGGGCAACGACACGCTCCATACGTTGGACGCATCCTATACGGGCTTCAACGCCGACGGAGAATACATTGGATATAAGCTGGCTACGGCCGACCGCGCGGCTGACGTGATCGCGCGTATTCCCACACGAAACGGCTTTACGCTGACCTGGCTTGCGGGCCCCGATCGGCACAACCTGACGGATCTGCCTGCAGAGCTTCAAAGCCTGTCTCGCGGAGAATCCCTGAACGTGTATCCCGAGTGGAAGCTGGAAATGCCCACTATCGACAGTCTGACGGCTGACGGCGTGAGCGAGGGTCACAGCGCGGTTTACGGTGAAACCGTATCTCTGGCTGCACAGGCCACCTCTCCTCATGAGAGCATTTCTCTGAAATACGAGTGGATCCTGAACGAGGTTCTGGGTGAGGAAAAGAATTATACCATCAACAATCTCCATCCCCAGGATGCCACGACCTACACCCTGCGGGTGACGGCTTACGCCGACACCACCTCCCTGACCGCGACGGTGGAGAAGACCATCGACGTGGGATTTGAAAAGCGTGAGCTGCACTTCGATTGGGCATATCCCAAGGATGAGGACGCGGTATATTCCGCAAGCAACAAGCCTGTGTCGGCGACGGGCACGGATGCCATCAACGGTGACACCGTCCAGGCTCGCCTCTCGCAGGACAGCGTAAGGGACGCGGGCGAGTACGTCATTACCATTGAGCTGCTCGGCGATACCGCGACCAAGTATAAGATCGCGGAGAGCGATGCTTCGCAGACGGTGGTGGTAACTCCATATCCGTTGAGTGTGAGCTGGAGTGATGAACGCTCCTTCGTTTACGACGGCAAGGAGCAGTACCCCGAGGCGACGGTGCAGCCCCTTGGCAGTGACGAAGTTCCCCTTCGATATGAAGGTGGACGTAAGAATGCGGGTACAGACTACCGCGTAACTGTCACAACGAATGATCCCAACTACACGTTGACAAAGAGTGAAACCACCTTTGAGATCACCCCGAGACCCATTTCCTCCATTAGTTGGAACAGTACCGCTGAGTTTGTCTATAACGCCGGCGAGCAGGTCCGTCGAATCAATCGCTTGGAGAACTGTATCGAGGCAGATCGGGAAGCGTTGCTCCGTAGCGTGATCTACTCCGGTGGACAAGTGAACGTGGGAGATGGTTACACCGTATCGGTATCCCTTCCCGAGGACGGGAACTACTACTTCGCGGATAATTGTAATACCCAAAGCACCTTCACGATCAAGCCGAGAAAGCTGACGATCAAAATGGACAATGCCAAGAAGGAGTACGACGGCAAGGCCTATACGGGCTTTTCCTACACGGTGATCGGCCTTCAGGGCGCGGATCGGGAAAACGAAATATTCACCAACGTTCAATACGTGGGCGATGCCGTGGGCGTCGTGAACGTAGGATCCCAACCGTATGCGTTCGAAGCTACCGTTGACCATACGGGTGCAAAGGCGGGGAACTACACCCTGGAGATCACCGAAGGAACCCTGACCATCACCAAGAAGCCCCTGACGGTTGTGATCGATGCCAAGAGCAAGACGTACGACGGATATACGTTCCCCGAGTATGAGTTTACGTTTAAGCCGAGCGGACTCGTGTCGGCTGACGCAAATGACATTAAGAACATTCTTGACCTGCAGTACAAGGGTGAGGCGTTGGAGAATACCGACGCGGGCGAGTGGATGATCGATGCCACGGTGGTGCCCCGGGACGCAGAGAAATTCGGCAACTACGATGTGCGCGTTACGAAGGGCAAGCTGACCATCAAAAAGGCGCCTGCTACCGTGACGGCCATCATCCTCAACAACGAAAAGATCTACGACGGCACCTGCTATGATCGGTCCAACTTTGACTTTAACGTGGTCGGTCTGGTGGGCGGAGATCAGAAGCCGGATCTGGGCGATCCTATGTATAGCGGCTCTGCGACGAACAATCCCAACGCCGGTACGCATACGCTGTCGGTGAGACTGGACGACAACGACGTAACCAAAAACTATGATTTTACATATGTAACCGATGAAGTAGTCATTCTCCGCAAGGCCGCTACCGTAACGGCGCTGGACGGCACCAAGGTTTACGACGGCACGACGGCATATCGCACCTGCGTTGATTTTGCAGTAGAAGGTGTCATTGACGCTGACCGCGGCAGAATCGGCTCTCCTCATTACTATGTGGATGTAACCGATGAAAACGTCATCAGAAATGTGGGCGAGTACACATTGGCGGTTCAACTGCCTACCCTTGAAAAAACCGAGAACTACGACATTACGTACGAGGACGGCAAGCTGACGGTGATCCCCAAGCTCATCACGGTTACCCTGTCGAAAAACCTCGGTAAGACGTATAATGCCAAGCCCGCCGGTGCGAGCGACTTCGAGTATTCCGTGAACGGTCTGGTTGGCGGAGATAAGAAGACGGATCTCGGAGATCCCATATACGGCGGAGATGCGGTTGGTGCGGTGAACGCCGGCACATATGACCTGACGCTGGAGTTGCCGGGTAATCCGAATTACAGCATTCAGTTGATCGAATCCGTACACTTTACAATCAGCAAACACACGCTTACCGTAAGCGTAAACAATCTGGAGCGTATCTATGACGGTACGGAAGGCGGAGAGTTCAGCTATACGGTGAACGGTCTGCAGGGAAGCGATGCCGAGGTGGACGTTCTGGGCGAGCCCATCTTTACGGGCCCTGCGACGACGGCCAAGGATGCCGGCAATGGCTATGAGCTGTATTTGAGCTTCACCAACACCAATCCGGATAACTATACCTTGAACATCAACAACGGCCGCGCGGCTAAGCTTACGATCAAGAAGGCAAAGGTGCAGGTTGCCGTTGATCCCATCGAAAAGGAATACGACGGCAAGCCTCTGGCAGACTTTACCTTCTCCGTCAAAGGATTGGTAGCGGGCGAAACGATGGATCAGCTTGGCGAGCCCCAGTGGTTCGTTTGGAATGCAAACGATCGCCCCGTGTCTGAGGCGAAAGATGCGGGCACGTATTCCGTGCAACCTAAGTTTGCCGTCCATCCCAACTATGAAATCAGCGTGAACGGGACGACCTGCAGGATCACGAAGAAAACGCTGACGGTTACCGTTGATCCCATCCCGGACAAAACCTATGACGGCGAAGCCTTGACGGGCTTGAGCTTCTCGGTTGAGGGGCTGGTCGACGGCGAAACCGTGGCTCAGCTGGGTACGCCCACCTGGACCGCAAACGGCCGTCCCGTGGCGCAGGCCATCAACGCGGGCGAGTATTCCGTGAACGTGTCGTTTGCCGCTCATACCAATTATAACTTCAACGTGAGCGGAGTGACCTGCGAGATCACCAAGCGCCCCGTGACGGTTTCGGCCATCGCCCCCGACCGTGACTACGACGGAACCACAGGCGGTGACTTCAAATTTAACATGCTTGGTCTTGCCGCAGGTGACAGCAAAAACGACTTTGAGGCGACCTTTGGGGGATCTGCTATGACCGCCAAGGATCCCGGCACGTATACCCTGACGGTTACGATCAAAGACTCTGCCAAGGCTCGGAACTACGAGTTTGATTACGTGAGCAACGATTTTGTGATCCGCGAGGTGGAAACCGGGCCCGAAACCGAGGTCGGAACCGATATTACGACCCCGCCCGAAACCCAAGGCTAAGCAGGAAGGAGGAACGCTATGGAAATGAAATGCACAAAGTGTGGCAAGGAAGTCACACCGTTGGAGCTGTACGACGGCTCCTGGTCCTGTCCTGCGTGCCGCCACTCCCTCGTGACTCGGGTGGATCGCTTCGTGGTGACCCACGATAACGAGGAGCTGTTCCGTCAATCCGAGATCCTGTACGGAAACTGGCTGTTCAATCACGACGGCACCGCGGATGCGGAGCTGATCGACAAAGCGACTCGGCTGTGCCGTCAATCGGCACAGCTGGGTAACCCCAAGGCACTGGCCCGACTGGCGTACTTCTTCGATAAGGACTACGTGGGTACGAAGTGCAGCGAAAGCACCCGTTTCAAGATCGCGTACAATTACTACAGCACGCTGTGCTACAGCAGTATCACCAGCGTGGAGACCGAGCCGGGACTTCCGCCGGTTCAATGGGACGAGCTGCGCAAGCTGACGGCCTACTCCATGCTGCGGATGCTCTGCGCCACTCCCTCGGAGCTGCGGGACAACGAGCTGTACGATCTGCGGAGTAACTTTGATCGGGTACAGAACGCCCTGGGTATTGACGTGGATATGCCCGCCTCGTCGGGAGCGGACGAGCGCATCAGCTTTGCGGATCGCGTATTCAACGTGTTCTGCTCCTGCATGGATAAGCAACGGGCGCCGCTGTTCGGTGTCTACAAGCTCACCGTCGGGGATCTGATCAAGATCTACAAAAAGCCGTTCCCGGGCAAGGAGCTGAAGATCCCCCACGCGCTGTACTGGCTGACGACAGGCAAAAAGGTTTTGCTGTCCTACATCCGAAGCAAGCATATCAGCGACGGAGAGACCATGTTTACCCGCTTGTCCACCCAGAATTCGGTGGAGACCATGGTGGACGAGTTGAGTGATGACGAGGAGATCTACATCTTCTTTTTCAACAACAACGGCGGACATAAGTACCTGAACAGTCAGGGCAAGCGCGACAAGGTCAAGCGTACCATATACGACCGAACGGGCACCGACCTTTTGAAGATGATGTTGCAGAACGGAGCTCACGATTTTTACACGTTCTATGACGACGACATCTATTTTTGCATGAAGCAAAAGAATATCGCCGAAGCGACCAAGGCTTTGGTAAGAAAAATATGTAGCGGAGGAGAAGAAGTATGAGTCGTGAAACCGTAGCTCGTTTGACGGCCGCGATGGACGCGAACAAGATCAAGTATAACAAGGAATTTGCAACGGCCCTGCAAAGAGGCTTCCCGGATGAGGCCAGAGCCGCGCTGTTTGAGGAGATCACGGGGGATATGGATACCCTGATCCGTCGCGGTGTCAACAGCGATTTCAATAAGGACATGAAGAAGACCCTGGAGCATTTGACGGATATCGCCGTCAAGCTGGGTGAGGAGAATCGCCGCTCCCTGACTTACGAGCGCTTGCGCGTGGAGAAGCGGGAGTGCCTGGCCAACATGAAGACCGGCCGCGAGCACCGTCCCTCCTTCGACATGTGTGAAAACGTGCGGGATTATCTGGAGTCCGCCAAGGAAGGCATGCGGATCATGCAGAGCGCAGGCGATGCCCAGACCGGCATGGAAGCCACCAACATGAAGACCTGCCGCAAGATCATCGACGAGATCATTGATTCCTTGGAATCCGTCATCGACGTGAGCAGTATGCAGGCGGCCGAGCATTACAACGAGGTGGTTGCGGGAATCCGCTCCTGGCGTATCAAGCTGGCCAGATCCAACGGCCTGTACGACGCAAGCTCGGTGGATATGCTGCGAGGCATTCAGCGCACCGTCCGTCAGTGGTCGAAGCTCTGTACGCCCTCTCTCCGTCATGCCAAGCCCCAGGATTGCTACGAGATTCCCGTGGACGATCTGGCCCAGACCATTCAGAGTGTCAGCATCCGCCAGAACGTAGAAATGTTCCTGAACCGTTGCGAGATCTACGCCCAGGAAACCGCGAATATGCGTGACAACGGCTCCACCGAAAAGCTCCGTGAGTGCCGCGCCCGTCTGGGTGACATTGAGCGGAGAAAGCAGGACATCGTTTCCCGCTTCAAGAGCGGCGCGTTGAGCCGCGAGGATGCGGAATTCGACCTGCAGGATCTGAAGGATCAGGAGGACTACATCAAGTACGACATGGAGCGCCTCAAGGCCGACGTGGTCTCCCGCGAGGAGGTTACCAGACGCCGCGAGCTCATTCGTAAGATTGAGAAGCCCATCCGCCGTCTGTACAACATGGTGAAGAACAACCGTCTGCACATCTACGCGATCTTTGCAGACGTGGATTGCTCCAAGCTGGTCAGCATCATCAACAACAACGCTTCTTCGAATGAGGTGGCCGAGGGTATCGCCCAGCTCCAGGAGACCATGGTCAAGAGCGGCATCATGAACACCAACGGTGATCTGAACATCCGCAAGATCGAGGAGCGTCTGGCCGAGGTCGACCAGATGAACGAGGAGCTGCGTGAGGCCAATCTTCCCGCCATGGAGGAGAAGGAGGAGGGAAGCCTTCTGGATGCCCTTCTGTCTATGGACACCGGGGCCGAGGAAAAGCAGGAGAGCGAGCACACGCTCCTCTCGGATATCCTTTGATTTTGGATATTCCACTATATTGAAAAAAAGGGGTAACTGTTATGTCAAAGCAAGCATTCAAGCAATTTGAGAGCAACGATTCCGCCGTGTCGGAAATGCAACAGGCCGCAGATAAGAGCATGCAGAAGCTGAAGTTTGAGCGTCAGAAGCGCGAGTTCGACGCCAAGCTGCAGGAGCTGGCCACCAAGGCCGCCGATTTCTACCAGAGATACGGTGAGGACGACTGGCGTACCAGCCTGCTCGTCAACTTCCTGGATCTCTCCCTGCAGATGCAGGATATCATCGAGGTGATCACCGCCTTCAACGTGGCCAACGAGATTATTTTCCACTCCATGAATCTGATGAATACCTCGCTGGAAATGAGTAGCGGCATGATGATGGAAATGGCCAACCGCCAGACCAGTCCCTTCAAGCAGCGCCTCATGATGAAGAAGGCCATGGCCCAGAACCGCAAGACGGTCAAGACCATGCTGGATCAGATGAAGCTGAGCATCGAGATGGCCGCCGAGACCGCGGGCATGTACGAGAAGATGAGCGGCAGCATTTCGGGCATCATGGACAAGATGAACATGAAGCGCGAGAAGAGCCGCGCCAAGAACAAGAAGTCCCAGACCTCCTCCACCTCGGCTGCCGGCCGCGGTATGGATATGGTCAGAGGTATCCTGGATGGCCAGGGTGGCCAGGGTGGCCAGGGCGGCGGCAATGCCGGCCGCGGCTCCTACACGCCTCCCGCAGCTCCCAAGTCCGCACCCACAGGCGGCGACAGCGGTCTGGACGGTCTGCTGTAATCCTTGGGATCAAGGAAGGAGCCTGACATGAAAATTACGAAACCCAACGCAACCGATGAGGCCGCCAAGGCAGCCAATGCCGCCGTCGCGCCCGAGGCCGATTCCATTGACGGTCTCAAGGTAAAATACGAGGAAGTCAAGAACAAGATCCGCAAGATCCTCAACGGCCGCAACGACAAGAAGGATATCCGCGACGAGGAAAAGCGGGAGCTGCGTACCCACTACTCCCACGCCGCGCAGATCGCCTTTACGTTGAGCCAGCGGTGCGTCAGCCAGGAGGAGATCGATCGCTACGCCGACGAGAGCCGCAAGCTGGCCGCCCGCGCCAAGGAGTACGGCTCGGTTATGAGCAGTAAGATCCCCACCACCACCTTTGATGACGTAAAGGGTCTGGAGGGCGTCAAGAAGCTGGTCAAGAGCTTCATGTTCATGGCCCAGAATCCCGATATTCTGGAGTACTACCACCTGCAGGGCGGTCTGGGCATGATGCTCTACGGCGCTCCCGGTACGGGTAAGACCATGTTCGCCGAGGCCATCGCCAACGCCATGAATCTGCCCCTGTTCATCGTCACCCCTGCGGATATTTTCAAGTCCTACGTGGGTGAATCCGAGCAGGCCGTCAAGCAGATCTTCGACGAGCTGGAGTCCTGCCCCGACGGAGCCGTGCTTTTCGTGGATGAGTGTGAGTCCATCTTCAGTAAGAGAAGCTCGGACACCAAGGATTACAAGTCCGCCGTTACCACCGAGCTTCTGCAGCGCATCAACGGCTTCGGCGGTAAGAGCAACAACCGCATCATGATCGCGGCCACCAACCGTCCCGATATCATTGACGCGGCCTATCTCCGCTACAAGCGTTTCTCCCATCTGGTACACGTTCCCCCGCCGGATATGCCTGCCAAGCGCGCCATTATCGAGGGCAAGCTGAAGGGCATCCAGCTGGAGGCCGGTCTGACCATCGACGATATTCTGCAGATGTCCGAGCGGGACATTACCCACTACACCGAGTTGGGCGAGTTCACCGAGAAGGGCTACTACTCTGCCGCAAACCTCTGCGGTGTCATTGAGGAGGCTTGCCGCTTCGCGCTGGAGGAGATCGAGGAGAAGAACAGCCGTACCCCCATCCCCCTGCGACGGGATATGTTTGAGCGGGCCTTCAAGAAGACTCCGCCCAGCATTTCGGAGTCGGATATCAAGACCTACGAGAACTTCCGTCCTGCGGGCGCCTGACCCGAAAGGACACAGAAAAACAGAAAATCCACATCTTGCGATGTGGATTTTCTGTTTATTGCGGGGAATCAGATCTTCTTGATGGCCTTGCCGCCGGTGAGGATGATCATCTTAACGGCATCCATGGAGTAGTCCTGGGCCTCTACCGTCAGGTGCTTATCCAGCTTTCCGTGGGCGAGAACCTTGATGTAATCGGTCTTGGCGGGAACGAGCTTCTTTTCCTTCAGCGCATCGAGGGTGACGGTATCGCCGGTTTCGAAGTGAAGGGACAGGGTATCGATGTTGATGATGGCCTTGTTCTGGTAACGCTTGTCGGAGTGGGAGTCTTCCACCTCCACGAAATGCACGGCGATCTCATCGGTGAGGGCATCGTGGGCTTCCTCAATGGAGATCTCATCGCGGACCAGGGATGCCACCAGCTCTTGCTCCTCCTCCTCGTTCATGACGTGAACCTCGGGGGCTTCCTCGGTTTCGGGTTCAGGCTGAGGGGCGGGCTTGGCGACCTTTTTGACGGTCTTTCTGGCGCCGGGAGGGGTGATCTGGCCCGTGGTGATCAGCTCTTCCATCTGGGGGACGTTATAGCAGGAAAGGATGATGTAGGTGATGACCAGGATGGGGCACAGGATGATCCAGATGACCGATGTAGCCGTGGAAAACCCTGCGGCCAAGAGGAAGAAGCCGGCAAAGGACATGAGCTTATCTGCCTTGTTCTTTCGCGCCTCCTCGTCCTTCTTTGCTTTGGAACGAAGGAGCAGAATGGAAATTCCCTGAGCAATGTCCAGGATGGCGAACACGATGGATACGATGAAGCAAATGCCGGATACGATGTCGAGTGCGGAACCGGTAAAATTAAGCATAGCTGCTCTCCTTTTCATATATTTGAAACTGTCGCGGTGTCCGGTCATACATGTCCTGTCACACGGTGGCCGGTCACACATGACCTGTCACGCCGTGGCCGGTCACACGTGACGCTTGCGGGACACAGGTCACGGTGCCACGCTGTGCTGTCGCGAGATTGTCTCTGGAATTATTCTACCATATTTTTTCAAATTTTGCAATAGAATCCACAAAAAAATTTACCCGCCGATGATATTTTTTTACATTTTGGGGCGATTTTTTCGCATGGCGCGCAAGATGACGCGGGAGCGGCTTGACTTTTCTCTCCTCGTGTGGTATAATGTGGTACGGTATATTGTATTTTTCGTTGAAGAAAGGACTCTGTTACGATGCGTAAAAACTCCTGTTTATTCCGTTTGCTTACGGCGACGGTGCTGCTTGCGATGTTGCTCTCTTTTGCCACCGTGTTCGCTCTGTCGGTGGGCGCCGAGGAGGCCGAGGACAAAAAGCCCGTTGTCATTACCCTCGATCCCGGTCACGGCGGTAAGAAATCCGCCGACGGCTCCACGGGCACGGGTACTGCCGCGGCCGAAAAGTTCGGCGGCGTTAACGAACTGTTCTACACCCTGTCCATCTCCGAGTACTGCAAGGAGCGCCTGGAGCAGTACCAAAACGTGGAGGTCTACCTGACCCGCGACAACAACGAGGACTGCCCCGGTCTGGTGGAGCGCGCAGACATGGCCAAGGAGCACGGCTCCGATGCCCTGATCTCCATCCACAACAACGCCGCCTCCAACGCCTCGGCCAAGGGCGCCGAGATCATCATTCCCAACAAGAACCTGAACGCCAAAATCGGTGAGGATTCCGAGGCTTGCGCGACAAAGATCCTGGACACCATGGTGGAGCAGACGGGTGTGACCCGCCGCCGCATCTACACCAAGGACAGCACCTCCGCCAAATACGACGACAACTCCGTGGCCGACCACTTCAAGGTGATCCGTCATGGCAAGATCAACGCGACCCCCGTGGTCATGATCGTGGAATGTGCATTCCTGTCTTGCGAGGAGGACTACATCAACCATTTCTCCGACGAGGATAAGCTGAAGGCCATGGGATATGCCATCGCGGACGGTCTGGCCGCCTACTATGCGCTGGAGCCCATTCCCGAGATGGAGCTGATCCACGCTTCCAACGACGAGCTTCGCTACCTGGACGAGTCGGGCGCGCAGATCGGGCAGGCCTTTGCCCCCGGTCAGTTCGAAGGCTGGAGCAATACCCTTGAGATCGAAGAGGGAAGCGTACACACGCTGGTGGACTGGGGTTGGATCGGCTACCGCGGCGAGACCCTGCAGTTCGGATACATCATCAACGACACCGAGGTCTTTGACGACGCCTTCACGGTGGAGGCCGAGCAGCCCGTCCTGGACGCCGCCGCCAATCTGGGCGCGCCCAAGGCATCCCGCTTTATGGGTACGCTGGATACCTCTCTGTTGCAGCTGGGCGAGAACAGCGTTACGTTCTGCGTCCGTCTGAATGGGGAGCTGACCGAGGTTCTCCGCGAGTACACCGTGACCGTCACCGAGCGGGTGACCGAGGCGCCCACGGAGGCTCCCACCGAAGCCCCCACCGAGGCAGCTACCACGGTTGCCGAAACCGGTACAGAGCCTGCGCCCAAATCGGGCTGCGGCGCCGTGCTGACTTCCTCGGCTCTGCTGATCACCTTGTTTGGCGCCGCATTCGTGTGGAAGAAGAAGGATTGAAATACGGCATAGAAAAAAGCACCCTGCGGGGTGCTTTTTTCTATGATTCAATCCATCCGATATCCCACGCCCCGCACCGTATGGATCATACGGCGGCCCAGGGGCTTTTCGATCTTGGTGCGCAGGTGGCAGATATACACGTCCACGCTGTTGCCGCCGCCGCCCAGCAGGGAAGCAAGGGTATCGCGGGGGATGGGTTCTCCGCGGCGGTCGTAGAGGTGCTTGAAGATGGCCCATTCGGCGGGGGTCAGGGGAACGGTTCTGTCTCCGATCTGAACCGTGCCGTCGCAGGCGGCCAGGAGGAGCTCGGCGGGGGTGCTTGCCTTGGGAGGCGAGGGAGGCGTATAGGGGGCGGGTAATGCTTCGCCGGAGAGCTTACGCAGAGCCTTTTCCAGATCCGTCAGGGCAAAGGGACGGCGCAAAAACAGGGTGTTTTCGGCGGTGGGATCGGGATTCGGCGCGGTGCGGCCGAACAGGAGCAGGGGACAGTCACAGGCCTTGGCCGTGGCGACACCGTCCTCGGCGGGGGCGCTGTCGCAGTCCCACAGCAGCATACGGATCCCGTCGGCAACGGTGGGCGCATGGTGGCGGGAAACGGCATGGATCCCCAGATTGGCCAGCTCGTTTTCCAGCAGGCGGCAGAGGCGTTCGTCCCCGCAGACGACAGAGCCGATGCGTGTTTCGATCATGCACGGCCTCCCATCTCCCGGAGAATGGCGGCCATTTCGTCGTAGGAGGCGGCCTGCATGAGTCGTCCGCGGGCGGCGGCGGCGCCCTCCATGCCGTGGCAGTACCAGGCCAGGTGCTTCTTTGCTTCGGCCACGCCGATCCGCTCGCCCTTCTCGGCGATCATCTCCTGCACCTGGGCGAGGGCGACCTCGAAGCGCTCGGCGGCGGGGGGCGGGGTGTACTCTTTGCCGTCCAGGGCGGCGCAGATCTCGGAAAATACCCAGGGGTTGCCCATGGCGCCGCGGGCGATCATGACGCCGTCACAGCCCGTCTCATCCATCATGGAAAGGGCGTCGGCGGCGGTATAGACGTCGCCGTTGCCCAGAACGGGGATGGAGACGGCCTCCTTGACGGCCTTGATCACCGAACGATCCACGCCGGGCTCGTACATCTGCTCTCTGGTGCGGGCGTGGACGGTGAGCATGGATGCGCCCGAGGCCTCGATGATCTTAGCTACCTCGGGGGCGTTGATGGAGTTGGAGTCCCAGCCCGCGCGGATCTTGACGGTGACGGGCAGGGATACGGCCTTGACGACTGCGGATACGATCTCCCCGATCAACGTGGGATTTTTCAAAAGGGCGCTCCCCTCACCGTTGCCCGTGACTTTTTTGACGGGACAGCCCATGTTGATGTCGATGGCCGAGGGGGGGACCTCGCTCATGCATCCGATATACTCGTTGGCCTCAATCATGCGGGCGGCCTCAGCCATGAAGTCGGGTTCACTGCCGAAGATCTGCACCGCCATGGGAAGCTCGTCTCGCATGACTGACGCGAGCTGTCCCGACACCGAGCGGGTTGCCTCGGCTTTTTTGCCCTTTTTCTGCTCGTAACACAGAGCCTTGGCCGACACCATCTCGCTGACGGTGAAATCTGCCCCGCAGGCGCGGCAGACACGGCGAAAAGCACGGTCGCTGACGCCCGCCAAGGGGGCAAGGGCAAGGCCGTGGGGCAAGGTAATGCTTCCGAAGGTTACTTGTGACATAAGGTTCTCCGTTTATCGTGTTCAAATTCGGGTTTGACGGGGAGCATGGATCTCGATCGTAGGGACAGGCGTCCTCGACTGTCCCATGCCTACCCATCAAAGTTTTTTGCAGGAGCTATGTGATTTGCGGACAGTCCGGAGGCCTGTCCCTACGGCTGCGATCCATCTACTCGAAGATCTCCAAAAGCTCCAAGAGCCCATCCACCGTGACGTCGGGGATCTCTCCCTCGTGGTGGATGATATCGTGTCCTCCATAACCCTGGCGGATGAGGACGGTCTGCATTCCCAATGATTTAGCAGGGGCTACGTCGTTATCGGTGCGATCTCCGATCATGACGGCATCGGCGGGAGCACAGCCTGCGCGGGTCAGGGCGCGGCGGAAGAGCTCGGGATCGGGCTTGTCCACTCCCTCCTCGGCAGAGGCGCAGATCACATCAAAGTAGTCACGCAGGCCAAATCGCGCCAGGCGTTGCTCGGAACCGAGAGGCTGGCTGGCGATGATGCCCATGCGGTAGCCTCGCTCTTTCAGGGTGCGAAGGACGGTATCGGCATCAGGGTAGGGAACCTCGGTATCTCTTGGCCAAGGGGTTCGATTGTGTATCTCGAAATAGTCAAAGGCTGCCAGATCCTCTCGCAGATTCATGGCGCGGAATTCGGCCATTTTAGCGGCGAAGGCCTCAAAGGTAATGTTTGTTCCTGCGATGGAATCTCGGATTCGCTTCTCCATGGCAGGGGTCTCGTCCATGATGGTGGAACCCATATCGAAAAACAGCCAGGCTGCCTGCAGCGGTGCTGCCTGCAGCTGTGTTGCCCGCAACTGTGTTGCTTTCATGTGCGCCCTCCCTTTCGTTTGTGTATGCTTATTCTACCATATTCACGGCGGTTTGTCAACCGTGGGGCGTAAAAAGACGTCTTGGAAGCCGAAAAAGTCTCGTGCCGCAGGGAAAACCATGGCAAATTGCACGAAAATGTCCATGTCATTTTGGCCATGGGATGCAAAACAACGATTTTGAAAATTTTTTCACAAACCCCTTGCATATTTGACAGTTTTGGTATAAAATATATATTGGAAAGGGATGGAAACTCCCCGACCGATCGTTTCGTAAAGAAAAAATTATATAAAATGGAGGATCACTACCATGTCCGTAAAAGTTGCTATCAATGGCTTTGGCCGCATCGGCCGTCTGGCTTTCCGTCAGATGTTTGGCGCTGAGGGTTATGAGATCGTTGCCATCAACGACCTGACCAAGGCTTCCATGCTGGCTCACCTGCTGAAGTACGACACCGCTCAGGGTCGCTACGACGGTCACACCGTTACTTCCGACGACGAGGCCGGCACCATCACCGTTGACGGTAAGGTTCTGAAGATCTACGCCGAGAAGGACGCTGCTAACTGCCCTTGGGGCGAGCTTGGCGTTGACGTCGTTCTGGAGTGCACCGGTTTCTACTGCTCCACCGAGAAGTCCATGGCTCACATCAACGCCGGCGCTAAGAAGGTCGTTATCTCTGCTCCCGCAGGCAAGGATCTGAAGACCATCGTTTTCTCCGTTAACGAGAACACCCTGACCGCTGATGACAAGATCATCTCCGCTGCTTCCTGCACCACCAACTGCCT
>JAZRFR010000030.1:0-19735 GCA_045643785.1 Eubacteriales bacterium | reverse complement strand
CATATTATCACAAAACACATTTCCTGTCAAGAGAGCAGACGATTTTTCTATGTTTTGCACAAAAAGTGGGGAGATCTTCCCTTAAGAAGATCTCCCCACGTACGTGATGCGGTTATATTACAGACCGCGCTTGATATAGGTGGTGTGCAGGATCTCGTGAGCCTTGTGGCTGTTGGGAGCGCCAAGGAACTCGTCGTAGATCTTCTGAACAGCCAGGTTGTCCTGAGACTTGCGGACGTCGGCGTTAGCGTCATCGTTGTAGAGGACGGAAGCGCGAACGGCACGCAGATCCATGTTCATGCGGACAGAAGCAGGCTGAATGGGCTGACCGCCGCCGTTGACACAGCCACCGGGGCAAGCCATGATCTCGATGAACTGGACGTCCAGCTCGCCGGCCTTGACCATGTTCAGAAGCTTCTTAGCGTTACCGGTACCGGAGGCAACGGCTACGTTGACAGTCAGATCGCCAACCTTGTAGGAAGCGGTCTTGATGCCCTCAACGCCACGAACCTCAGCGAACTCCAGCTTCTCCAGCTTCTGGCCGGAGATCACCTCTGCGGCGTAGCGGAGAGCAGCCTCCATAACACCGCCGGTAGCGCCGAAGATAGCGCCTGCGGAGGAACCGATGGCGAAGGGATCGTCGAAGGTACCGTC
Organism: Eubacteriales bacterium; assembly: GCA_045643785.1. GTDB lineage: Bacteria > Bacillota > Clostridia > Oscillospirales > CAG-272 > CAMEON01. The sequence goes on along the minus strand of JAZRFR010000030.1, from coordinate 19,081 downwards.
GGGCAGAGCCTTGAAGTTGAAACCGGCTCTCTGGATCATGCGACCCAGCTCACGGGTGGTAACGGCCACGTCCACATCGGGAACGCCTGCGGCGGACTGATCGGGACGACCGCACTCGAACTTCTTAGCGGTACAAGGAATGGCGGAAACCATGAAGATGTCCTTGGGATCCCAACCCATCTTCTGGGCGTAGTAGGTCTTGACGATGGCGCCGAACATCTGCTGAGGAGACTTGCAGGAGGACAGATTCTCGGTCATCTCGGGGAAATAGTGCTCGCAGTACTTGATCCAACCGGGAGAGCAGGAGGTGATCATGGGCAGAGCGCCGCCGTTCTGGATACGGCCGATCAGCTCGTTGGCTTCCTCAACGATGGTCAGGTCAGCGGTGAGGTTCATGTCGTACACGCCGTCAAAGCCCAGAGCCTTGAGAGCGGAAACCATCTTACCCTCGCAGTCGGTGCCGGGCTCGTAGCCGAAGCACTCGCCGATCTGGGCGCGGACGGAAGGAGCGGCGCAGATGAGCACGTGCTTGGACTCGTCTGCCAGAGCCTCGAAGATCTTATCGGTATCGTCTCTCTCGTACAGAGCGCCCACGGGGCATGCTACGATACACTGACCGCAGTTGATGCAGGAGGTAGTCTCCAGGGCAGAATCGAAGGGAGAACCGATGAAGGTGTCGAAACCACGGTTGTTGGCGCCAATAACGCCGATCTCCTGGACCTTAGCACAGGTAGCCACGCAACGGCGGCAGAGGATGCACTTGTTGTTGTCGCGGATGATGGGAGTCTTATCATCGATGGCGTACTCGTTCACAACGCCGTCGAAACGAGAGGAATCCACACCGTACTCACGGCAGAGGGTCTGCAGCTCGCAGTTGGTGGAACGGACGCAGGAGAGACAGTTCTTCTCGTGGTTGGAGAGGAGCAGCTCCAGGTTCATCTTACGGGATGCGGTGATCTTGGGCGAGGTAGTCTTGATGACCATGCCGTCGGTGCAGGGATACACGCAGGCGGTGACCATACGGAAGGGCTTACCGCCCTCGGAAACCTCAACCAGGCAGAGACGGCAAGCGCCGATCTCGTTGATATCTTTCAGGTAGCAGAGCGTAGGAATGTCAATATGGGCGGCCTTGGCGGCTTCCAGCACGGTGCAGCCCTTCTCAACGGAATAGTCAACACCGTTGATCTTTACAGTAATCATATCCATTTTATCCACTTCCCCCTTTCTTACTTCTTGGAAATTGCCTTGAACTTACAGGTAGCCACGCAAGCGCCGCACTTCACGCACTTTGCAGTATCGATCTGCATGGAGGCCAGCTTGTGACCGGGTGCGGTGTAGTCGGTACGGGTGATGGCGTCGGCAGGGCACTTCTTGGCGCAGATGCCGCAACCGATACAGGTTTCCACGTCGATGGAGTACTGAATGAGGTTCTTGCACACGCCGGCGGGGCACTTCTTGTCCACGATGTGGGCGACGTACTCGTCGCGGAAGTAGCGCAGGGTGGACAGAACGGGGTTAGGAGGGGTCTGACCCAGACCGCACAGGGAGGCAGACTTGATGTAGTTGCAGAGCTCTTCCATACGGTCGAGATCCTCCAGCTCGCCCTTACCGGCGATGATCTTATCCAGAAGCTCCAGCAGGCGCTTGGTACCCACGCGGCAGGGAGTGCACTTACCGCAGGACTCGTCTACGGTGAAGTCCAGGAAGAAGCGGGCGATGTCTACCATACAGGTATCCTCGTCCATGACGATCAGACCGCCGGAGCCCATCATAGAGCCGATGGCCATGAGGTTGTCGTAGTCGATGGGAGTATCGATGAGGTGAGCGGGGATACAACCGCCGGAAGGACCACCGGTCTGGGCGGCCTTGAACTTCTTGCCATTGGGGATACCGCCACCGATCTCCTCGATGATGTGACGGAGGGTAGTACCCATGGGAACCTCGACCAGACCCGTGTTCTTGATCTTACCGCCCAGAGCGAATACCTTGGTACCCTTGGACTTCTCGGTACCGATGGATGCGAACCACTGAGCGCCCTTCAGGATGATCTGAGGAATGTTTGCGTAGGTCTCCACGTTGTTGAGAACGGTGGGCTGACCGAACAGACCCTTGACTGCAGGGAAAGGAGGACGGGGGCGGGGCTCACCGCGGTTACCCTCGATGGAGGTCATGAGAGCGGTCTCCTCGCCGCAGACGAATGCGCCTGCGCCCAGACGGATCTTCAGGTCGAAGTTGAAGCCGGTGCCGAAGATATCCTCGCCCAGAAGGCCGTACTCCTTAGCCTGATCGATGGCGATCTGGAGGCGGTTGACGGCGATGGGGTACTCGGCGCGGACGTATACGTAACCCTCGTCAGCACCGATGGCGTAAGCGGCGATAGCCATAGCCTCGATCAGAGCGTGGGGGTCACCCTCCAGAATGGAGCGGTCCATGAACGCACCGGGGTCACCCTCGTCTGCGTTACAAGCGACGTACTTCTTGACGTTTCCGCGGTTACCGCTGGCGAACTTCCACTTCAGACCGGTGGGGAATCCGCCGCCGCCGCGGCCGCGCAGGCCGGAATCCAGAATAGTCTGGATGACCTCGTCGGGAGTCATTTCGGTGAGGACCTTACCCAGAGCGGCGTAACCGTCCATGGCAATGTACTCCTCGATGTTCTCGGGGTTGATGACACCGCAGTTACGGAGTGCCAGACGGTACTGGGACTTGTAGAAGGTGGTGTCGTTCAGGGAAGAGTGAGTCTCCTCGGAGCCCTCAGCGACCTCGTTATAGACCAGACGCTCCACGGGACGACCCTTGAGCAGGTGCTCGGAAACGATCTCGGCTACGTCAGACTCCTCCACGCGGGAGTAGAAGGTGCCGTCGGGATACAGAATGACTACGGGACCCAGAGCGCAGAGACCGAAGCAACCGGTCTGGACGACCTTGACTTCCTCTGCGAGGCCCTGCTTTTCGATCTCACGGACGAATGCGTCCTGGATCTTCTGGCTGCCGGACGAGGTACAACCGGTACCGCCGCAGCAAAGTACATGTGCACGAATCATAGTTCAATACCTCCGTTATGCTTTGGTGGCGGCGTTGTAGGTGTACTCCTCAACGACCTTACCGCCCTTGATGTGCTCTTCGTTGACCTTTGCGGCCTTCTCGGCGGTCATCTTGACGTAGGTGACCTTCTCCTTACCGGGCTGGAACACCTCGACCACGCGCTCGTACTGGCAAATGCCGATACAGCCGGTCTGGGACACGGTGACGGTGGAAGCCAGGCCCTCGTTGTTGATGCCCTCCACGAAGGCGCTGAGGACGGGACGGGCGCCGGCGGCGATGCCGCAGGTAGCCATACCGACCACGATACGGGTATCATTGGTACCCTCACGAAGGACGACCTTGTCCTTCATCTTCTCTCGGATCGCAGCAAGCTCTGCCAAAGATTTCATGATGTTTTCTTTCCTTTCATTGGTATATCAATTTTTTAGAAACAAAGTTATTCAGCGGGCTGATACTGTTCCCGCAAAAAGTCTCCGATCCATTGAATGACTTCGTAGCTGTCCAGAGGAACGTCCCCCAGCACCTCGCGGAGCTGACGGGTATCCAGCTCGACCCGCTCTCCGTTCATATCGTGAACGAAGGTGAAATCGATCTCGGGGCTTCCCATGATGAGAGTCTCCATGGTAGAAACCAGGTCACCAATGGGGGTGAAGTCAATGTGATCGGTGAAAAACGTAGCCGTAACCACAGTGCCGTGATCGTCGGGGTACTCCTCCTCGTGCTTGGACACGATGGTAACCGTCCCGCCCGTCTGCTCGGCGGCCAGCATGAGCAAGGGAATGCCCATGCCCACCTTACGGGTGGTGCGGGTGGTATAGAAGGGGTTCATGACGCTCTCGACAACCTCGGGCTTCATACCGCAACCGTTATCCGTGATGGTCAGAGTGAGTTTGTTCCCTTCCTCCACCAAGGATATATCGATCAGGGTCGCCTTTGCCTTCACGGAGTTCTTGGTGATATCCAGAACGTTGAGTGAGAGTTCCTTCATCTTATATCTCTCCTTTCAGGCGCAGGAAAAGCTGATGCCGCACGAAGTCGCCGCTGTACGGTTCGTCTTCCAGATCAAAGTATGCGTTTGCGTCGCGGATATCCCACAGGTAGTGGGCATCGGAGCCGCAAAGCAAGAGTTTATTTTGCAGAATGGGGTAATTCTGCCGATATTCTTCCTGTTTCTCAAAATCCCGCAACTCAATGCAACCGAAGTACGGAGTTTCGGGTACCGTACCCAGAATGGCGATGATGCCGTTTGCTTCCCTGTCGATGTGGGCGGGAAAGCAAACACCGTTGTAGCGCTCCACAAGGGCGGGCACTTCTTCCAGGGAAAGCTCGGTGGCGTTGGGGAGCATATCCTCCTCAATGCCGATGGGCTCGTCTTCCCCGTCGGTGATGATCTGGTCACCGAAAATATCGGTGCGGTTGGGGATACGGATACGCCGACTGTCCACGTCCTCCCCGAAGGCCATGGCGTCCTCCAGCCGCTCGAACAGACACACAACGTGAATGTCCTCGGCGGTGGTAAGCTCCATGCCCGCGATGGGGATGATGCCCTGCTTTTTGGCCGCTTGGTAAAAGGCGGGGCAGTTCTTTGTGGAGTTGTGGTCGGTGAGGGCCGCGATCTGCAGACCGGCCAAAGCGCACACACCCGCAATGTTGTTGGGGGTCATGTCGTTGTCGGCGCAGGGGGACAGGCAGGAGTGGATATGGAAATCGTAGTAGTACCGATTCATAAGCCAAGCTCCGCCAGCTTCTTGGCGGCCTCGTAGGCGGTCATGTCGGTAGCGAGAATATTGATGCCCTTCACCTCGGCGGTATTCTTCACCGTCTCGTCAAGGGTCACGCCCTCGCAGAGAATGATGCAGGACACGTCGGACAGGGTTGCCACCGCCACGATGTTGAGATTGGACATGATGGTGAGCCAGACGTTGCCGCTCTGCGCCCGCCCCATGACCCAGGAAAGCAGGTCACCTATGTATACGCCTTCCGCCTCACGGTCTCCCTCGGGGAGAGCGACCGGAGTCAGAGAAAGAGAATTCTGCAAATCAGTTACCGTCATGCGAACCGTCCTCCTCCTTGTTTTTCAGCATCATCTGAAGCTGCTGATTGCGCAGGATCACGCAACCGTCCTCAGCCGTCCGTCCGCAGACAACGTCCTCGGCAAAGGCGCGGCAGTTGGGCGCGCCGCAAGCACCGCAATCGATGCCGGGGAGCGCTTCATGGAGCTTCTGAATGACCGCCATCATCCGCAGGGACTCACCAAAGTTGGTGGAAAGCCGCTGGATGGGCATATACGTAGGTAGTTCTTCAAAGAAATAGTTTTGCGGAATGTAGTCCCGCTCCTCGCCCTGCAAGAGGGTCTGGGAAACGGGGAGATACCGCCTGAGAGTCTGGAGTCTGGCCTTGGCGACGAAGGGATTCTCCACCACCATGGCGCCGCCCACGCACCCGCCGGGGCAGGCGTTGAGCTCGACGAATTCCAAACCCGAAATATTGCCGTTGTCCAACTGTTCCAGGACACGGTTGACGTTTTCAATGCCGTCTGCCGCCAGGTACTTATCGTTGAAGAGAGCCGAGGCCTCTCCGCCGGTGGTTGCCCAGCTGATACCGATCATGCCCGACTGGGAGAGATTCTCCGGTTGCTTGCTTCGGCGCATGACGTTGATGAGATTGAAATACACGTCGCTGATGGCCAGGACCTCATCCACCTCGCTCTTGTACTCACCGAACCCGTTGCGGACGTAACTGACCTTGGCGGGGCAGGGAGAAATAAAGCACACGCAGATGTCCTCGCGGGTAAGCTCGGGATGCTCGGCCATGGCGCGCTCGCGAGCCATCCGCGCGGCGATCTCCATGGGGGGCAACAGCTGCATGATATGCTCCTTCAGCGTCGGATATCGCAAGGAGATCAGACGGAGCACGACGGGGCAGGCGGAATTGATGACAGGCTTGGGGATACCCTCGGTCTTGAGGTAGAGTCTCGTATATGCCGAGACAAGCTCAGCGGCCTTGGAAACCTCGAACACGTCGTCAAATCCAATGTCCTTGAGTCCTTGGAGCACGTAGTCCACGTCCTCCAGATCCTCGAACTGTCCGTACAGGGTAGGCGCGGGCAACGCGATCTTATACTTGCGCTTCAGCACCTTATCCAGGCGGCTGTAGGTAGCCTTTTTGGCCTTGTTCTGGCAGATCTTAATGCAGATACCGCAGTCGATACAGCGTCCCGGATTGATTTTGGCGTGGCCGTCCACGATGCGGATGGCCTCGGTGGGGCAGTGCTTCAGGCAGGTCGTACAGCCTGTACAGCGCGACAGGTCCAGAGATACCGAATGTTCATATGAGTTCATAGCACCCGTGTCTCCTTTCCCGGCAAAGCATTGCCGGAATGGGGGATGACGTTCAGCCAAGCATAACGGTCATGGTGATGGTGGTTCCCTCTCCGACGACCGACTCGATCTGCATATCATCCGTATAGCGCTTCATATTCGGGAGTCCCATGCCCGCGCCGAAGCCCAAAGAGCGCACGTTATCGGGGGCTGTGGAATAGCCCTCCTGCATTGCCTGCTCGATGTTGGCAATGCCGGGACCGCGGTCGGTAAGGATCATCACGATGCGGTCCTCATACACGAGAACCTCCGCTTCACCGCCATCCGCGTGGATGACCATGTTGATCTCTCCCTCGTACATGGCGATGGAGATCTTGCGGATGGTCTCGGGGGGAATGCCCAGGCGGCGCAGGTTCTTCTTCATCTGCACCGAGGCCTGACCTGCAGAGGTGAAATCCTCTCCGTCCACCACAAAATGAAATCTTACTGCCTCATTCATATCATTTCACCGCTTCGACTTCAGTCCGACTGACACCCAGTCCGCCGACGTACAGCTTGCCGCACGCCTCGTACATTCTCTTGTTGGTCTTCATGACCACCAGATCGGACTCCTTGGCCAGGCGGATCATTTCCTCCGTCGGGCACTTGGAACGGACAAAGACGACACATCTCATGTCCATCATCTCCGCCGTGCGGATGACCTGAGGATTACAAAGTCCCGTCAGAAGGACAGCCTGATCCTTGACGTACGCCAGTACGTCGCTCATCATGTCGCTGCCGCAAGCCGAATGGACCTCGTCCTCCAGGAATTCCTCGCCGCAGACGATCTCTGCGTCAATGATCTCTTGGATCGTAGAAATTTTCATATAACCAAGCTCCCTAGCGTAGGATGAAAATTACATGTACTTAGCCAGGATACCGGCCATGTCCTTGGCGGTCAGACGGCCGTAGACCTCGCCGTTGATGGTCAGGACGGGAGCCAGACCGCAAGCACCGATGCAACGGGTAGCCTCCAGAGAGTACTTACCGTCAGCAGAGGTGCTGCCGACAGCGACGTTCAGGATGCGGGAGCATTCGTCGATGATGTCACCGGAGCCCTTAACGTAGCAAGCGGTACCGAGGCACACAGCCACGGCAACCTCACCGTCGGGATTCAGCTTGAACTGGGAGTAGAAGGAAACGACACCGTAGATCTGCTCGGCGGGAATGCCGGTCTTCTCGGCAATGATCTTCTGCACTTCCATGGGCAGATAGCCGTAGATCTCCTGTGCCTCCTGCAGGATGGGCATCATTTTGCCCTGGACGCCGTCGTACTTCGCGATGACCTCAAGCAGCTTTGCTTCCTGCTCGGCAGTACCGCGGAAATCGACTGTAGTCAGCTTCTTTTTCATTTGAATACAACCTCCTAAAAAATTCATGGGTATACTGCTCATCCGTTGTCGGAAGGCGCAGTACGCCCGTTCAAATGAGCCATTATATTATATCATAAAATCGAAGAAAAATCTATAGAATTCGCAAATATTTTCATAAAATTATCAATTTTTTTACAAGAAAATTTTGCAAAAAAGGCAAAAAAGCCCCCGTCCTTCCCTTTTGTGGGCATGGACGGGGGGATCTGCGAGGAAAATCAGTAGAACCACTCCAGGTTCTTACGGACGTAAGCGGTCATGCGGCGGCTGATGTAGGGCTTATTTCCCTTGAGGAAATCGCTGAGCCACTCGTAGTCGTCGATGTTGGTGGCGGTGTTGTAGGCCTTGATAAGGGTCTTGACCATAGCGTCCTCGCCGTTGAGAAGCAGGGCGTCGGTGAGGGTGGTGATGGCGGCGGGGGAGGCGTTGAGGAACAGGCGCCAGCCCTCGGGGCTGTCGATCTCGGCCAGGTCGTAGATCATCTTATAGGCGGCCAGGGGCTTATAGACCTCGTTGACGCCGAACTTTTCAGGTCTCGAATCCAGGGCGTTATCCGACCAGAGCTTTTCCAGGGAGGTGGAGAGGGTGGTCATGAAGTAGCCCATACGGCTGTTGATGCGCTCAAAATCCAGCTCCGACGCGGGAATATTGCGGGCGGTTTTGGGATCGTAGAGGAAGAAGTTGGGATCGTTCTCACGGCCCAAAAACAGGCAGAACAGAAGCCCCACGCCCATGAGGATACACAGGATGGAGATGATGGCCAGGCAGACCATATAGAAGGTGGAAGCCGCGGAGGGCACCAGAAGCGCCAGCATGACGATACCGCCCACGATGAGCACGGCGGCCACGATGAGCAGGATGCGGGACATATTTTTCAGGATGGATTTCATAGACAGGACCCCTCTCTGCCGCGGGATGGAGGCGGCAAATCATTCATAGATTGATTATACCACAAATTTGAAAATTTTGCAAGGGTTTTGGGGAATTTTCTTGGGAGATTTGGGGAAAGAACGAAAAAGATACCCGCAGGGCGAAATACTCTGCGGGTAGTGGGCTGATTCCCGATAATTCAGATACCGAGATTCTTTATAACAATATTTATCTCCGCAAACGACGTCACACACTCCCCGTCGATCTCCTCGCCCGGGAGCATCTTTTTCTGCGCATCCGTAAGATGAATTGTCGAATGGAACTTTTCCGATTTTGCCCGATACAAATCAGTCAACAGCGCCGTATGCTCGTCTGTCATTTCATAATAATCTTTCCAGTATCCGATCTGCTGCTCCACGGGGGCAATGTGTGGAGCAAGGGCTTCCATATTCCCTTTCAGCGCTTCCCCATCATTAGAGATTACCGTCAAGCTCTCTGCGTTGCCGTAAAACAGGGACGTGACAACGGGGACAGTTACCCCGTCTTCGTCTTCTAACATAACGTACTCCAATGCCTCTGCTTTCAAAAGGTCTACGGCTTCGGTCGGGAAATCACTTTCCTTCAAAAGATCATGAATTGTCTGCTGAGAAAATCCCCGAAATTCATCGTCTCGGATCACGCCCACGCAATAATCGTCCATGAACGAAACCGTCATCCTGTAATTCTCGGATATTTTGGAATAGTTATCTCCGTCCCAAGATTGCTCGTAGGATAGATCCGGGCATTCATTCGTCATAATGGCGTGTGCAATGGAAGCCAGCAGACAACTTAAAAATAACTGCTTGCTTGAAACGCCACATGTGTGTTTATTCATGCTAAAAATCCTCCTTACGCATTTTGAGATCATCGGGTCTTCCCCTTCATTATATCACACCCTCTCCCAAATTACAATATCCGTTTTCGCCCATTTTTCCCATTGCCTTTTGTATATTTCCACCACGCCCCGTTCTATCTCCCCCTCCCCCGCCATATACTGAACCAACAAATCCATTTGTGATCACGGAGGTACACAAAGTATGGCCGACCATTCCATTTACAGAGACATAGCCGAGCGCACGGGCGGGGATATTTACATTGGGGTGGTAGGCCCCGTCCGCTCGGGAAAATCCACCTTTATCAAGCGGTTCATGGAGTCCCTGGTGCTCCCCAACATGGGGGAGGGCTACTCCCGCGAGCGGGCGCGGGACGAGATGCCCCAGTCGGCGGCGGGCAAGACCGTCATGACCACCGAGCCCAAGTTCATCCCCGACGAGGCGGTGACCATCCATCTGGACGGCGCGGCCAACATGCAGGTCAAGATGATCGACTGCGTGGGTTACATCGTCCCCGAGGCGCTGGGCACCATTGAAAACGGACAGCCCCGCATGGTACGCACGCCCTGGTCAGAGGATCCCATGCCCTTCGTTGAGGCCGCTGAGATGGGCACCCACAAGGTCATCACCGAGCACGCCACCATCGGCATGCTCATCACCACCGACGGCACCATCGGGGAGATCTCCCGCGCCTCCTACGTGGAGGCCGAGGAGCGGGTGGTGCGGGAGCTGAAGGCCCTGGGCAAGCCCTTTGCCATGATCCTCAACTCCGCCCGCCCGAATTCGGAGGACGCCATCGCGCTGGCCTACGAGCTGGAGGCCAAGTACGGGGTTCCCGTGGCGCTGGTGTCCTGCATGGATCTGGACGCCGAGGACATCCGCCACATTCTGGAGCTGGTGCTTCACGAGTTCCCCGTATCCGAGGTGCGCATCAAGCTTCCCGAATGGACCACGGCGCTGGAGCCCACCCACCGCATTCACGCTTCTCTCATGAACCAGCTTCGCCGCTCGGCGGATCGGGTACGCAAGATCGGGGATATCCGGGAAGCCTTTGCGGATTTCACGGACTGCGAATTCGTGGAGTCCGCCGAGGTGGAGAACGTGGATCTGGGTCGGGGCTGCGCGAGGATCGCCCTGAAGATGACCGACGGGCTGTACTATCAGGTTCTCAGCGAGCTTTCAGGCTTTGACATCGACGGGGAGGAGTCCCTCATTGATCTGCTTCGGGAGCTGGCGGGCATGAAGGCCGCCTACGACAAGGTCTCCGCCGCCCTGCGGGACTGCGACGAAAAGGGCTACGGCATCGTCATGCCCGACGTGGAGGATATGCGCCTCGACGAGCCCGAGATCGTGCGGCAGTCGGGCGGCTACGGCGTGCGTCTGCGGGCGTCGGCCTCCTCGGTGCACATGATCCGCGCCAACATCGAGGCCGAGGTCAGCCCCATCGTGGGCACCGAGCAGCAGTCCGAGGATCTGGTGCGGTATATGCTCCGGGAGTTTGACGAGGATCCCTCCCGCATCTGGGAGTCCAATATGTTCGGCAAGAGCCTCTACGAGCTGGTCAACGAGGGCATCCACTCCAAGCTGGAGCATATGCCCGAGGCCTCCCGCGTCAAGCTCTCCGAGACTCTGGAGCGCATCATCAACGAAGGGAGCGGAGGGCTCATCTGTATTCTGCTGTAAAGAAATTGGAGTTTGTCTGGGAGAACGGGGGAGCGCCCGGGAGGAACTTCTTGAAAGAAGTTCCCCCCGCCCCCCTTCAAGAACCTTCAAAAAAGATATTGATAAATACCCCTTTTTGAAAGTTTTTGAGATTAAAAACAACTTTTTTCAAAAAGTTCTTTGGTGGGGTGCAGGGGCAAAGCCCCTGGCCGACAAACCCAAATTCGAAGTGCCAATATCCACCCAAAAAGTGAGTGCATCAAGGTAAAACTTGAGACACTCACTTTTCGTTTTATGAATCAAACAAATAATTCACGCTCCCCGACATGAGTGCCAGGGTGGCGCGGTAGACGTTTTCGGGCGAGCGGCGGAACTGGGCTTCCATAAGCTCGGCGCGGGCCTTGGTGTCCGCCCAGAGGGTGATGGACAGGAGGGTCACGTTCTGCTCGGTGAGGGAGCAGGTGATGTCGTATCCCCCCGACGGGTTGGCGGTGATCTTGCAGGTCGCCTTGGTGCCTCGGCGGGAGAAATCCAGGTAGCGCAGGGCGCAGGCTAGACTTTCCTCCAAAATGGAGGGGAGGATGTCGCTCTGGTAGGATTCCACCACGGTCCTTCCCTTTGCGGTGACGGTATAAGTGGGCTCGCCCCGATGGTTTTCACCCACCTTTTGGATCAGCTCACCTTCCTCCAGCTTACCGAAGGTCTCGGCGAAGTCCAGGTAGGCCACGTAGTCGGTCTGCATGATGATATCGTTGACGGTGACGAAGTCCATAGGGTAGCCTATATTCTGCATGAGATACAGGACAAAGATCTTGATATTCTGTTTATTTCCAAGGGGGAATGACATGAAAGCCTCCTGTTTATCGTACGGGATTTCAAATTGGGGTTTGTGGGGGAGCGAAAGAGCGCCTGGGGGAAAACTTCTTGAAAGAAGTTTTTCCCCAGACCCCTTTTCAAGAACTTTAAAAAACAATTATTTGATAATCTTTTTTGAAAGTTTTGAGGATTCTTAAGGAACTGTTTCAAAAGTTCCTTAAGCGGGGTCCAGGGGCAGAGCCCCTGGCCGATAAACTGCAGGTTACCAGAGCAACACCGCCGCGCCGATGGCGCAGCAGAGGCAGAGTGTACTGCAGGTACGCAGGCGGGCGGGCATGGTATCGTAGAGCTTGCGGCGTTCCTCGGTGAGGGCGCCGATGTAGTAATCACAGCGGGCGACCTGCTCGGCGCGGTAGACCGAGCCCAATTCTCCCGCGAAGGAGGAAAGCAACCGCTCGGATTCGGGCTGTAAGTAGAGGCGGCTCTCCTGCACCATGGCGGGCAGGGGCGGCTCTCCGCCGTGGTTTTCTGTCCGAAAGGGATATGCCGGCGTACGATCCAACCCGAGGCAATCCGCCAGAATCCCGGGGTCAACACGGGCAAGGATCTCGGATAGGGGCATGGCATAGCAGTCGATCTGCCCCTTGATGTAGTAGATCAAGGAGATATATCCATCCAGCACCCGCAGACGACGGTACTCAAAGCGGCGTACCGACAACGCTACGTAGCCACTGGCCAACACGAGAACCATACTTCCGATCATCTTGTAGATCATAGCAGCCCTCCCTCGGTATCCTGACCCAGCGCGATCCGCTCCCCATCGGCGCGGGGGGTAATGCGGTAGATGAAGTCCCCCTTCCCGTCCCGCTTGATCCCCACGTACGCGCCGAACAGGCGGGATTCGTGAAGCAGGCGGATGCCCGTACGGCGAAGCAGCTCATCCACCGTCCCCGCGTGGGCAGAGGCCACGATGGGCACGCCGCCATGGTGGGTGGAAATCAGCGCCATGGCCTCCTCCACGTCCCCGATCTCGTCGCAGATAATGAGCTGGGCAGACATGGTGCGGGTGGCGATCTCCACACCGCGGGCGCGGGGATAGCCCCGCAGAACGTCCAGGCACAGGCGGGGATCATCCACATCAAAGCTCAATTCCCCGCGGGTATCCACCACCACGGTACGGAGGGGCGGATGTCCGTCGGCTCCTGCCATGCGAGCGGCCACGGCGCGGAGCAGCGTGGTCTTTCCCTCCCCCGGTGGGGCGTAGATCAGCACGCCACGTGGCGCGCCTCCCTCGGAGGCCATACGGCGAAGCAGATGGCATATGACTCCTCCCATATCTCCGTGGCGGTGGGGCAGGCGAATGCAGAGTCCCCCTATGTCGTAGATTCCGATCACCCGTCCGTCCTCGCACACCGCTCGCCCGGCAATCCCCACGCGGATGCCGTCGGGCAGGGTGATGTACCCCTGATTGATGGTCTGGCTGTAGGCGTACAGAGAGCCGCCGCACAGGTGGGTCAGAATGGCCGACAGATCGGCCGAGGTCAGCACCACGGGTGTGAGGATATTCTTCCCGCCCACGGTCAGAGTGGCCACCCGCCCCGCACGCAGGCGGATCTCCTCGATGGGGCCGTCAGCTCCCTTGGCCGCGTCCAGAAGAAGCGCCGTCACACGAGGCGGAAGCAGATTCTGCGGGATGGGCGGTTCCCATGAGGGTAGGCAAGGCGGCGCGGTCACGGGTGTGGGAGGCGAGGAGGACGGACGGCGATTGGGTGTCGCGTAGACGGTTTTCATGGCTTCACCTCCTTGGTCACACCCCCACTATATGGGCGTGTCCAGCGAATTAGAACAAAGACCGCCACCCCGTACAGGATGGCGGTAAAGGTACGGATATTACAAGACGTCGGGTTGTTCGGTGGACGTCTGTGGCGGGAGGGGCGCGGAGGAGGGCTGAATGGGCTCGTCGGTATTGACTTCGATGGACGTACCGTTCAGGAGGGGCTCGTAGCATACGTCGTCGGCCACCTCGATCCGCACGCCGTCAATGTGGATGAAGCGAAGGGAGGCGTAATTGTAGGTGGAAAGGCGGCGGTTGAGGGCGTCGTCGGTGTGGGCGCAGACCAGGATGTCGTTGGGCTCAAAGCCCGTGATGATGAGGGTGTGGTAGTAGTCCCCTTCCTCGTCAGCCAGCTGGATGAAGTCTCCCACCTCGATCTCCCGCGCCCGCACCTCCCGACCAAAGGGGCCGATGCCGCTGTTTTCGTTGGCGAACGCGGGCTGTTCGGTGATGAAATCGTAGAAGAAGGCCACCGACGTCCAGGCGGGGGCGCGGTTTTCGGAGGATATGTAATACCAGCCGAAATCGGGGGTGAAATCCATGGTACAGCTTCCCGCCAGGAGGCATTGGGAGGTGAAGTTGGTGCAGTCCCCGCCCCGTCCCGCGAAGTTGAGGAACAGGGGATTGCGGCGGAGCGCCCAGGTCTCGGCGTAGTTCACGGCGCGCTCGCGGTTGTAGGGTTTGACAAGGATCATGCGCAGTCTCCTTTCAAAAGGGTTTTGTACAGGATATGCGCTCACACGCCAAAAGGTTGACGATATAGCCGAATAAAAGGGTACACGGATCCCCACAACGGCAAGGGGGCAGTTTTTGGTCAAAAAACTTGGAAAAGTGTCCGATTGTTCATACCCAAATCACAATTTTGTGATATAGTATAAGGTGTATAGTTATTTTCCGAAGCGAGGTTTTCACTTATGCGTAAGATCGCGTTCATCGGCGTCGGCAACATGGCAGGCGCCATCATCGGTGGGATGCTGAAAAGCGGCGCCGTAGACTACGCCCACCTCATCCTCTCCGACCGCTTCCCCGAAAAGTGCGCCGCCTACGTGGAAAAGGGCGCTGTCCTTGCCCCCTCCCCTGCCGAGGCCGCCGCGCAGGCCGACTGTGTCGTGCTGTCGGTCAAGCCCCAGAATTTCTGCGAGATCCTGCCCGAGCTGGCCGCCGTTGCCGGCATTGAAGAAAAACTCATCATCACCATTGCCGCGGGCATTTCGGTGGAGACCGTCAAGACCGCTCTCCACGGCGCCCCCGTGGTGCGGGTTCTGCCCAACACCCCCATGCTCATCGGTATGGGTGTCAGCGTCATCTGCCGCGCCGACGACGTATCCCCTGAGGATTTCGCCTTCGTACGCAGTGTGTTCGAAGCATCGGGCTCGGTGACGATCATTGACGAGTCTGACATGAACCGCATCATTTCGGTCACCTCCTCCTCCCCTGCCTACGTTTTCGCGTTTATCAATGCCATTTACGAGGGCGCAAAGGCGCAAGGGTTGGACGGTGACGCGCTCCTCGGAAGCATTTGCGACGTAGTCATGGGTTCTGCGGCTCTTTTGAAGTCGGGCACGCTGACTCCCGCCGAGCAGATCCAGGTGGTCACCTCCAAGGGCGGCACCACCGAGCGCGCCATGAACGTGCTGTACGAGCGGGATATGACCGCTATGGTGGTGGATGCCATGAAGGCCTGCACCGCCCGTGCAGAGGAAATGGATCGCACCATGAAGGCCTGACCCGAAAGGGTTGACCGCCTTCCCTTTCATAGTGTGTCAATTTGGCGCATATACTGCACCAAATCACGGGTTATGAAAGGATCTCTTATGCTCCGTATTTCCATCCGCTCCCCCAGGGGGACAACCTCACCCACAGCTGCGGCTCGCAATATGGCGGGGCTTTTGCGGCGCTCCCGCCCTGCGCGGTGTTTGCTTATGGCCTGCCTGTCCGTGGCGGCGGGTTGGCTGATGCTGACACTCCTTCTTCCCTGCCTGTCCGTAGAGGACACCGCCCACCTTTTGCTCGCTCATCTGCCCGCGTCCGACACGCCGCCCCTGCTTTTCTGGGTCAGGCTTTGCGCCGCCCGATTCCCCTTCTGGCTCCTGATTGCCGTGGCGGGATTTACCCGCTTCAGCGGAGGACTCACCTCGGCGGTGACCGTGTATCGGGGACTTTGCGACGGCGCGGTCATGGGGCTTCTTGCCTCGGTTGTCGCGGGGTCTACGTCCGTCCTGCCCGAGGGCTACGCGGGACACCGCCTGCTCATTGCCTTTTCTGTTTGGGCTACAGCCGATCTGCTGATCCGCCTGATCATGACGCTGGCGGCGCGGCGGGTGGCCGAAATGGAGTGGAAGGCTCGCGAGGATGACGGCCGTATGTCCCCTTCGGTCAAAGCGGCGCTGCGGCGGTATCTTTCCCTGTGTCTCGGCGGGCTTTGCGCCACCTTGGCGGCCTGCGGCGTCTACACCGCATGCCTCTATTTCTGACCATTGATTTTTGATTTTTATAGTAAAGGACTGATAAAGTGAACACAAACAAGAAACGATTGAAGCTCCTGGATCCCATGCGTGACGGCAAGGGTGTTGAAAAGGGAGAGGATACGACTCCCAATCTCAAATACTTTTTCAAGCTCTGGGGACGGAAGTTCTGGAAGCTCATCTCCCTGAACTTCTTTATGCTGGTGCAGGTACTGCCTCTGGGTATCTGTGTGTTCCTGTACTTGGCAGGTCCCACGGTATCCACCCAGTACGACCCCCTCTACCCCGCTCTCCTGGGCGCCCAGACCGCTCTCCCCACCTCCGAAGGTATGACCCTCTTTACCAGCTCGGCGGGACTCCTCCACGATTCGCCCATCTTCAATTCCTGGACATACTGGGTCATGGGTGGGTTGATCCTGTTCCACATCATCACCTACGGTTGGCAGAAGGTAGGCACCACCTACATCCTGCGGAATCTGGTGCGGGGCGACGGCGTGTTCATGTTCTCGGACTACTTCTACGCCATAAGACGCAACCTGAAGCAGGGCTTCATCATGGGTATCATTGACTCCGCCGCCATCTTCATGCTGGTCTTCGACTTTGTTTACTTCTACAATATGCCGGCGGCCTCCCTGGGCAACAGCATCATGTATATCGCCATCTTTGCCCTGATCCTGATCTACGCAGTCATGCGGTTCTATACCTACCTCATGCTGGTGACCTTCAACATGAAGCTTGGTAAGATCTTCAAAAACGCCCTGATCTTCTCCATCATGGGCATCAAGCGGAATTTCATGGCGCTTCTGGGCATCCTTCTGCTGGTCGCCATCTCGGCCCTTGCCATCTTCTACCTGGTTCCCCTCAAGGTGGCCGTGGTCATCATCATTCCCGCCCTCTGTCTCTTGGCCTTCTGCGGATTCATGTACACCTACGCGGCCTACCCCGTCATTCAGAAATACATGATCGATCCCGTGAAAAAGCCTGCCGCGACCGAGACCTCCCACACGAACGAATAAACAAATACAAAAAGAAAAACGCACCCGCCACGGGTGCGTTTTTCTGTATGCCTTGTCATAGGCGGGGAGAACAGTGCAATGACTTGCACCGAGTACATATTACCGCGGATTATTCCTCGTCGTCAAAGCTACCGCTGACCTTATCGAAGTCCTCCTTGGATGCGCCGCACAGGGGGCAGACCCAATCGGCGGGCAGATCCTCAAAATCGGTGCCCTCCTCGATGCCGTTGTCGGGATCACCGACCTCGGGACGGTATTCATAACCGCACAACTCGCAAGCATATACGCTCATTCCTATCCCTCCTTCCAGATGATGATGATGTTTCTACAGAGCTCCTGCAGAATGTCCGTAGTATATAATATAGCATAGCGGGCAATTTGTCAAGTACATTCTGCACATTTCATGAAAATTTCTTGATTTGCCAAAATCCGTCACGAATACATACGATATTTTTCAGCAATTTCACAGTACATTTTCAACTTTTCCGCCTCATTTGCCACGACGGCCGCAGGATCGAAATCTTCGGTGAGGATATCCTGCCCCAAACGGAGGGCAAGCCCCTGCCGCTTCATCTCAAATTCGGGGTATGTTTTGAAGTGGCGGAACATATGGAGCATGGTCTCAAAAGGCCGATATGCTTCCCTGTCGGTGATGTGAAGCTCCACGCCGCGGCAGGTCTGCCCCGCGTGCTTATTGAACATGGGGGTAAAGGTCATGGCGCGGAAGGTAACACCGGGAAGGCAGAGGGCGTTCATATCCGCCAGCAACCGTTTTTCGTCCACGAAGGGGGCGCCCAGCCAGTCGAAGGGACGGGTGGTGCCGCGGCCCTCGGAAAGGTTGGATGCCTCATAGATGCAGGAGCCGATGTAATTAACGGCGCAGTTCACCGTGGGGATGTTGGGAGAGGGGTTGACCCAGAGCAGGTCGGTCTCGTCGTAGTACATATCGGGCTTCCAGCCTTCGCAGGCCAGCACGTGCAGGTCACAGCCGATGCCCTTTTCCACGTTGACGTAGCGGGCGTATTCCCCCACGGTAAGGCCGTAGCGGGTAGGGATGGCGTATTCCCCCACGAAGGAGGAAAAGCGGCTCTCGTCCAGAATCAGCCCCTCACAGACGGTATTGGCGATGGGGTTGGGTCGATCCAGCACCAGCACGGGCTTCCCTGCTCCCTTGGCGGCCCGCATGAGCTGGGTGAGGTTGCAGAGATAGGTATAGAACCGAGCGCCCACGTCCTGGATATCGTAGACCGCGATATCCACCTCGCGGAGCAGTTCCGTGAGGCGGTCAGTACCACGCAGGGCGCTGATATCGTAGAGGCGGGCTCCCGTTTCGGGATGAGGAACACCGTCCTCCTTGGAAAAAGCGCCGTCCTGCATGGCAGATGCCAGTCCGTGTTCGGGGGCGAACAGGAGACGGAGGTCGCTCATCTCCTTCAGGACATGATACGTCGGGATCCCCGCCTTGGTCACACCCGAGGCGGCGGTGAGCAGGGCGGTCTTCTTGCCGCCCACAAGGGCGCGGAGGTCACTTTCGCGGTCAACGCCGCAAAGAACGGAATACTTCATAGTCAGGGTTCCTTTCTTGTTATATAGAACTTCAAATTTGGATTACCAGGGGGCGTTGCCCCCTGGACCTCCACCAAAGGGACTTTTGGAAAAGTCCCTTTGGAATCTTCAAAACTTTCAAAAAGCATTGATAAATAATTCTTTTTTAAAAGTTTTTGGGAGTCCAGAACCCTTTTTTCAAAAAGGGTTCTGGTGGGGTCCAGGGG
>JAZRFR010000029.1:0-6145 GCA_045643785.1 Eubacteriales bacterium | reverse complement strand
CATTATCAAATAATTGTTTTTAAAGTTCTTGAAAAAGGGTCTGGGGAAAAACTTCTTTCAAGAAGTATTTCCCCAGGCGTTCTCTCGCTCCCCTACAAACCCAAATTTGAACACTTTACAATGATACCATAAGGAGCCAATTATGTCTGACACCAACCGCATCCTTTCGGGCTACGAGCCCGCTTCTGTCCTCTCCTTCTTCGAGGACATCTGCGCCATTCCCCACGTGTCGGGGGATGAGAAGGCCATCGCCGACTACATCGAGGCATTCGCCAAGTCCCGCGGGCTTACCTGCTACCGCGATCACGTACATAACGTCTTCATCAAGCTCCCCGCCAGCAAGGGACACGAGTCTGCCCCCGCCGTCATGCTCCAGGGTCACACCGACATGGTGGGCGAGAAGACCGCCGACTCCACCCACAACTTCGCCACCGACGGCTTGAAGCTCCGCGTGGACCGCGCCGATGGCTGGATCTCCGCCACCGACACCACCCTGGGCGGTGACGACGGCATCGCCGTGGCCATGATGCTGGCCATTCTGGATAATTCTCCCGAGCCTCACCCCGCCATCGAATGCCTCTTTACCGTCTCCGAGGAGACGGGTCTGGAGGGCGCGTGGGCCTTTGATCCCGCCGCCGCAGGGGCGACCGCAAGAACCATGATCAATCTGGACAGCGAGGCCGAGGGAGTCATTACCGCGGGCTGCTCGGGCGGTATGAGAACCGATATCACCGTCCCCGTGGCATGTGAGCCCGCTGAGGGTGTTGCCGTGAAGATCACCCTGGACGGCTTTACGGGCGGCCACTCGGGCGTGGAGATCCACGAGGGGCATACCAACGCCATTAAGGCTATGGGGCGCATCCTCGGGGCGCAGACCGAAGCCTATGATTTCGCTTTGATTTCTGTGAGCGGCGGCGGTAAGGACAACGCCATTCCCCGGGATTGCTCCGCCGTCATTGAGCTCCGCGACACCGCCCACGCGCAGGAGCTTATCCGCGCCGTAACCGCCGAGGCCGACAAGCTCCGCGCCGAGCCCAACATGATCCCCGCCGACAAGGTCTTTACCTGCGTGACCGAGATCCTGCCCGAGGCTCCCGCTCTGTGCATGGACGACAAGTCTACCCATGCCGTCCTGTCCCTGTTGACCCTCGTCCGCGACGGCGTGCTGTCCATGTCCGCCCACGTAAAGGGTCTGGTGGCTCACTCCCGCAACCTCGGTATCGTCAAGACCGTCACCGACGGGGAAGGGAAGCCCACCGCTGTAAAGTTCTCCATGTCCACCCGTTCCGCATCCAATTCTCACCTGGATGACTCCGAGCGCGAGCTGGCCACTCTGGCTATGATCTGCACGGGGGATGGTGCCAACGCCACCCACCGCGCCCGTTACCCCGGCTGGGACTACGCCCCCGTCTCCCCCCTCCGCGACCTGTGGACGGCGGTCAGCGAGAAGATGTACGGCGTGACTCCCAAGGTGGAGGTCATCCACGCGGGTCTGGAGTGCGGCATCCTCTGCGATAAGCTGGGGGAGATGGACATCATTTCCGTCGGCCCCGATATGCGGGACATCCACACCCCCCGCGAGATGCTCTCCATCCCCTCGGTGGAGCGCACCTACAAGCTGGTCTGCGAGACCCTGAAAGCGCTTTCGTGATTCGTCTTTCCCTATATCTGATTTCCCCCCTCTGCCAACGCGGAGGGGGATTCGTTTTTTTGAACAAATCGGATTGGCGTTTTCTTGCATTCTGCCGATTGCGTTGGGTTCAAAAAAATGGTATAATAAATACGGAAGAAAAACGTCCGCAAAAGGAGTTTGTTATGAAACGTATGAAATGGAAGATTTTCGGCATAACCGCTATGCTGATGGCGGCTTGCTTGATGACGCTCATCCTGACCGCTTGCGGCGGGGGGAAGCCCTCGACCGAGACCGAGGCAAACCCCACCGACGGGAATGGTACGACTTCGGAGGAAACCGTAGCCGGTGAGGCCGTCTCGGACGAGACCATCTCGGACGAGACCGTCTCGGACGAAACCGTTTCAGACGAAACGGCCGCAGATACTTTCCCCGCCGATACGGAAGAGGCCTATCCCGACGGCGTGGTCATGTCGGATATTTACCCCACGCCCATGGAGATCACCTACAACGGAGACACTTGCGTGGTCCGTGACACGGTGAAGCTCGATGAAAAGGCTTCGCGGTACGCCGAAGGCTTGGCCGCGCTGGGGATCAAGGTAGCCGAGGACGGTCTGCCCCTGACCGTCACGCTCCGCGACCTCACCGCTGATTTTGCCTACGGCGCGGACGAGGCGTACATCCTCAACATCACGGGACAGGGTATTACCATCGAGGCGCAGACCGACCGCGGCGTTCACTACGCCTTCATGACCCTGTTCCAACTGATTAATGGCAGCTTCCCCTTCCCCCAGGTCACCGTCAAGGACGCACCCCGCAACAGCCAGCGCGGCGTTATTGAGGGCTTCTACGGTACCGCCTGGACCCATGAATACCGCAAGGATCTCTTTGCCTTCATGGGAGAGAACAAGATGAACGCCTACATCTATGCCCCCAAGGACGATCCCAAGCACCGCGCCCAGTGGCGCTCCCTGTATACGGGCGCCGAGCTGGAGCGTATGACCGACCTGATTACCACGGCCAATGAGAACTACGTGAAATTTATTTATGCCATCTCCCCCGGCGGAGATATCAACCTCGGCAGCGGCTATGAGGCGGATTTCAAGAAGCTCATGGCCAAGTGCGAGCAGATCTACGAGCTGGGCTGCCGTGATTTTGCCATTTTCCTGGACGATATCCCCACCCTGGATGCCAAGGGACACGGTAAGCTCCTGTCCGACTTCCAGACCAAATTCGTGGAGACCCACGAGGGGGTCAGCGACCTCATCGCCATCACCACCGAGTACGGCGACCCCTTCCTGACGGAATACACCAATCAGATCGCCCCCCTGATCCATAAGGACGTGGTGCTCATGTGGACGGGCCCCGGCGTCATCCCCGAGTCCATCACCAACAAGTCCCTCCAGCATATCCTCAAGACCTACGGCCGCAAGGTGCTGATCTGGTGGAACTACCCCGTCAACGACACCCTGGCCAACCACCTGTTCATGGGTCCCTGCGTGAATCTGGAGCCTACCCTGTACGAGTCCATCACGGGACTGACCGCCAACCCCATGAACCAGGGCTACGCCTCCCTGGTGCCCCTCTTCACCACGGGAGACTACCTCTGGAATCCCGAGGCGTACAATAGCGAAGCCTCCCTCACCGCCGCCTGTCGGGAGCTGATGCCCGACGCCTACGAGGCGCTTTTGGATTTCATTTCCATGACCTGCGCTTCGGGGATCAACAAGAACACCGACAGCGTGGAGCTGCAGGCTCTGCTGACCGCCTTCAAGAAGGACAACACCCCTGAGACCCGCGAAGCCCTCAAGGCCTACTTTGAGGAAATGGTAGGCAACGCCGATGCCATCCTTGCCTCGGAAAATCAGAACATGGTCTCCGAGATCCGCCAGTGGGTGGAGAAGTACCGCGCCTACGGTGAGATGGGCGTTCTCTATATGGATATGGAGGAGGCTTATTCAAAGGGGTTGGATCAGGGCGACATCCTGAAGCTGCTGGGCGAGTACAAGACTCTGGAGCAGAGCATCCGTAACAACCCCCGTCTCGTCTCGGCAAACGTGCTGACCACCTATTTCAGCACCCTGAACAGCCGATTCAGCGTCCTTTTGGGAGAGATCGAAGGCATAACCTTCGCTCCTGCCAAGCCCTATACCAACTGTAACCACTATCAGGACTATATCCCCGATTACCTGACCGACGGTGACGATTCCACTTACTTCTGGACGGAGGGCAATCTCAACACCGCCGCCGGAAACAAGACCGGCTATTTTGGCGTCGACCTCGGTGAGGTCATCGACGTGAAGAACGTGTATATCGCCACGGGTGTAGGCGGTAGTGACGTTCTGAAGAAGGGAATCGTGGAGTATTCCTCCGACGGCAAAGAATGGACGGTGCTCCATAGCGGTGCCTGCGGAGAGGAGCTGTTTTTGCAGGGGCTTGCCATCAGGGCTCGTTACCTTCGCATAAGGACCGGCGATCCCTCCGACGTTTCCTGGGTAAAGGCTCGCGCCTTTGAAGTCAACACCAACCGTACCGTGGTAGCCGAGAAGCCTGCAGGCGCGCCTTCTCTCTCCACCACCCTGCCTACCTACTCCACCTACGGCCCTGATTTCATGGCGGACAACGATCCGACCACCTACTTCTGGTCTTCCCGAGGCGGTCAGAAGGGCGACTACTTCGAGATCGATCTGGGCGCCACCGTTTCGGTCTCCCGCATCACCTTCAAGTCGGGTGTGCCCGATCACGCCACGGATTACGTTCAGAGCGGCGAGCTGTGCTACTCGGCCGACGGTCAGAGCTGGACTCGCCTTGGCGCCCTCAACGGGCGGGATACCGTGGTAGATGTGGACATCAAGGCGCGGTACATCCGTGTCAATATCACCGCTGATCAGACCAGCTGGATCACGGTATCCGAGTTTACCGCCGTCAGCGAGGACAACGTGTCTCCCCTTTTGCAGCTCGACAGCGATTTCGTGCCCCGCACCGATCTGCTGACCCTCACCGACGGCCACTACGTCACCTACTTCTCCCCCGACTGCAAGCAGGAAGACGGTCACACCCTTACCGTCACCTTTGACGAGAGCGGACACCTCACCCTCATTATCCTGAAGCTCCCCGATTATGGCATGAAGATCTCCGTCAGCGATGCATCCGGCAAATTCCTCTATTCTGCGTCGGCGGAGAACGTCATGCGCCTTGAGGCACCCGCGGGAAGCATCGCGACCATGTATCTCGGCGACGGACTCATGCTGGGCGAGATCGAATGGTGATGGCCTGACACAAGAGGGTTTCCTTGTCCCCACCCCCTGAAATTTGGGAAAATTTACAAAAAAATGAGATTTTAATACGGTAAAGGTGTAAAATCTCTTGACAATCCTCCTATATTTGTGTATAATATAAGATGACCTCGCCCGTCTTTACGGTACGGGCGGGGTTTTTGATTTATTTTCTATGAAAAGGAGGTGTTTATACATGGATCCGATTGAAATTTTGATCACGGTGGGCGTTGGTGTGATCTGCCTTGTCCTCGGCGGACTCTTGGGTATTCTTTACCGCAAGAAGGTTGCCGAAGCCAAGATCGGTACGGCGGAGCAGAAGGCTCAGGAGCTGGTTGCCGAGGGTGAAAAGAAGGCCGAGACCGCCAAGAAGGAAGCCCTTCTGTCCGCTAAGGAAGAGATCATGCGCCAGAAGAACGACATGGAGCAGGAGATCAAGGAGCGTCGGAGCGAGATTTCCCGCACCGAGTCCCGTCTGTCCAAGAAGGAAGAGAACCTGGATCGCAAGAGCGAGCAGCTGGACAAGAAGAACGAGCAGCTGGACCGCAAGCTCAAGGAGTGCGACGCTGTGCGCGAGCAGATCGACGAGACCCTGGCCGAGCATCAGAAAACCCTGGAGCGTGTATCGGGCTATACCGCCGAGCAGGCCAAGGCCGAGCTGGTTGCCGAGCTGGAGGACGAGATCCGTCACGAGCAGGCACAGCGCATCGTGGAGCTGGAGGAGCAGTACCGTGAGGAGGCCGACGACAAGGCCTGCCGCATCATGGCGCTGGCCATTCAGCGTTGCGCGGGTGACTTCGTAGCCGAGTCCACCATTTCTTCCGTGGCTCTGCCCAGCGAGGAGATGAAGGGCCGCATCATTGGCCGTGAGGGACGCAACATCCAGAAGCTGGAGACCCTGACGGGCGTGGAGCTGATCATCGACGATACTCCCGAGGTCATTACCATTTCGGGCTTCGACCCCATCCGCCGCGAGGTGGCGAGACTGGCGCTGGAGAAGCTCATCGCAGACGGCCGTATCCATCCCACCCGCATTGAGGAGATGGTGGTGAAGGCCAAGAAGGACGTGGACGCCGCCATCAAGCAGGCGGGCGAGAGAGCCACGTTTGAAGTCAACATCCATGGAATCAATCCCGACCTGGTTCGTCTTCTGGGACGTCTCCGTTACCGCACGAGCTACGGTCAGAACGTCCTGCAGCACTCCATTGAGGTCGCCATTCTGGCGGGCATCATGGCAGAG
>JAZRFR010000028.1:0-22771 GCA_045643785.1 Eubacteriales bacterium | reverse complement strand
AGTTCTACAACAATGAACGTATTCAACTCAAAACAAAACTGACACCACTTGAAAAGCGATGTCAGTTCGTTGCTTAAAAATCTAATCTTTTCTACCTAGGGTCTCTTTTTTGTGCTGTCCGTACAATTTGGGGCGGTTCAGGCTCCGGTTAGAGCCTTGCTGAGGCGGTTTTCAATTTGAGCTTATTGAATAAGCTTTTTTTCTGTACTTTTCTCTCCTTGTCGAGAGAAAAGTACCAAAAGAGCGCCACCAAAGGGCTGAACGCCCTCTGGACACCTGTTTCACCTATATGGGTCTGTTTGACAGAAGAGATACATGGGCGTGTTTCGAAAAGCATCTCCGCGGTACTTGCGGAGATGCTTTTCTCTCCGCGCCCAAACTCAACCTATGTCGGACGCGACAGGGCGCTGCTTTTTTCAACGGCTGTCCGCGAGGTTGGGGGAGCGCGTTACCCCTTGTGTGTGGGAGGAAACTGACGCTCCCTTGTCAATGGAGGGGAAGCGTAGGTTGGCTGATACGAAAAACATGTGCGTTAGATATTCAATCCTCTTTCTTCTTGCGACAAACAACGGTGCAGGCAAGGAGAGCGATTACGGTGGCGGTCATGCCCAGAGCCGACTGACAACCGCCTGAGGGGGCAGAGGTGTTGATCGTGTCGGTGGTGGAGTCGGTGCCGTTTTGGGTATCGGAGGGGAGGGTGATGGGCTCGTCGGTGCGGGTATAGGGGGTATCGTCGCGGGTGTTGTCGGCCTCTCGCATGAGGATCAGCCCCACGCAGGCGGGGACGGTGATCTCCTTGCCATCTCCGAGGGTTACGGTCTCGATATAGCCCGTGGCGGGGTGGTAGAGGGTGGCCTTGCCGTCATAGCCGTCGGTGTAGGACAGCTTGACGGTGGTATCGCTGTAGCTTGCGTTGACGAAGAAGGTCACGTCGCGGTCGGCGGATTCAAAATCCGCCATGAGGAGGGTGTTCTTGTCGCCGTTTACGACCTGTACGGTCAGGTTGCGGTGGGAGATCTCCTCCAGCTTCTCAATGAGCTGGGTGCCTGCGCCGTTCTTAAAGCGGGGCTGGTCCTCCAGCTTGGCCATGAGGGCGGAGATGGCGTCCTCCTGCTCCAGCCGCAGACCGTGCTCGGGGGTCTCGCCCACGAAGATCACGGTACCGCCCGCTTCGGTGAAGTGGGTGAGTTTTTGGAGCGCCTCCACCGAGATGTACTGGGTATAGCCCAGGATGACCACGCGGTAGGAGCCGAGACCTGCCACGAGGCGGCCATCGGCCGTGACGGTGGCGGCGCGGATGGTCTCGTCGTCCAGGACGGTGAAGGAGAATTGGTTGGTGAGCAGATTCTTGCAGAGATCCTCGTAGCGGGTGTTGAGCTCATAGGCCTGGGTGGGCTTTTTGCCTCCCGTGGTGGAGGAGTGGTCGGCGTCGGCGTTGTGGAGGGCCTGCACCGTGGCGATGGGGTAGAACACGGCGATATCGCCGCACTCGGTGACTTCGTCCAGGATGGTGTTCATGCGGCCCACATAGTTGTTCAGCTCCACGAGCTGGTCGGTGGTGTAGTTATACTGGGGGTTGATGACGTGGAAGACGTTACAGCCCAGGAGGCGGGAGATGGAGGCGCCGCCCAGGGAGGCGGGCATGGGGTTGTCGGGGAGGGCTTCGGCGGCATCGGGGTTGTACTCCAGGAACACGTCGGGCTTGCCTGCGTTCTTGGCGGCGGAGGCCACGTAGCGCAGACCCATGTAGTTGCCGATGTTGTGCTTGCCCATGAGCAGATCGGGGTTGACCCACAGGGTATCGGCGCCGGGGATGGTCATGCCGCCTACGAACTGCAAAAAGTCGCCGCCGTAGGTTTCGATGTGGTCGTTCATGTCCTCTTCAAAGAGCAGGTGCCCCGAGGAGGCGGTGCCGTTGGCCTCGCACCAGTCCGAGATCTGGTCGATGTAGGAGGATTTGAACAGGGAAGCGACGAGCTGATAGTAGTTCATGCGGATGATCTTATCGTAGTCGGTAAAGCCTCCGAACAGGCTGGGGAGGTTCAGCTCGTAGCCGTAGGTCTCGTAGAATTTCTTATCCAGATCGGGGGTCCAGACGGCGTAGGACAGCATGGCGCGGTTGCCCAGCTGGGGCTCGTCGGTGAAGAAGCCTTCCACGGTTTTGAAGGTGTCGCCCAGCTTGTTCTTGTACTGCACGTGGGTGACCTCGATGAAGCGCTTCACGGCGGCGGGGTTGAGCAGATCCACGTCGCGGAGCTTTTCCCAGTTGGTGGGATCCTCCTCCTCGTCGAAGGTGTAGCGCAGGACGTAGACGTCCAGCTCCCAGCGCCCTTTGGCAGCGACGGACACGCTGCCGTCGGCCGAGATCTCTACGTTGCGGGTGCCGTCGTCGTCCTTGAGTACGGCCTGCATGACGCGGATATCCTTGCCGCTGAGGGTATAGGCGGCGGTGCCGTCCTTGCCCGTAAGCTCTTTATGCTCGGTGCCCGTAGCCTCGAACTCGTCGTGACCCTTCAGCACAAGGCCGAAGGCCTTGCCGCTGGGCCACTGGTACTCGTCGTAGATCCAGTTGTTCATGCCTTTGGAGGCGCTATAGTCGAAGACGTTTTTCAGGATGGCGAACTCCTCATCGTCCTGCAGGTAGTCCTTATCGTAGAGGACGTTGGAGGTGAAGCCGCCGTAGCCCTGGCGTAAAAGCTTATCCACGGTGGGGGTATTGTTGGTGTAGCCTGCGGTGACCCAGCGCATCTTCTTTTGCATGGCGGGCTCCTTGAAGGCGGTGCCCATCCAGAAGGAGGCGAAATCCACCGAATTCAAAAGATCCTCCTTCTCCTGCTCCTCTTGATCCGTGGGAGATTGATAGTGGATGAAGGTCTCGGCGTCCTCGGCGGTCTTGTAGAGGGCGTAGGCCTTGACGGCGTACTCGGTGTCCGCAGGGCATTCGTTGTCGAACATATCCAGGCGGAGGTTGGTGTAGCCGCCCGTCAACGCGCCGCTTGGGGGATAGAACAGGAGTGTGGAGCGGTTGGTGATATGGATCACCACCACCTGCCAATCGTCGGTCTTTTGGTAGGTGAATTCCTGGCAGGGATACTCACTCCCCGTGGAGGGGGTGCGGAAGCGGAGCTGACCCTTGAGGTCGTGCTTATTGGTCTTCACCAGCAGGGCGAGGTAGGGGTACTCCTCACAGCTGTATTTGTTGTTATCCAGCGACAGGGACAGGTAGGGGTCAAAGCAGTTGCCCGCTCCCGTGTCGGTAAAATCCACGTTCATGGCGCCGTCTTGCAGGGTGGTGGTTAGGTTGAAGACGTCGTAGCAGTTATCAATCGCATCGTTGCTTGAAAAATCCACGACGTAACCCGGCTTGACATAGGTACCCTCGGCGGTGACGGGGAGTGCTACGGTGGGCATGGAAACGAGGCAGATGGCCGCGGCGCATAGGAGCGTCAGGGCGCGAAGAGTATGTTTTTTGAAAGAACGGAGCATATGGGTACCTCCCAGATTGGATCGTTGGTTATAGTATATCACCCACGGAAGGATTTGTCAAGGGAAACAAGGTCACGGGCACATGAGCAAAATGTCGAATTTTGGCACTTGTCTGGGTCTCTTCGCATAGGATGGAACAGAGGTGCGTGTTGCGCCTCGTACCATTCCGATTGTAAGGAGGATAATCTATGGCAACCTTTCAGAATCAGGCTACGTTGTCCTATGCGGGCAACGTAACGACGTCCAACGTAGTGACGGGGGAATTGCAGCAGACGGTATCGGCGGCCAAGTACGCCGTGGAAGACAACTACACCCAGGGTGAGGTGCTGACCTACGTGGTCAGTCTGGTCAACACGGGATCCAACTCGCTGACCAATCTGACCGTCACCGATGATCTGGGAGCATACACCCAGGGCACCGCGACCCGCGTGCCCCTGGACTACGTGGAGGGATCTCTCAGCTACTACGTGGGCGGCGTCAGACAGGGCACCCCCGTGGTCACGGACACCGATCCTTTGACGATCACGGGGATCAGCGTGCCCGCAGGCGGCAATACGTTCCTGATCTACCAGGCTCGCGTAAACGAGTTCGCTTCGCCCGTCGCGGGGGGAAGCATCACCAACACCGTTACTGTGACGGGAGCATGCCTTACCGCGCCCATCGTAGCGCAGGAGACCGTGACCGCCGCTTCCGAGGCCTTTCTGACCATCAGCAAGGCTTTGAATCCGGCCGTTGTGTCCGAGGGTGACCGCCTGACCTACACCTTCGTGATCCAGAACTTTGGCAACACCCCCGTGGTGGCCACCGACGACGCCACCGTCACCGACACCTTCAACCCCATCCTTTCCGACCTCACCGTGACCTTCAACGGGGAGACCTGGACTGAGGGGGAGGACTACACCTACGACGAGGCTACGGGCGCTTTCGCTACGGTGCCCACCAAGATCCTGGTGCCTGCCGCCACCTACACCCAGAACCCTGCTACGGGGGCTTGGAGTGTGGTGCCCGGGGTGAGTACCCTGGTTGTGGTTGGGACGGTGTGAGGTCTGATTTTCCCTAAAATGGGGGCTACTCTGCGGGGTAGCCTCTTTTTCATGTTGCGGAATGAGAAAAAATGTGGTATAATAAAAAAAGAAAAAGACTTTACAGTTTTTCAAATTTTTGTCGACTGCATTTATGAAGGGCCTTTCAAGTAACGACAAAGGAGGTGTGATATGGAACTTCAACCCAAAGCGACCGCTGTTATGAGCGACGAGCAGATCGTCGAGCTGTATTGGCAGCGTGACGAGAGAGCCATTAAAGAGACCGATAGCAAGTACAGGAACTTTTTGCTTTCGGTTGCGTATAACATTGTTCACGATGCCTGCGACTGCGAGGAATGTCTGAACGATACGTATATCGGCGCGTGGAACGCCATACCGCCCGCACGGCCAACAGTTCTGCAGGCGTTCCTGGCCACCATCATGCGGCGGACGGCCATTGATTGCTACAGGGTGAAGAAGCGGCAAAAGCGTATTGCCTCAGAACTGACGGTATCTCTGTCCGAGGTTGAGGATTTCATAGCCGACGGCGAGGATATGTATTCCGAAACAGATGCTCGGGAACTTGGCCGTGTCATCAGCGATTTTGTCCGTTCGCTCTCGGATCGCCGCATGTATATCTTCATGAGCCGGTATTACATCGCACGTCCCATCAAGGAAATCGCAGGGCTGCTCGATTGTAGTGAATCAACGGTCAACAAAGAGATCGCGGCTATTAAGCGCGATCTGAAGGAAAAGCTGGAAAAGGAGGGCTATTCTCTATGAAAGAAAATGAGTTTTTGGACGGTGTCAGCAATATCGAATCCGACGTTGTGGAACGCTTTGTTTCTATGGATAATCGGCTGCAAAGGAGAGCGAATCGCTCCAAGGCCAAGCGGATTTGGATGCGGATCGGGGCTGTGGCGGCGTGCCTTGCGGTGATCGTGGGGGCGGTGCTTGCGGTACCGGTGTTGCGTGTGATCACCCTGCCCGAGATTCCCACGTGGGATAACCCGTCATACACGGCGGAGGAGATCTCCAAGCTGTTCTCTATGACCTATCTTGATGGCGTGGCCACCAACGCGTATACGAAGGTGTACGTGCCGGATGACGAATTCTTATATATCGGTGAATTGTCGGAGGATGGATACCTCCCGTTATACCGGTATACCGAAAATCAAACCGAGCAAAGCGAGTCGGATTTCCGGGATTTTATCGACGGTATTCTGTCCCCGTTGGCGGATTCCTTACGGGTTCAGGTCCCCCATTACCAGATAGAAGAGAACCATTACGATAGCGGAAGTAGCCTTTCCGTCAGCACGGAAAGCGGCGTTTACAACATACACGCCTATCAAAAAACGGCAGGATCTACCTTCAGACTGTACAATATTTCCGATGGGGATCTAAAGATCATTTTGGATGGAGAGACGGTGCAGGTGGATCAACGCCTGTCGGATGAAGAAATCATTGAATCTATCCAATCCATAAAAACCAAGCTGTTTGACATTTTCAACGTGTCTTTTTCGGATGCAAAGATCATTCGGGAATACGATGACTATTCGGAATACGGTGCGGGACGGGTATATATTTACTTCTTCGATGAGGCTGCACATCCGTTGAATCAAGTGCAAGCCAAGCCGATATCCGATTATATCTGCGTCAATTTTGATAATTTTCAGAATTATGCGGGCGACATTGTCAGCGACGGTGTTTTGACGGTGTCCGAAATTGAGTATTTTGATAGACGCAACGACATTATGGAAACGTATCCCGTGATTGCGAAGGCAAAACGAATTTCCTTGGAGGATGCGGAAGCACTCCTGTATAACGGGTACGTGTTCGGCGGACATTCTTGCCCGCTGTGTATGGCGACGCAGGACAAGGTGAGCTTTGACGGGTATGATTTCGTGGATATGGAATACGTGTTCGGATACGATCCTCAAACCAAAAAGATGACCACGGGCATACCTTTCTATGCCTTTTACAAAAAGATCGGAACCTCTGAAAACGGGAATTCGGTTTATGCCAAGACCTACGTGGCCGCCATCGAAGTGGGTGGATATGCAGAGTTTTTCGAAGGCCAAAAAGACGAGCATAAAAATACAGGGGATTTTGAGATTGGTTGACCGTTGGCAGTTTGAATAATAAAAGGCGATACCCATGCGGATATCGCCTTATCTTTATAGTCGGAATCAAATCACGCGGAACAATTCTCCGTCTCCTGCGGCCAGCGTGACAGTCTCGCCGCAAGCCTCCCACGCGTCCGTGGCCTTGTTGAGCTTTTGGAGGTTGCCGTCGGCCTTGACGGTGATGGTTACGGGAGCATCGAAGTCCTTATTGACCAGCATACACTTGTTCCCTGCGAAGAAGCCGGCTACCAGACGCCCGCCATCAAGGGCAGTGTACTTACCGTGGCCTTCGAAGGGCTTGACCAGATCGTCGGCCTCTTCGCCCACGTGGTAGACGGCCTCGGAGGTCATTTCACCATCCCTGCAGATGCCTGCGTAGAGAGTCTGGAGGTCGGCGTTGATGGCCTTGACGATCTCATACTTCTCGCCTTGGGTTCCGTCCGAGAGGATGATGCCGTTGTGATACGACCAAGGCTCGGTGTGGGCGGTGCCGGGGGTCCAGTAGGTGAAGTAGGAGAGGGCGGTGGAGCCGTAAGCCAGGGCGGTGAAGGCCTCCCAGCGGACTTCTGCCTCGGTAGGCCAACGGTAGTGCCAGTGCTCCACCAGCAGGATGATGTCCATCCACGGAATACCCCGTTTCATGGCGTTCTCGCGGATCAGCTCCAGGTTGTTGTAGTAGTACGGCGTGGTCACGGCGGCGAACTTCTTATCTTCCCAGCCGTTGCGGACGCGGTTCTCGTCGCTGACGCGGGCGGGGGTGAGTCCTTCCAGGGACTCCACTTCCTTTTTGCTGAGGTTGTAGTGGTCGTAGGACAGAATGGTGGGGTGCACAACCTCAAAGAAGCCGTCGATATGCCGCTGATAGCGGGCGGTAAAGCTCTCGCCCTCGGCGGGGGGAACGGCGTGGTAAGGAAGGAGGTTGATGTATTCTCCGTGCTTGGGGTCGTGGGTGTTGATGTAATCCGCCACGCGGCCGAGGGTAGGGAAGTAGTCGTCCAGGGGCTCGTCCTTCATGAAGAAGCGATTGACAGCGGGGTAGTCGGCGTAGTCGGCGATCATCTCGTCCAGCCCTTGCTCCCAGCCTTCCTCGGCGGCCAGAGCCTTTCCTACGCGGGGGTCGCCTACGTTGGCCTTGAGTCCCAGCTCCTCGCACCATTTCAGAACTTTCTTATTGGTCTCGGTGCCGTAGCTGCATTCAATGACGGTAAAACCCGCTTCCTTGGCCTCAATGAGGCGTTCCTTGGAGATGTATTCGGGGCGGATGCCGTACCAGTAGGTGATGGGGTAAAGGTTGCTCATGGGGGACTCCTTTCAAAATGAAAATAACGGGAGATTTGGGGTTTACAGTGCAGGGGTTTCACCCCTGCACCCCCACAAGCCCTTCTTGAAAGAAGGGCTTGACCCCAAGAACTTTAAAAAGATATTGAAAAATAACTCTTTTTTTAAAGTTTTAGGAAGTCCGGAAACCCTCGCAAACTTCGCCGCAGGCGAATTTGCCCCCGAGCGGAGCGAGGATATTTTCAAAATGGATTCCGGTGGGGTAGCGAAGCGGCGACACGGTCGAGAATCTCCGCCTGCGGCGGGCCGCCGGTGGCAGTCAGAGCCGTGTCGTGACCGAGCCGCAGCGAGACCCAGGGGCAAAGCCACGGCCGATAAACTCCGATTTGAAGTAAGTATCTGTTAAAAAATCGCGGGGTCGGGGAGAACCCGACCCCGCGCAGGGATGTGTATTGGGATGGTGGATCAGTCGATATTGTTCTTCTTCTCGAACGTTCTGATCTTGGAGGCCAGGGTTTTGTTGACGGTCTTTGCGCGGGGGGCAGGGAAGACGGCGGAGAACTCGCGCTTGCTCATCATAGCCTCTGCAAAGGACTGAAGAATGACGCTGCCGAGGGGCAGGTTGTAGGCCAGAATGAAGGAGTTATCGAAGTTGTCGTGGATGATGTCGATCATGGCGGCGGCCTTCTCGTCATCTACGCACTGCACCTGCAGACCCTCCTTGTAGTAGGCGGGCATGAGGATGTTGGCGGTCTCGCGGTTGAGAACTTCCACTACGGTGGAGATGAAGGCGAGGTCGGTGGAGGTAGACAGGATGGCGCCCATCTCGGTGGTATCGTGAGCAGAGGTGGTGTACTTCTTGTCCGAAGCGTGGAGCATGGGATAGGGAAGCACGGCGGCGTCGCCTTCCATGTCACGGAAGATGGCGTTTTCCAGAGAACCCAGACGCTGGTAGCCAATGATTAGGCACTCATCCTGGGTGAAGGCGGTGAGCAGTTCGCTATCGGTGGTCAGAGCAACGCTGGAGCTTTCGTTGTTAAAGAGCGTGCTCATGGCGGCGGCGAGCTGGTTGGCGCGGTCGCCCTCGTGAACCACGACGGTGGGGATGCCGTCCTCGTCGCGGGAGATGAAGGTGGGATTACCGCTGACCGAGAAGGGAATGGAACCGCCCCAGAACTCGGGCTCCATGAAGCCGAACTGGTCGCCCTTATCCTTCACGCCGTTACCGTTTTTGTCTGCCCACTTGTCGGTGATGATCTCGTTCATCTTATCGTAGGTCCATTCATAGTTGGTGACTACGTCGTAGAGCTCGTCGGCGGATCTCTGGTAATAATCCTTGTAGATCTCCTTGTTCAAGAGGAGGAGGTGGGCGCCGCGGATGATGTCTGCGAAATAGTCGCCTGCCAGCACGTACTGGTAGCCGTCCATGAAGCGCAGATCGTCCATGTAGTCCTTATACCAGTAGGGACGTTCGAAATCGAATACGCACTCGTCCTCCATGACGTTGCGGAAGTTGCCCTCGATGATGAGCTCGGCGTAGGCGTAGATGTCGTTGATGACCAGATCGAACACGTCGTCGCCCGACTGGGTGTACTTACGAATATCGGCGGCTACCAGGTTGTAGGTCAGGTCGACCTGGGTAAATTCCAGCTTGATACCGAGAAGCTCTTCTACCTGAATGTTGCGCTCCAGCACGGCGTCGTTGACCAGGCTACCTGTGGACTCGCCGGTGCCCTCGATGAGGAAGTTGGAGTTACCCATGCCCATACTGGCTATGTTGGTACTGGTGTAGATACGGAAGGGACGGTCCTCGTAATCAATACCGTCAAAGCGATGATCTTCCTCGTTGCTTTCGGCCTCAGACCCGACGGGGGTGTTGAGGGTTTCGTTGCCTGTGGGATCTTCGGTGGTTTCGCCACAGCCTGCGAACACGGCGGTTACGGAGAAAAGCATCAGGGCGGCCAGGATGAGGCTGAGCCATTTTTTGGAGTTCATCATGGTTTTGATCCTTTCATACATGTAAACGGTGGGATACTACCTATAATTATCCTACATATTTGTGAATTGAATGAAAACGATATGCTACATTATTGTGAACATTAAATTGCACAAAAGAACTTGCCAAAATTATGGGTTTGTGGTATAATGAGCATATAAGCTGTGGAATTCCATTTCCATGGCAATGAAGGAAAGGAAGGAAACCGCATGAAAGCTTTATTGGGAAAGGCGCAGGAGCCCGGGTTTTGGGCTGAGGTTCGGGAAAAGGAGCTGTACCGTCCCCTGCGGGAGCAGTTACTGGCTCGTTGGGAAGCAGAGGGCCGAAGCGAGATCCCGGCTCTGAACTATTCTGCGTACCGCCGTTTCGTCTTTGACGGTGACCGCGACACTTATGAAAAGCCGTACTTCAAGCGCCGCCGCGCCTTGAACGTGGCCGCTGTGCTGTCGCTCATCTACCCCGAGCGACAGGAGTATCTGATTAAGCTCATGGATCTGATCTACGCCATCTGCGATGAGTACACCTGGTGTCTTCCCGCCCATCAGACCGAGCTGGGGGTCAACAACAACCGCCATATTGACCTGTTTGCCGCCGAGACGGGCTTTTGTCTGGCCGAGATCTACACGTTACTGGGAGAGCGGCTGGAGCCCCTGATCGCGGATCGCATCCGCGTAGAGATTGACCGCCGTATCGTGCAGTCCTTCCTGGATACTCGCTTCTTCTGGGAGAAGAACGGGAGCAACTGGGCGGCGGTTTGTACGGGATCGGTATCCTGCACCTTCATGCTCATGCGTCCCGACCTTATGCCAAATCTGGAGGAGCGGTTCTGCACGGCTATGAACTATTTCCTCGGAGGCTTCGGACCCGACGGAGTCTGCGAGGAGGGCTTTGCCTACTGGTGCTACGGCTTCGGCTTCTTTACGGTATGGGCGGATATGATCCGCACCTTCACCGAGGGGCGGGTGGACTGGTTCAAGCTGGACAAGGTCAAGGTTGTGGCGCCCTTCCTCAGCCGCATGTATCTGACCGAGGGCTGTACCGTCAGCTTCTCGGACACGGGGCGGACGGGGCGGTTCAACATCGGTGTTTTGCACTACCTGAAAAACGAATATCCCGACGAGGTGATCCTGCCCGATCCCGCCTACAGCGAGCTGATGGACGCTTGCGGGCGGTGGTGCACCTTCCTGCGTACCTTTACTTGGATGCGGGAGGAGTATCTGACCGGGACATCCGAGGCGAAGGCGGATCTGACGTACTACGCGCCGTCGGTGCATTGGCTGATCAAGCGGGGGAAGGTATACAGCTTCGCCGCCAAGGGTGGGCACAACCTGGAGCCCCACAATCACCACGACGTGGGTTCCTTCATTTTGGCCGCGGATGGCAGGCAGATCCTCACCGATCCAGGCGGAGGCGTGTATTCCCGTCAGTATTTTTCGGGACCGCGCTACACCTTTGTGTCCTGCGGCTCTCACGGGCATTCGGTGCCCTATTTCGGCACCGACGAGGATCGGGCTGAGCGGGGCTTCTTCTACGGCTATCAAAAGGACGGCAAGCAGTTTGCCGCGCGGGACGTGGCATGGGACGGGAACAGGCTGACCATGGATATTGCGCCCGCTTACGGCGAGCCTGCGGTACGGCGGGTGATGCGTACCTTTGTTTTGGAGGATAACGGCTTGACTCTGCGGGATGAGTTTGACGTGGAGGACGGCGTACCCATTACCGAGCGGTTGGTGTCCCTTGCGCCTTACACGGTGGGGGAGGGGATCGCTGTGACCGACGGGGTGACGCTGGTCTTTGATCCCGCGCTTTGTGACGTGTCTACCGCGGTGGGAGATTTCAGACCGGGGGAAGACGTGTATTTCCTGGATCTGCGGCTCAAGGAGAGGGTTGCCTCTTTGGAGATCGCCGTACGGGTTGCGGAATAAGATTGTAAAATGTTCAAATTGCAGTTTATCGGTCTGTCTTATTCATGTCCCTTTCTGTCCATGGCGACAGAAAGGGACCGAAAGAACGCCACCAAAGGGCTAGCGCCCTCTGGACACCCGTTTCGC
Source organism: Eubacteriales bacterium (assembly GCA_045643785.1). Lineage (GTDB taxonomy): Bacteria > Bacillota > Clostridia > Oscillospirales > CAG-272 > CAMEON01. The sequence goes on along the minus strand of JAZRFR010000028.1, from coordinate 10,812 downwards.
CGCTATGGGTCTGTTTGACAGAGGATATACACGGCGGGGGATTCGAAAAGCGCTCCGCAAAAGCCTGCGGAGACGCTTTTCTCACGCCCCGCCAAACTCAACCCAAGGTGGGCGCGGCTTGTCCCTCTTGTAAAACCATGGCTTTTGCCGCGCGGAAGGGGGAGCGTGTTACCCCTTGCCTATGGGAAGGCAGCCGCCGCTCCCGTGCCTGCGGGTAAGAAACCAAGGCAAACCGCTCGGAGAAGAAATCCACTTTCCCACCGAATTGGGCGGCCAACCGCGCGGTCGTCACTCTGACGGCCGTGCGGCTCTATGTCAAACTGCGACTTGACAGCGTATCAGCCCATTTGCCCGTTGGCAAATGGGCACGCAGATCAGGGGGATAGATACCTAAGGAAGGTACCGTGGGTACCTTCCTTGGGTGGCGTTCTTTTGGTCCTTTTCTTTCGCCACGGAAAGAAAAGTACACAAACAAACCCACTGCCAAACCCAAATTTACCGAATTGTATTGAACATACGCATATGAAACCACCCCGAGGACGGATGGAACCGTTCTCGGGGTGGTTTTTCTATGAAAAGCTTGTTTCTTCGATGCGTACGGTGAGGTCGCAACGGGTTGGGGCGTGGGTTTGGGCAAAGTATGCCTGTTCCAGAGGAATCCACTCCTCGAAGAAGCGCTTGGCGAAGGCGGGGGAGTTGCGTTTCAGGATGCGGGTCTGTTGGTAGGCGGAGTCGATGTCCAGGAACACCGAGAGGGTATAGTACGGCGCGAGGGCAGGGTGCATGGAGTAGGCGCCCTCGACGACGATGAATCGGTTGGGGGTAACGGTTACGGGAGCTTCCAGGGTTTGAGTGGCGCAATCGAAACGGCGGTAGCATACGGGCTTTCCTTGGCTGAGGGGGAGGAGGACTTCCTCCAGGATGCGCTCGCGGTCCACGTTGCCGCCGATCTCGGCAAAGCGCTCGGGGGTACGCTGTTCGGGGCGTAGGAAGAAGTCGTCCATGTGGAATACGGTGCAGCCGTACAGGTCTTCCAGGAGCCCTGCGAGGGTGGTTTTGCCCGAGGCACTGCCGCCCTCGATGGCGATGACAGCCGAGGAATTGCCGTCCTGCAGGAGCTTGTCGATGCGCGCCAGCAGAGGAAGGAAGGGGAGGTATTCGCTCCCAATGACGCGGTAGGCGGGGGAGTAGGCGGCGCGGAAGGTATCCGAGTGGTGGACGGGGGGATAGCCTTTTTCAGCCCATGCGGCGAGAGTTTCTTCGAATTCCTCGGGAGAGAAGGGGAGCAGACCCTCACGGATCATGTCGCGGGCGGTTTGGAGCTTGTCCTGCAGATCCTCCCGCCCCGACGGCTCGGTTTTGGCGGAGCGGCAAAAGAGCTTTCCGAGAGTCTCGGGGGTGAGGCCTTCCTGCAGGCAGGCCTCCTGCAAGCAGGCCTCCTGCAGGCAGGAGAGATGCACCCGGCTATAGGCGCCGTCCAGGGGATCGGGCGAGGTGGGGGACGCTTGGGTAAGGGTGGCGTATTCCCGACGGATGTAAGTGATGGCGGCGTCCTCGTTTGACACCAGATGCTCGCACCCAAAGGCGCTCTGGAACAGGAATTTGAACAGATCCTGAATCTGCATGAGGGGGTAGGTGCTATGGTGTCTGATGAGGCGGTCGCGGGTTTGGGTGGAGTTTTTCATAATGTTTCCTTTTTTGGGGGTGTGACGTGGCTATGGAAGATCATTCTTTTTTTGCGGTTTTATCGAAATATTTCTCGATTTTTCTTGCTATGAGGGGTGTGTATTTTCTGTCCAATGCCTTGAAAATGAAATGTGCGGCCAGTTCTGCCATGATGAACAAGGCGACATATCCACCGATCGTGATGGCGTAGTATGGCCAAGGAAAAGAATTCAGCAGGCCGACTACCACGAACAACGCGGGGATGGCTAAAAATTCTATTATATCCCACAGAATAAATCCGATCATAAGGATGGTACCGATAACGTTCAATAATTTTTTCATGTAGTGTTCTCCTTTGCGATGATGATGTATGTTGCGCTTGATCGCGATCTTTTCGGAACTTTTCAGCATGTTTACAAAGCGAAATTATGATCAACTTACGAATAAGTTTTTTGCGTAATGGAAAAGAACCTCTCCTATTCCGTGGATGAAAGATAATGCGCCAACGCTGATCGTGATCAGAAAAAGAATTTTACACAGATTTTGGTATTTGGGCAATTCGCCTTTCCTTTCATAATGCTGTTTCGTTGGATTGATCGGCCCCCATGATTCGGAGGGAATCAATGCGTTTTTATAACAGACAAGACAAAATACGGATAAGAAAAAGGCTCCGCAGGAAAATCCGAATTCGGTTGTTTGATCACTGAATAAGCACTGTAGTGTGAAGGTGAGAATCATCAGGACAATCATCCCTGTAAGAATAAGGATAAAATGTTTTTTCTTCATCTTTGTTTTCACCCTCCTTTGCCGGCGGATGGAAGTGTTTACGCCTTTCTCTGCTCATTATACCACACCGCGGGAAAAAAAGCAAGGGAATCGGTAAAAAACGCGGAAACGGGAGGATTGGTTGTGCTTTCACCGACATAGCAAAAAAAAGATGGGTTTTCGGTTCGTTTTTTTGCAAATTGACTCTTGACAAGACCGTCGTTTTATGGGATAATATAAGAGCAATGAATTGAATACCGTTTGCAGGACTGACGGATAACGCGGAGCACCGCGGGGGACTGCAAATGGAAGCGACCCGATCTTTTGAGAGCGGCCGCGCCGACCGTCTGGGCAAAACTGTTTTCTCAAAACAGCTTTGTCTTTTTTTGTTTTTGTAAGAGAAAATCATACATATAGGAGGACACAACCGTGAAACACAGCAACTGGACGGGATTCAATCCCGGTGTATGGCAGGACGAGACCAACGTCCGTGACTTTATTCAGACCAACTACAAGGCCTACGAGGGCGATGCCGACTTTTTGGCCGCCGCGACTCCCCGTACCGAAACTTTGATGAAGAAGATCCAGGGCCTTTTCGCCATTGAGAGACAGTTCGGCGGCGTGCTGGACATTGACACCGCTACCGTATCCTCTCTCACCAGCTTCTCCCCCGGATACATTGATCAGGACAACGAGATCATCGTGGGTATGCAGACCAACCGTCCCCTCAAGCGCAGCGTCAACCCCTTCGGCGGTATGCGTATGGTGAAGCAGGCTTGTGAGGCTTACGGCTACAAGCTCAGCCCCAAGGTGGAGGAGGAGTTCCGCTTCCGTACCACCCACCACGACGGCGTATTCCGCGCCTACACCGACGAGATGCGCGCCGCCAGAAAGTCCCACATCATCACGGGTCTGCCCGATGCCTACGGCCGCGGCCGCATCATCGGCGACTACCGCCGCGTGGCGTTGTACGGCGTGGACCGTCTCATTGAGGAAAAGCTCAAGGACAAGAAGAAGCTGGCCGAGCAGGCATTCAACACCGACGAGATCCGTCTGGACGAGGAGCTGTACCAGCAGATCGCCTTCCTGGGCTACATGAAGGAAATGGCCAAGATGTACGGCTTTGACATTGGCCAGCCCGCCAAGGATGCCCGCGAGGCCATTCAGTGGACCTACTTCGCCTACCTGGGCGCCATCAAGGAGCAGAACGGCGCGGCTATGTCCCTGGGCCGTGTCAGCACCTTCTTCGACATTTACATGGAGAGAGATCTGGCGAACGGTACCCTCACCGAGGAGGGCGCACAGGAGCTGATGGATGATTTCGTCATGAAGCTCCGCATTGCCCGCCACCTCCGTACCCCCGAGTACAACGAGCTGTTCGGCGGCGATCCCATGTGGATCACCGAGGCTGTGGGCGGCATGGGCGAGGACGGCAGAACCCTTGTCACCAAGAACAGCTTCCGTATGCTCCACACCCTCTACACCCTGGGCTCCTCTCCCGAGCCCAACTTGACGGTGCTGTGGTCTACGAGGCTCCCTGAGAACTTCAAGAAGTACTGCGCCAAGGTGTCGGCGGATACCGACTCCATCCAGTACGAGGGCCACGATCTCATGCGTCCCATCTACGGCGACGACTACGCCATCGCTTGCTGTGTCTCCGCCATGAAGGTGGGTAAGCAGATGCAGTTCTTCGGCGCAAGATGCAATCTGCCCAAGCTGCTCCTGCTGGCCATTAACGGCGGCTACGATACCTCCAGCGCTATGCACATCGGCCCTCAGATGCCCGTGATGGAGGGGGACAAGCTGGACTTCGACGAGGTCATGTCCCGTATGGAGGTCTACATGGCCTGGCTCGCTCACCTCTACGTCAACACCATGAACATCATCCACTACATGCACGATAAGTACGCCTACGAGAAGACCCAGATGGCTCTCCACGACACCTACGTGGACCGTTTCATGGCCTTCGGTGTGGCAGGACTTTCGGTGCTGGCCGACTCCCTCTCCGCCATCAAGTTCGCAAACGTCGCGCCCATCAAGGACGCTAACGGCTTCATCGTGGACTTCAACACCACGGGCGATTTCCCCAAGTTCGGTAACGACGACGACCGCGTGGATCTCATCGCCAAGGATATGACCCACCGCATGATCACCGAGCTTCGCAAGACGCCCACCTACCGCAAGGCCATCCATACTCTGTCGGTGCTGACCATCACCTCCAACGTCATGTACGGCAAGAACACGGGTGCGACCCCCGACGGCCGCCGCGCCTGCGCTCCCTTTGCTCCCGGCGCCAACCCCATGCACAACCGCGAGGAGAACGGTGCGCTGGCCTCCCTCAACTCGGTGGCCAAGATCAGCTACGACGACTGTCGCGACGGTATTTCCAACACCTTCTCCATCACCCCCGAGGCTCTGGGCCGCACTGAGGACGAGCGCACCGGCAACCTCGTTCGCATTCTGGACGGCTACTTTGCCAAGGGCGCTCACCACATCAATATCAACGTGCTGAACCGTGAGACTCTCCTGAAGGCCTACGAGAATCCCGAGGATTATCCCAACCTGACCATCCGCGTGTCGGGTTACGCGGTGAACTTCAACAAGCTCTCCCGCGAGCAGCAGCGCGAGGTCATCAGCCGTACCTTCCACGAGACCGTATGACGGCAACTCACACTACGGAAACCAACACGGGTCTGACCGGGCGTGTCCACTCCATTCAGAGCATGGGCACGCTGGACGGCCCCGGCGTGCGGTTCGTCATCTTTGCCCAAGGGTGTCCCTTGCGGTGTAAGTGCTGTCACAATCCCGATACCTGGGACGTGGGCGGAGGGAAGATCTATACCCCTGAGGAATTGGTCGCCCGCGCCCTGCGCTTTCAGGAGTACTTCGGTGAGGACGGCGGTGTGACGGTGTCGGGCGGCGAGCCGCTCTTGCAGGCGGAATTCGTCACCAAGCTGTTTGCGCTTTGCCACGAGGCGGGGCTGAACACCTGTCTGGACACGTCGGGGTGCATCCTCACGCCCGAGGTGAAGGCGCTTCTTGCCCATACGGACAGGGTGCTGTTGGATATCAAGTACACCACCGAGGCCGACTACCGCGCCTACGTGGGTTGTGGCATGGCCACCCCCATGGCGTTTCTGGATTATCTGGAGGAGCAAAAGATCCCCACCACCCTGCGGCAGGTCATCATCCCCACGGTGAACGACACCGAGGAGCAGGTCGCCGCGCTGGGCTGCATCGCCGCCTCCCACGCCAACGTGGACAAGGTGGAGCTTCTGCCCTTCCGCAAGATCTGTCAGGTGAAGTACGACAGTCTGGGGATGGTTTTCCCCTTTGCTCAAATGCCCGAGCCGACGAAAGAGAAGATGAAGCTCTTGGAGCAGGCGCTGGGGATGAAGGATTGATTAAATGGAAAAAGCGGAGCCCGCGAGGGTTCCGCTTTGTGTTTGGTTAAGTGGCGATGGGGGCAATGATGGGAGGTGCGCTTGAGCGTTGGCTTCCGGGGGAAGGCGCAGGGCTTATAAACTCTACTATAGAAAGTACGAGTTTCGGCAATCAAAGAAATTTTCTAATAACCAATCCAAAAATTATTACAAGCAACACGGCGAAAATGATAAAGATCATATCCCAAAAGGCCCTATCTTTGCCACATATCTTCTTTTTGTAAATGTACTCAGGTAAAATACAGTACCGAAGCGCGTCAAAAATTGTGTCCTTACAAACTTTCTTCACTTTTATCTTTTCTGCTCGTTTGAGAATTTTTTGCAGTCGCCTCTCTATTTTATCAAGCACTTTGCGCTCTTCATAAACAATGTGTTGCGGCTTTTCTCCAATATGTGCTCTCTCAACCTTGCGAAGGACAAAGGAATAATCCTTACAACATTCACGAGGCACAGCTTTTTGGTCAATAGGCGAAACAGAGAGAATAAAGCAATGATATCTGTTTCTCTCATGCTTGTATTTCCGTTCCTTCTTCTTATCAAGGTGTGCAGCAACATCTTTCAATAGGCTTACCCCAGCATCGGGATGATACGTATCACGCTCCCCAACGGATGATTCAAAATACTTCTTTGAAAGGAGAACCCTAATCCCCAAGGAAGAGAGTTGAGTGTTATATTCATCTACAATAGCCTGTGCTTTATTTTTTATCTCTTGCATCTTTTTACCGCCTTTCTTGGTTTCATTATACCACAAACCCGCGGGGATTGCAAGGGGGAGAATTCCGTTTGCGCGAAGCGCAACATCATTGGGCGCAAGCCGAATACCACTGCGAAGCAATAGAACTCGCCGCAGGCGGATATAACTGAAAAAAGCCATTTGCGAAAGCAAATGGTTTTTTCTTGGCGGTGGCAGGAGGATTCTGAACCCAGCCTCGATTGCCTGCGGCACTCTCGGCGCGAATTTGCTTGACGGCGGAGCGCCGTCATTTCGCAAGCGAAACCGCAAAGTTCGCCGCGGCTCGGCTTCGCCTCGCCGCGATTTCTCAAGCTCCTACTCTTGCCAAAACAAAAACCACCGATAAATCGGTGGTTTTTGTTTTGGCAGGGGCAGGAGGATTCGAACCCGCGACCCACGGTTTTGGAGACCGGTACTCTACCAGCTGAGCTATACCCCTGTGCAACGGGATATATTATACCACACTTTTTGAAAAAAAGCAATAGGTTTTGCGAAAAAAGTCTGAATATTTTTTTGGAATGAAAAATGGACGAAATTGCCTCTTTTTTTCGTTTTTCCTTGCAATCTTACGGGATCTGTGTTATAATAAGCGCATGTATTCCGTTTTGCACAAGAAAGGATATTCTGAATCATGACAAAACGCATTCTTATATTGATGCTGACTCTTTTGATGCTGGTCTCTCTTTGTATTTTCCCTCATGCCGAGGACGCGGCGGCGCAGGATGAAATCACCATTCTGTTCACCAGCGATCTGCACTCCCATTTGCTTCCGTCGCCCAACGAGGACGGGGTGGGGGAGTACGGCGGTTATGCCCGCTTGATGACCGTCATCAAGCAGCAGAAGGCCTTGGACCCCGACGCCATTCTGGTGGACGGCGGCGACTTTTCCATGGGCTCGCTGTTCCAGACGGCCTACCCCACGTCGGCGATTGAGCTGCGGATGATGGGGGCTATGGGCTTTGACGCCACCACCTTTGGTAATCACGAGTACGATTACCTCCAAAGCGGTCTGAAATCCATGCTGAACGTGGCAGTAGCCAGCGGGGATCCCCTGCCCGCCATCGTGTGCGCCAACTACTGGCCTCCCGCGGAAGGGCAGGAGGGCTACGATGCCGATATGTGGGCGGCTCTGAATAACTACGGTGTGAAGGATTATATCATTCTGGAGCGCGGAGGCGTTCACTACGTTTTGTTCGGTATCATGGGCGTGGATGGCGATGATTGCGCGCCCAACTCGGGGATGGTTTTTGAGGATCCCATTGCCAAGGCGCAGGAGACGGTGGATGCCGCCATCAAGGACTGCAAGGATAACTTCGGTGTTGATCCCATCGTGATTTGCTTGTCTCACAGCGGCACCGAGGACGGTCAGGGCGAGGACTACGAGCTGGCTCGTGCGGTTCCTTCCATTGACGTAATCATTTCGGGTCACACCCACACCACCCTCCGCGAGCCCATCGTGGTGGGGAGCACGGTGATCGCTTCTCCCAATGACTACGGCAGCTATCTGGGTGTGATCAAGCTGACCCGCGCAGGCGAGCTCAAGAGCTACGAGCTGATCCCTGTGGACGAGACGGTGGAGGATGATCCCGCTATTGCCGCTTTGGTGGAGGGCTACAAGACCAAGGTGGAGGAGGACTACCTCTCCAAGTACGGGTTTACCTTCGACCAGGTGCTGGTGAACAACACCTACAAGTTCGACACGGTGGGTGAGGTGTACGCCACCCAGCACGAATCCACCCTGGGCAATCTCTTTGCCGACGCCTACAAGGCGGCCGTGGAGCGTGTGACGGGCAAGAAGGTGGATTGCGCTTTGACCGCCGCAGGTGTGGTTCGCGCCACCATGCCCATTGGCAACGTGACGGTATCCGACGTATTCAACGCCGCGTCTTTGGGTGTGGGCACCGAGGGCGAGCTGATCTCGGTTTACGTGACGGGCAAGGATCTGAAGAACGCCATGGAGCTGGATGCGTCTGTACAGCCGCTGATGACCTCGGCACAGCTGTTCATGTCGGGCGTGGAATACTCCTTCAACAAGTACCGCATGATCTTCAACAAGGTGGATTACGCCATGCTCAGAAATGATGACGGCACCCTGACCGCCATTGATGACGACAAGCTCTACCACATTGTGGCGGGCATGTACATGGGACAGATGCTGGGCTCGGCGGAGGAGACCTCCATGGGTATTCTGACCATCACTCCCCGCGACGAGGCGGGCAATCCCATTGCTGTCAGTGATCTGGTCAATTACGTGGTCAAGGATGAAAACGGCAATCCCGTGAAGGAATGGTACGCCATTGCCACCTATCTGGACGCCATGGAGGGCGGGGAGATGGATCCTCGTTACGAGAAGCCCGACGGACGCAAGGACGTGTATACCAGTCTGAATCCCGTGAAGCTCTTGCGGAACGCCAACCTGTTCACGTACCTTGTGGTGGCGGTGATCCTGGTACTGGTGGCGGTGATCGTGCTGGTAACGGTAGTTGTTGTGAAGAAGAGCAAGAAAAAGAAAGCGGTAGCCCAGGCAAACGAATAAAACAGAAGGCTCCCCGTCGAAAGGCGGGGAGCCGTGTTATGCTTGGGTCAATTTTTGGTATAGAACCAGATCACACCCGAGCGGTGGGGGAGCTTGTCGGAGAAGCCCTCAGCGGCGAGCTTAGCGCCCGACACCGTAAAGGAGCGGTGTCCCAGCTCATCGGTGAAGGTGTAGGTCTTGGTTTCGTCGATGTGGAGGTTGCGGAGGGTGATGCTATCGGCTTTGACGCGGACGTTGCGGATGATCTGGACGAAGCCCTCGGTCTCCCCGTCGAACTGCATGGCGTACCAGTCCTCGGTGGACTTGCGGCATTCGGTGAGGGGATAGTAGTCGCAGGTCAACTCCAGCTCGGCGGCCTTGCGCCAGACGGGGTGGAAGCGGCGGCCTACGGCGTAGATCTCGTCGGGGTGGTAGAACTCGATCATAGAAGTCAAAGCGGGGGTCAGGGCGTTCTGGTAGCCGAACTCGTCGATGCCGTGGGGGGTGCCGTTGTAGGTGCCGTCGGGCTCGTCCCAGTTGTAGTTATGGGCGCGGAAGTAGGGGATCCACTCGAACATTTCGCGGTGCTGCTTCTGCTTGATGTAGTGGTCGCCGTAGCCTACGTCGGTGTAGTGGAGGGGAACCGCGCGGCGCATGGTCTCGGGGTCGTTGCGGCGGCCGCCCGAGGCGCAGGAGTCCATCCACAGGCCGGGGTTGCGCTCGATGAGGGTATCCCAGTAGCGGTAGTAGCCCTGGATGTGGAGGTTCTCCAGGATACCCTCGCGGTCAGGCTCGGTGTTGTGGGCCCAGTAGGGAGCGGGAGGGAAGTTGAAGTCCTGGCGGTAGACCGTGATGCGGGAATCCTTGATGATCTTGTCCACGGTGTCGATGAGCCAGTCGCAGGCGGCGGGATCGCCCAGGTTCAAGAGGGCGTTATCCTGGAGCCAGGGGTTATCGTCGGCCTTGTAGTGGAGGAGGAATTCGGGATGCTGATTCCAGAGGTCGGTGCCGCGGCGGACGCGCTCGGGCTCGAACCAAACGAGGAAGTCGATGTCCTCCTTGGCAAGCTTGTCGCCCACGGCGCCCATGCCGTTCGGGAAATGCTCGGGGTTGGGATACCAGTTGCCCGTATAGGGCCAGTCGTTATGACAGGGATACCAGCCTGCGTCGATCCACCAGAGGTCAGGCTTGAGGCCGCCCGCCAGGTAGGTGTCGATGGCTTTCAGCTGATTTTCCTCGGTGACGCCGCAGAACTCGGGGAGTCCGTCGATCATCCAGGTATGGAGGACGAGCTTGGGGGAGAGGGGATGGCCGTCCTCGCGGGGGAGGATATGGTCAATGTAGAAGGAGCGCCAGAGGTTGCGGCCGCGGTCATCGCCGTCGGTAAAGGCCTGGATCGTGAGGCGGGGGGTACGGACGGTCTCACCGGGCTTGAGGTAGGATTTGAAGGTGGCCTGGCCTACGGTGATATGGGTCAGGTCGAACTCACCGTCATTTTCCAGCTTGGCCTCCAGCCGCCAGGTGCCCGACCAGCCTACGGCGATGTTGAAGCCGTGGTCGTTATGGGTGAACAGGCGCATGTACGGGAAGGCGCCGTTGCAGGGGGTGCCGTCGCCGCAGGGCTGCTTGACGATGCCCTCGGTTGTGACGGGGGTTGTCCACCACTCGTAGCCGTCGGGGGTGCAGGTGTC
>JAZRFR010000027.1:0-4454 GCA_045643785.1 Eubacteriales bacterium | reverse complement strand
GGTCGTAAACCTTCTCGGCGGTCATGCGGGAGAGGACGTTCTTGGATACGTCGTTCAGCTTCTGGAAGTCAAAGAGACAGCCCGAGGCAGACATCTTCTTGATGTTGAAGGGGAAATCCGTGTAGGGCAAAGTGGGGTTGGCGGCTCTCCACTCCTCATAATTGGAGTTGAGGAGGGTCAGCACGTACTCGGCCACGGCCTCGGCGCAGTAGCCCATCTTGGCGTAGTCGTCCAGATTGGCGCCCATGTCGCGCTTGGAGAGCTTCTTCTTGTTGCCGTTCTCGTCCAGACGCATGATCTGGGAGATGTGCATGTACTTGGGCGCCTTAAAGCCCAGGTAGTAGAAGAGCTGCAGGTGCTTGGGCAGGGAAGGGAGCCACTCCTCACCGCGGCTGACGAGGTTGGTGCCCATGAGGTGATCGTCTACCGCGTGGGCGAAGTGGTAGGTGGGGATACCGTCGGACTTCAGAAGCACGAAGTCCTCGTCGTTGACGGGCATTTCCAGCTTGCCGCGCACCAGATCCTGGAAGGTGATCTTCTTTTCGCCGTCGCCGTCGGAGAGCAGGCGGAGCACCCAGGGGTTGCCGGCGGCCAGGTTGGCCTCCACATCCTCCATGGTAAACTCGCGGTGGGACAGCATCTCAGCCCGTCTTGCGGCGGCCTCGGCCTCCCAGTCCACGTTCTTGATTTCGGTCTTCTTGTCGGTCTGCTTCAGAGCCTCCAGCTCCTCCTCGGTGGTGAACACGGGGTAAGCCTTGCCCTCGGCCACCAGCTTCTTGGCGAAGACGTGGTAGAGGTGGGCGCGCAGACTCTGCTTGTAGGGGCCGTAGTCGCCAATGTCGGTTACCTTGCCGTCGGGGCCCAGAATGGCGCCCTCGTCGAAGTGGATGCCGTAGCGCGCGAGGGTGGTGATGAGACCCTCGGCGGCACCGGGCACCTCACGCTTGGCGTCGGTGTCCTCAATGCGGAGGTAGAATACACCGCCCGACTGGTGAGCCAGACGCTCGCCAACCATAACGGGGAAAAGTCCGCCGAAGTGAACGAAGCCCGTGGGGGAAGGGGCGAAACGGGTCACTTTTGCGCCCTCGGGAAGGTTGCGGGCGGGGAATTTCGCTTCGGTCTCCTCGGGAGTCTCGGTGACGTGGGGAAACAGCAGATCAGCTAACTTTTGATAATTCATATCCATTGGGTTTATGTCATCCTTTCGGTGATGTGGCGTAGTGTGGGGGAGGGAGCGCGCTTGAGGTCAAACTCCCTTCAAAACTTTATAGGGACAAGGAATGATTTTTTGTATAAAGGTTTTGGGGATTCTTAAGACCCTTTTGCAAAAGGGTCTTAAGCGGGTCCAGGGCAGAGCCCTGGCGTTCTCCTTATATATACATCGTGTTGTCCAGCGCTCTTGACAGCTTGTTGGTATCTCCGTGACCGGGGTAGATGGTGAGGGTGGCGTCGTAGGCGCGGAGGGACTGCAGGGAGTTGCGGATGGTGGCGTAACTGCCGCCCCAGAGATCGCAACGGCCGATGTTGTCGGCGAAGAGAGTGTCGCCTGTGAACATCACACCTTCCTCGGCGCAGAGGTAGCAGACAGATCCCGGGGAGTGACCCGGCGTGTGTACCACGGTCAGAGTCGCGTTTCCGACCTTGATCTCGTCGCCTGCGTGAAGCAGAACGTCGGCTTCCTTCCAGACCCGCTCCTGCCCGAAGAACAGGGCAAATGCGTTCTTGTCGGCGTCGGTCAGCATGGGCGCGTCGGCTTCGTGGATGTGGACTTTCAGATTCGGCTCTGCCTGACGGAGGGTGTCCACCGACATGACGTGGTCGAAGTGGCCATGGGTCAGGAGAACGCCCACGGGGACGCATCCGTCCTCACGGAGACGACGGAGAATGGCGGAGGCCGATGCGGAGGGGTCGATGATGAGGGCTTCGCCGCTGTCCTCGACGAGGTAGCAGTTAGAACCCACCGAACCGGGAAAAAGATTGATGATACGCATAGCGCGCATAGGACTCCTTTCCGGATCTGCCGCAAATGCCAACAGACCCCCACAATAATTCCATCATACTATTATAACACAAAAACGCCGTCTTGTCTACACTTCTTTGAAAAAAACTCCTGCGTCGGAGCAAAAAAATCCCCTGCCGAAGCAGGGGATTTGAATGTAGAGGGATGGATTACTTGGATTTGTCTGCCTCTTCCTTCTCGTCCAGGTAGTACTGGGAGTAGATGGTGTTGGAGGTCTTGAAGAGATCCAGAGCGGTCTGGATGGCTTCGGCGGAATCATCAGCAGGCTTGTAGGGGCACTCGTTGGCCTGGGTGAAGGCCATCTCGGCGAAGTTGGCGTTGATGAATGCCTTACCGGCGGCCTGATACTTGCTGTAAGAGCTGATCTTGGCCTTCTTGAACTGCATGACGTTGTAGTAGTCTACCGTCTCGCCCTTCAGCTTGCCGTTCGTGACGGTGGCGCTCAGGTTGAATACCACGGGAACGATGGGCATATCGTTCATCAGGATCTCCTCGGCCTTGCGGAGGTTGTCAGCGCGGTTGGCGATGGTCTTCTCGGCGAAGATCTCCTCCATGAGGGTGTTGTACTCCTCGCTGTCGTAGCCGGTGATGTGGGGGGTCAGCAGGTACTCGTCGGGGTTGGACATATCCATGCCGCGACCCGAGAAGGGCTTAGCGAAGGAGGACAGAACCGAGAAGGGATCGGGAGAGTAAGCAACGTAGTCAAAGAGGATGGCATCGAAACGGCCTGCGCGGAGGTTCTCTGCGTAGAGGTCGTCGCAAATATCCAGAGGGGTGGATTCGGTGTACTTGTACCAGTCGTTGTTCTGGATGGTACCCAGCTTCTCAAGGGTGACGTTGAAGCCCAGAGCAGACCAGTTCTCTACGATGGTCTCGGCGATGGCCAGGTGGACCTCGTCGTAATCGGCAACGGTCAGCTGGAAGGTGTACTTGGAGGGCTTGATGCCGGCTGCAGCCAGGAGCTCAGCGGCCTTGGTTGCATCGGTCTTCAGAGTGTCGTAGGAAGCGGTGCAAGCGTCGCGGAACATGGTCTTGCGGGAGCCTGCCTCGAATACGCCGGTGGGAACCAGACCGGTAGCGACCTGCGCGTAAACGATCTTGTCCACGATGGCGGCACGGTCGATGGCCAGGGACAGAGCCTGACGAACCTCGGCGATAGCAAAGAGCTTGGTGCCCTCGCCACCGTCGTCGATGATGGCGTTCTGGTTGAAGTAGACGGAGTTGGTGGACATGGACTTGTCGGCGATCTCTACGTCCTTGGCGATGGCGCCGTCCTTACGGAGAGCCAGGGGAACGTCGCTGATGTACATGACCATACCGGCCTCGTACATGGCGGTGAGCTGCTCGGGAGTGAGGGAGCAGTCTACGCAGATCTTGTAAGGAGTGACGGACTTCTGCAGACGGTCCTCCTCGTAGTCACGGTAGTAGTAGATGTTACGCTCCAGCATGAAGTCGGTGATGGTCTGCACGGGCTCGTCTCTACCGACCTGGTCGAAGCCGTTCTTATCCTTGTACTCGTGATACTCGTCGAAGTAGGTGTCCATATCCTCGGTCTTCATGTTGATACGACCCAGCTTGAAGGGGCCGCTGCAGACCATGGTACCGGGCTTCTTGGCCCAGTCGTCGGACTTGGAGACGATATCGTCACGCAGGGGAGCCAGAGCAAGGCTGGTCAGGTTCAAGAGGAACTGATCGTAGTCGATCTTGCCCTCGAAGTAGATCTCCAGCATCTGCTGCTCGGCGGGGTAGATACGCACGTCGTCGATGGAGCAATCACCCTCCTTGGCGGCGCGGGCGTTCTTGATGTCGAACAGAAGGGATGCAGCCTCGTAGTTGGCGTCTACCTCAAGCAGACGCTTCCAGGCATACACGATATCGTTGGCGGATACGGCAGTACCGTCAGACCAGTTGGTGTTTCGCAGGTACAGCTGCATTTTATACTCGCCTGCGGCCTCGTTCTCCTCGATCTTGTATTCCTTGACGAGGGACTTCTTGACCTTACCGTTCTCATCCAGCTTGAACAGGGTGTCGAACATAAGGCTGACCACGTTGGCCAGGGCCTCGTTGGTATAGGCCTTAGCGGGGTCGAGGTCGTAGATGTTGTCGGTCAGGTAGGTGGTAATGTACTGACCCTTATCCTCTTCCTTATCCTCGTTGTCACAGCCAACGAAGGTCAGGCAGGAAAGCAGGGTGGCGGCACAAAGAAGCAACGCAAAAATACGCTTCAGCATGGTTCGATTTCTCCTCCTTGTGTAATCGGGTATTCCGCTCCGCGGAGATACCTATACAGTTTTCTTACACTATTATACCATACATTTGGCCGCGAATCAATAAGCAAATGAGTATATTTTTCAGTTTTGGATGGTTGCACAACGGGGGAGATTGGAAACTGTGCATTTTGCTCACAAAATCGGTGGAGAACGCGGGGGTGGAT
>JAZRFR010000026.1:0-23462 GCA_045643785.1 Eubacteriales bacterium | reverse complement strand
GCGAAGCCGCCGCCGAGTATAAGAAACGCCTGTCGGGCATGTGCCGCGTGGAGGAAATCGAGCTGAAGGAGGTCAAGCTCCCCGATGACCCCTCAGAGTCCGAGATCAAGAAAGCCCTGGCCGAGGAAGCCAAGGCCATCCTGGCGGCCATTCCGCCCCGCTCCTATCCCATCGCCCTCTGCGTGGAAGGGAAGCAGATGTCCTCCCCCGACCTGTCCCGTAAGCTGGAATCCGTCACGGCCGAGTGCGGTGCCCTCTGCTTCATCATCGGCTCCTCCCACGGCCTCGCCCCCGAGGTTAAAGCCGCCGCCAAAATGCGGCTGTCCATCTCGGAGCTGACCTTCCCCCACCAGCTCATGCGGGTGATCCTCTATGAAGCAATCTACCGTTGCTATCAGATCGCCAAGGGGTCGAAATACCATAAATGAATCAACGAAAAGGAGAGACGTGTGCCTCTCCTTTCCCTTTTTTAACCGACGATTGCAAATGCTTCAAATTTGGGTTTATCGGGGATTTCTTTCTCTGTACTTTTCTGTCAACAGTGACATGAAAAGAGAAGTGCTACGCACTTCGCAAAAGAACACCGCCCAAGGAAGGTACCCACGGTACCTTCCTTGGAGAACCATCCCCCTGAACAGCGCGCCATTTTGCCAGTGGGCAAAATGGCCAACGCGCTGTCAAGTCGCAGTTTGCCATGGAACCGCACGGTCGTCAGAGTGACGACCGTGCGGTTACTCGCCTGTTTGGTGGCAACCCACGGTTTCCTCTTGCCCAACAAGGAAAACAGCGACTTTGGGGTAGAAGCAAAGCGGCGAGTTCCGCGCGGACGGCACTCTGCCGTTCGTGCGGGTTTTCGGGTCTTTGCGACCACACGCGCAATCAGACTCTTTCGCCTCCTGGCGAAAGAGTCGCGCGGATTAGGAAGATGGATACTTAAGGAAGAAACCGTGGGTTTCTTCCTTAAGTGGCGTTCTTTCCGTCCCTTTCTGTCGCCATGGACAGAAAGGGACATCAAAAGTTCTTAAGGTAATAAACAACTCACCGATAAACTGAAATTTGAACATTTCACACTCCCCCCATATGTCATATACTCCCTTTCCCGCATACCCTGTAATGTGACAGGTCTCGACACGATCCCCTGCCACCAATGCCCCCGAAAGGAGTGACCGTTTATGACCCATGATTCCCATACATCCAAGCCCGCCCATCGCTTCGCCGTCATCGGGGGAGATCTGCGCATGACCCACCTGGCGCAGCGCCTCACGGAGGAAGGATACAGCGTCAAACTGCTCGGTTGCGGCGGCGATTGCCTGCCTCCCGACAAAGGGAGCGGAGAGATGCGTATCTGCTCCACTCTGGCAAAAGCCGCTGAGGACACCGATGTGATCATCCTCCCCCTGCCCGCCACCCGCGACGGAATCACCGTCCATTGCCCCCGCGATCCCGCCTGTACCGTTACCTTTGAAGACCTGAACAGCCTGATGGAACGCACCCCCGCCCTCTCCCTGTTCGGCGGAAAGCTCCCGCCCGTGCTTGCCCCCTCAGCCCGCGTGACCGACTATTACGACAGCGAGATCCTCCAGCTCCGCAACGCCTACGTTACCGCCGAAGCCGCCCTCATGACCGCTATGGAGCTCACCGACCGCACCCTGCGGGATGCCTCGGTGGCGGTGCTTGGGTACGGCCGCATCGGAAAGTACCTCGCCCGCTTGCTCCGCGCTCTGGGCGCCAACGTCACGGTCTGCGCCCGTCGGGAGGAATGCCTCTTTGAGGCCGTCGGGGAAGGATGCCGCCCTCTGCTCATCACCGAATCCGATCCTATGGGTGGCCTGCATCCCCTGTGCAGAGATCACACCATCCTATTCAATACCGTCCCCGCCCCTATCCTGAAACGGGAACTACTCCTCGCCCTGGAGGCCGACACCCTCCTCATCGACCTTGCATCAGCTCCCTTCGGCGTTTCGGATGGCGACGTGCGGGAAGCAACGGCGAAAAACGGTCTGCGCTACCTCCGCGCGCCGTCCCTACCCGGAAGCTACGCGCCCCGTTCTGCGGGTGAGATCATCGCGGAGTGCATTCTGGATGCTTTGTCCCATATGGAGATTTCTTGTGAAGATGCCGGGAAAGGAGGGGAAGGAACATGATCGGTTTCGCGTTGTGCGGCTCGTTCTGCACCCTCTCTCGTTCCGTTTCTATCCTTCGTGATCTAAAGACGGCGGGCTACGATATCCTCCCTATCATGAGTGAGATCACCGCCGCCACCAATACCCGCTTCGGAGACGCCGCCGATTTCATCCGCCAAGTTGAGAGCATTTGCGGCCGTCCCATCGTCCGTACTATCCCCGATGCCGAGCCTTTGGGGCCGAGCATTCCCCTGGAAGCTCTGCTCATTTGCCCCTGTACGGGAAACACGTTGGCGAAAATCGCAAACGGTATCACCGATACCCCCGTCTGCATGGCGGCGAAGGCTCACCTGCGCTCCGACCGTCCCCTGCTCATTACTCTGGCCTCCAACGACGCTCTCTCGGCCAACCTCCGCAACATCGGAACCCTCCTGTCCCGCAAAAACGTCTACTTTACCCCCCTGCGGCAGGATGATCCCGTCTCCAAGCCCCACTCCCTCGTGGCCGACTTCGATCAGGTATCCCGTGCCCTCCACGCCGCCCTGGAAGGGAAGCAGCTCCGCCCCTTGTTTTTGGTTTAGGCGTCGGTCTCCAAACTTTAAATACCCGCCCCTTTGCATCACCCCCAATTTGCTGTTTTTCTTTGTGTACAAAAGAAAACTTTGGGTAGCCGCCAAACAGGCCATAAACCGCGATGTTGGTGCTCCGCCAACATTGCGGCTCTATGGAAAACTGCGACTTGACAGCGCGTCTGCCATTTTGCCATGGGCAAAATGGCGCGCAGATCAGGGGGATGGTTCTCCAAGGAAGGCACCGTGGGTGACTCCCTTGAGTGGCGCTCTTTTGTGAAGTGCTTGCACTTCGCTTTTCATCTCGACAGGGAGAGAAAAGTACAAAGAAACACCCCTATAAAACAAAAATTGAATTTTTCCTCATCCCAAAAATCATTTTTGATATTTCCTCTGTATATTAACAAAAAATTCATACAATTTTCTCCGAAATATGATATAATAAATGCACTATATGTGTAAGGGCGTACGTATGCCCCTGCACGCAAAGAAAACATTGTACATACTCGGAGGTTGCTATGGCAGATTTGAAAATGTTAGCGATCGACCTCGGCGCATCCAGCGGCCGCGGCATCGTCGGTACCTTTGACGGCGAGAGGCTCACCCTGCGTGAGAATCACCGCTTCTCCAACGATCCCATGTTCGTGAACGGAAGATTCACTTGGGACATCCTGCGCATCTATTTTGAGATTAAGAATTCCATCACCAAGACCGTCATCGACGGGGATAACGTTACCTCTATGGGTATCGATACCTGGGGCGTTGACTACGGTCTGATCGATAAGAACGGCCGCCTCATGGCCAACCCCACCCACTACCGCGACACCCGTACTGTCGGCATTACCGACTATATGGAGCCCATCGTGTCTGCCAAGGAAGTTTACGATACCACCGGTATCCAGGCCATCGACTTCAATACCCTCAACCAGCTCGCCGCCGAAATGCGCGACGATGCCGACGCCCTGAACCGCGCCGAGAAGCTGCTCTTCATCCCCGACCTGCTCAACTATTTCCTGACCGGTAAGATGGCTACCGAGTACACCATCGCCTCCACCGGTATGATCCTCGACGCCGCCAAGCGCGACTTCGCCTTCAACCTCACCGATAAGCTGGGCGTTAAGCGCAGCCTGTTCCCCGAGATCGTTCAGCCCGGCTACAATCTCGGCGGTCTGCTGCCCTCCATCACCGACGAGGTAGGTAAGAATAACATCAACGTCTATACCGTTGCTTCCCACGATACCGCATCTGCCGTTATGGCTGTGCCCTCTCAGGCAGAGGACTTCATCTACATCAGCTCCGGTACTTGGTCGCTGATGGGTATGGAACTGCCCCAGCCTCTGATCAACGACGATACCCGCGCCGCCAACTTCACCAACGAGGGCGGTATCAACGGCACCATCCGCTTCCTGAAGAACATCATGGGTCTCTGGATCATCCAGGAGTCCCGCCGTCAGTGGAAGCGCGAGGGCAAGGACTATAGCTTCGCTCAGATGGAGGCTTGGGCTAAGGAGGCTTCTCCCTTCCAGTCCCTCATCAATCCCGACGATCCTTCCTTCAACACCCCCGGCAACATGCCCGAGAAGATCCGCGAGTTCTGCCGCAAGACCGGCCAGCACGTCCCCGAGACTGTGGGCGAGGTCGTCCGTTGCATCTACGAGTCTCTCGCGCTGAAGTATCGCTACACCGTGGAGGGTATCCAGACTCTGCGCGGCAAGAAGGCTACCATGATCAACGTGGTGGGCGGCGGTACCAAGGATCACTTCCTGTCCCAGATGACCGCTGACGCTTGCGGCCTGGAGGTCTCTGCCGGTCCCGAGGAGGCTACCTCCATCGGTAACCTGCTGGCCCAGATGATGGCTCTCGGCGCCATCAAGGATCTGTCCGAGGCTCGTCAGGTCGTGGCGAACTCCTTCGAGGTCAAGCACTACACTCCCTGCACCTATCGCGGCGCTTGGGACGAGGCTTACGGCCGTTTCGTAAAGCTGCTCTAATTGAATGATGTAAGCCCTTCCGCGGCATCCTACGGATAGACCTGTCCGTAGGGTGGCGTGGAAGGACTTTTGACTATCAAGACGTAAACGCCGAAAAAACCTCGGCTTTTCAGTCGATTTTTGTCTAAAATCACGGATACAGAAAGGGTAATGACAATGAGTATGAAAGAATCTCTGTACGGCGAGTTGACCGTCATTGGTATGAACGGCTCCGAGGCCTTCGTTGATCGCGTAGACAGCTATCTTAAGGAGTGGAGACGCCACGATTCCGAGGATACCTACCTGGCTCACGTTTCTTGCCCCCGCTTTGGCTCGGGTGAGGGAAAATCTCTTATTAAGGAGTCCATGCGTGGACAGGACGTCTACATCTTCTGCGACGTCTTTAACTATGGTGTAACTTATAAAATGCACGGCATGGTCGTGCCCATGAGCCCCGACGACCACTACGCCGATCTCAAGCGCATCATCGCCGCCATCGGTGGTAAGGCTCGCCGCATTACCGTCATCATGCCCATGCTCTACGAGGGTCGTCAGCACAAGCGTACCTCCAGAGAGTCCCTGGACTGCGCCATGATGCTTCAGGAGCTGGTGAATATGGGTGTGGCCAACATCATCACCTTTGATGCCCACGATCCCCGCGTAGCCAATGCCATTCCCCTGTCGGGCTTCGACAACGTTATGCCCAACTACCAGATGATCAAGGCAATGGTGAAGAACGTGCCCGACGTCATCATCGACAAGGATC
Organism: Eubacteriales bacterium; assembly: GCA_045643785.1. GTDB lineage: Bacteria > Bacillota > Clostridia > Oscillospirales > CAG-272 > CAMEON01. Next base: position 18,034 of record JAZRFR010000026.1, on the reverse strand, counting down.
ACGTGGTTATGATCTCCCCCGACGAGGGCGCTATGGGTCGTTGCATCAACTATTCCAACTCTCTGTCTGTAGACGTAGGTATGTTCTACAAGCGTCGCGACTACTCCACCATCGTCAATGGCAAGAACCCCATCCTGGAGCACAAGTACCTGGGTCAGGACCTCAACGGTAAGGACGTCATCATCGTGGACGATATGATCTCCTCGGGCGGCTCTCTTTTGGACGTAGCTACCCAGCTTAAGCAGGTCTACGGCGCCAAGCGCGTGTTCAACTTCGCTACCTTCGGCCTGTTCACCGACGGCTTTGCCGCCTTTGATGAGGCTTATGAGAACGGTATCATTGACAAGATCTTCACCACGAATCTGGTTTACCGTAAGCCCGAAATTCTGGAGAAGCCTTGGTACGTGGAGGTCAATATGTGCAAGTACGTGGCGCACATTATCGACACCCTGAACCACGATACCACCATCTCCAGCCTGCTGGATCCCAACACCCGCATCGCCAAGCTTCTTGAGAAGCACCGCGCCGAGCTGGGCGAGCAGGGACAGATCGCGATGGATTTCAATAAGTGATCTGGTTCAAGAGACCTTTCCTTCGGGAAGGGTCTCTTTTCCGTATCCATAAAAGTTTTTCTGACAAATAAGTTGACATTCCTTCCATAATGTGGTATACTTCCTATTGCAGAAAATAATCCGAAAGGAAGTAATATCATGAAAAAAACAACTCTCCGTAATTACGCCCGCCTGCTGGCCGAGTGCGGCGTGGCTATCAAAAAGGGCGACGCCGTCATCATCCAGGCATCCCTGGATCAGCCCGAATTCGTCGCCATGTGCGTGGAGGCCTGCTACAAGAAGGGCGCATCCCGCGTGACCGTTGAGTGGGGCTACCAGCCTCTCGCCAAGCTCCATTACCGCTACCGCACCCTCAAGTCTCTGTCTGTGGTAGACGATATCGAGCGCGCCAAGCTCCAGTACCGTCTGGACAACAATCCCGCCATGCTCTACCTCATGTCCGACGATCCCGACGGTCTCAAGGGCATCAACCAGGAGAAGATGACCAAGGCCTCCAAGGCCCGTTTCCCCGTCATCAAGCCCTTCCGCGACGCCATGGACAACAAGTACAAGTGGTGCATCGCCGCCGTTCCCGGCGAGGCCTGGGCCAAGAAGGTATTCCCCGGTGTCCGTGCTTCTACCGCTATGGAGCAGCTCTGGAACGCCATCCTGTTCACCTCCCGCGTCATCGACAAGGCAGGGAACGATCTTGACCCTGTGGCCGAGTGGAAGGCCCACAACGAGAGCTTCCGCAGCCGTTGCGAGTACCTCAACAGCCTGGGCATCAAGACCCTGGAGTACAAGTCTGCCAATGGCACCGACTTCACCGTGGAGATGATCCCCGAGGGCATCTTCTGCGGCGGCAGCGAGCATACCCTGGGCGGCGAGGAGTTCAACCCCAACATCCCCTCCGAGGAGATCTTCACCTCCCCCAAGGCAGGCTTTGCCGAGGGTCTGGTGGTGGCCTCCCTGCCTCTGTCCTACCGCGGTCAGCTCATCGAGAACTTCTCGGTTCGCTTTGGGGGCGGTAAGGTTGTGGAAGCCAAGGCCGAGAAGGGCGAGGATCTGCTCAAGCAGATGGTCTCCATGGACAACGGCGCCGCCATGCTGGGCGAGTGCGCTCTGGTGCCCTACACCTCCCCCATCCGCGAGAGCGGCATCACCTTCTACGAGACCCTGTTCGACGAGAACGCCGCCTGCCATCTGGCTCTGGGTCGCGGATTTACCAACTGCGTGAAGGACTACGACAAGTACACCCTGGACGAGCTTCACGCCATGGGTATCAACGAGTCCATGATCCACGTGGACTTCATGATCGGTACCGAGGATCTGTCTGTCACCGCTGTCACCGAGAGCGGTGAGAGAGTGGCCATCTTTGTGGACGGTAACTGGGCGTTCTGATAGAGAGCGGGGAGAGCGCAAGGTGGAAACCTTCTTGAAAGAAGGTTTCCACCTTGACTCCCTTCTAAGAACTTTCAATGAAAGAAGGAGATGGGATACTATGAGGTTTAACACCCATGACCAAACCCCACGGCGGCAGAGTAGCAAGCAGTTGAAGATCATGTTCGCGGTCAGCCTGTCCTTTGTGGGGGCCTGCTTACTTTTCTTTGCCGTGGTGTGTTCCTACTATGCAAAAAGCATTCTTCCTGCATTGATTATTCTATTGGCACCCGGTATACCGATTGCGCTGTTCTTTGTTACGAACCGCGATATGAATATGGCTTATGTGGAGATCATGGATCAGGAGATTCACGTTGTGGACTACTATTTCGGTGTCAAGAAGGAAAAAATGTTCTTGACATCGGATATCAAGACCGCCGAATCCTATTGGGGCGGCTCCTTACGCATTAAGGGATACCGTTGGCATTTCGGAGGTATGCACTATATCGTGTTTCGGGATGGGGATGGGAAGTACCTGTTCAAGATTCTCGACTTGCCTGAGACAAGGGATGCATTGGGCGCCTTTGTTGATATTACGATGGGATAAAAAACGCACATAACAACAGCCCGACGGGTCAAATAACCCGTCGGGCTTTATTGTACATTTGTAGGGACCGGCGTCCCCGACGGTCCGAAACCGTCCCGATTATATTCGTTGCCGGGGTTCGGATATTTGTGGACCGTCGAGGACGCCGGTCCCTACGAAAAAAGCGGTAGGGGAGACCCCTCCCCTACGGAGAAAAATGCGGGAGGGGCAAGCCCCTCCCCTGCGTGGATGAGTATCACTCTACCACGACCTTCAAATTTTCCGTCCCCTCCGCAAACAACCCATACCCGCAGTCTTTGCTTTCCTCGCGGAAATCCACGGTGCAGTTCTTGAGGGTCACGGTCAGCGGCACCTTCGCGCTTGGAATACAGTGAGCAGGGTACAGCATCCCCTTGAAGGTCACGTTCTCGAAGGTCATATCCGCCAGATACGCCCCGCTCTCCAGGGGGCCGCCGTCGGCGGTGTAAAGCATGAGGCGATCCACCGTCTCCACGAGGCAGTTGCGGAATACGTAGTTACCGTAAGGAACCTCCGAGGGGAAGTTGGTGCTGGCGAAGTGGTAGATCAAGGCATGGATGTTGTGCCGTCCTTCCTCGCGGGGAAGCTCGATGCCCTTGCCCTTAACAATGGTCATGCGGTGGGGGTAGTACCCGGGGCCCCAGATATGGCAGTCCTCCACCAGAATATCGTGTCCGCCGATGCGGAAGGCCTGACAGGAGGTGTTGATCTCGCAGTTCTTCACCGTGAGATCCTTGATATTGATACCCGCCACGCAGTCGTCTCCCGTGATGAAGCGGCAGTTCTGAATGAGGGTATGGGTGCAATGGTGCAGATGGATGCCGTCGTGACCCGCAAGGCAAGTCACGTTCTCCATAAGGATGTTCTGACAGTTATCCAGCTGGTGCATGAAGTTGCCGTTGCGCTTGATGGTGTAGTTCTTCATGACCACACCCTCGCAGTTGGTGATGAACACGCCGTGGGGGCCTCGGAAGCCCTCCTCGCCATCGGGGTCGAAGCAGTCGCGGCCGTCGATGACCGAATTCTCGCCCTCACCGATGATAGCAATATTCTTCTCGCCGTAGGCCGAGATCATGGCGCGGCGGTATTCCGGCCAAGGCTTGTCGAGGTAATACTGGGTAATGAGCTCCATGTCGGTGCGCAGCTCCACCCCCTCGGGGACGGGGAAGACCTCGTAATCGGTGCATTCCTCGGAGCCCAGAAGCTCGGCTCCTGCCTCCAGGTACAGGGTGGTATTCGACCACATCCGCAGAGCGGCAACGCAGAAATATCCTGCGGGAATGACTACGGTACCGCCATTCTCGCGGCAGAGGTCAAAGACCTTCTGGATGGCCTCGGTCTGCAGGGTGTCGATATTGGGAATGACACCGTAATCGGTGATAACGTAGCGACTCATAGCTGCCTCCTCTTGTGAAACTACGGAAAGTATACCATATTTTCACAAGAAAATCAAGGCATTCGGGGAAAATCTATTGCATTTTGACGCGAAACATGGTATAATACGAATAATGGCACAGAGTGCCTCTTTCACATTGTTATCACCGAAAGGAGACATATCATGTATACCCACGATTACACCTTCCGCACTGCTATCCCTGTATGGGAAAAGGGAACCGCCAAGGTGATGAACCGCACCGTTTGCTTCGTCGCCACCCTTCCTGCTACGGACAAGCCCGTGACCCTGTCTGCCGCCGCATCCTGCGCCTTCGTGCTGACCGTCAACGGCGTTTACGTTGCCCACGGCCCCGCCCGCTGCTGCCACGGCTACTTCCGCGTGGACGAGTACGATATCTCCAAGTATCTGACCAAGGACGTGAACACCGTCGCTCTACGCGTGGCCTCCTACAACGTCAACGCCTTCTCCTACCTCAACCAGCCCGGCTTCCTGTGCGCCGAGATCGATGTGGGTGGGGAGATCGTAGCCGCTACGGGTAAAGACGGCTTTGTGGCGTACCCCGTTGTCGAGCGTATCAACAAGGTTCAGCGTTACTCCTTCCAGCGTACCTTTGTGGAGACCTACAAGCTCTCGGATGGCGCCTTTGATTACGAGATCAATCCCGACACCGCCGCTACTCCTGTAGAGGTAGAGCCTGCTGTGGCCGGTCATTTCCTGTATCGCGATATTCCCAAGGATACCGATGACGAGGTGTTCCCCGTGTCGGTCATTCACCGCGGCAATGTCAGCTATTCCGACAAGGAAAGCTACTATAATTCCCGCGAGATCAGCGATATCGGAGCGCATTATCTGGCCTACCGTGAGCATGAGCTGGAGTACGCCTCTCACCGCGAGGTTGGCAAGTGCGATTTCGGCGGTCAGGCCGATGTGACCGAAACGCCCGACGTGATCACGCTGGGGGCCGATACCTATGCCGACATCGAGTTCCCCTGCAACACTACGGGGATCTATGAGTTTGATCTGGAAGCCGAGGGCGACGGCGAGCTGTTCATTATCTTTGACGAGATTTTGCTGGACGGCCAGGTGCGCCCCTTCCGTCTGGGACTGTCCAATATCATTACCGTGATCGCGGAGGCAGGGAAGTACCACCTGCAGTGCGCCATGCCCCACGTCATGAAGTACGCCCGCATCGTAGCCAAGGGCGCCGCTATGACGGTCAAGGGTCTGCACCTGCATCACATCGCGTTCCCCCTCTCGGCCATCAACGCCCGCTTTACGAGCGATGATGCGGCGATGAAGCACATCTACAACGCCGCTATGGAGACCTTCCGCGCCAACTCGGTGGACATTTACATGGACTGCCCCTCCCGTGAGCGCGCCGGCTGGCTTTGCGACAGCTTCTTTACCTCTCGCGTGGAGTACGCCCTCACGGGTAAGTCCGCGCTGGAGCGCGCTTTCCTGCAGTGCTTTATCCTGCCCGATTCCTTTGAGTTTATCCCCAAGGGTATGCTTCCCATGTGCTATCCCTCGGATCACTACGACAAGACCTACATTCCCAACTGGGCTATGTGGTACGCCGTGGAGCTTTGCGAGTACTTTGCCCGTACTGGAGACCGTGAGTTCGTGGACGGCGCCAAGGAGAAGATGTACGATCTGATCGCCTTCTTCGGAAAGTATGAGAACGAGTACGGGCTTCTGGAGAATCTGGAGTCTTGGGTATTCCTGGAGTGGTCCAAGTCCAACGAGCTGACCCAGGACGTGTCCTTCGCATCCAATATGCTCTACGCCTACATGCTGGACGGCTTGGGCAAGCTCTATGACGATGCTAACCTTATTGACAAGGCCGCCAACCTTCGCAAGGTGATCAACGACCTGTCCATGACCGAGTCGGGCTTCTACTGCGACAACGCCTACCGCCGCGACGGGAAGCTGGTTCTGTCGGGGGAGCGCACCGAGTCCTGCCAGTATTACGCCTTCTTCTGCGAGATCGCTACGCCCGAGAGCCATCCTTGGCTGTGGAATACTCTGGTTCACGATTTCGGCTATGCCCGCGCTGAGAAGGGTCTGTTCCCCGAGATCTGGCCTGCCAACGCCTTCATCGGCAACTACCTGCGCCTCGACCTTCTCGACCGCCACGGCCTGAAGGAGGAGCTGTACGACAACATCAAGGGCTATTTCACCTACATGGCCGACCAGACGGGCACCCTTTGGGAGCTGGTGGCATCACAGGCCAGCTGCAATCACGGCTTTGCCTCCCACGTGATCTACTGGATGGACCGTCTGGGACTTCTGACCCATGAATAAGGAGAATTCCATGAACGAAAACGTGTCTGCCGAAACAATCGTCAAACCCAAGCAGAAGCGCGCTCTCTTTGCTCTGCGGGCGGTGATCGCCTTCCTGCTTTTGGGGATGCTTCTTGCCGTCCTGTACTGGTGGGGCTTCAACTCCTACCGTGACGTGGCCGAGTGGGTCACCCCCGGGGATCACAGCGCCTTCGTGTATCAGGACGAAACCTACTACCTGTCGGGTGTGATCGGTAAGCGAGGGTTGACGTTGAAGAAATATCCTATCGACAAGATCGTCGGTCAGGTCAAGGATGACGGCACTCCCGTGATCACCGAGCCTGTCACGACGGTCGAGCCCGAAACCGACGCGCCTCTGCCTCCCGACGAGACCTATGAGGGGGAAGACTATGAGACCGAGCCCCCGGAGGAAACTGATACCGCCATCGAATCGGTGGTGCCGCCCTTCGGCGCGGATCTCTTTGAGGAAAAGGAGCACGCCTACGTGCTGTACAGCGTGGAGGATCAACCCGATTTCCTCCTGCTTCTGGGAGAGGACGGAGAATACTATCTGTATTATCGCGAGGGAGTCAGGGATCCTCTGGCGCCTTCGGAAGACAAAGAATAATGTTTTTTGGGTGTCTCCCTTACGATGAACCGGGAGACACCCAATGTTTTTTGAAAGGAAAATAAATTTCGTTCATATTCCTGTAAAAAAACTTCAAAATGTGTTGAAAAAACTTTTGAAATGTGGTATAATAATAAATGGTTTTTTACAAGGCCGAAACCGATCAGAATACGGGGGTGACACCATGCAGACAGAATCCATGACCGCAGGACTCAGGGAAGGTTTTTCCAACGAGGAATACATCCGCCTGCAATCCGCCAAGATCCGCGAGCGCATCGAGACCTTTGGCGGCAAGCTTTATATGGAATTCGGAGGAAAGCTCTTTCACGACTATCACGCCTCCCGCGTGCTCCCCGGCTTTAAGCCCGACAGTAAGCTGCAGATGCTCTGCGCCCTGAAGGAGCAGGCTGAGGTGGTCATTGCCATCAACGCCGCCGATATTGAGAACAATAAGTACCGCGGAGACCTGGGTATTACCTACGACCGCGAGGTCATGCGGCTCATTGACAGCTTCCGTCAGGTAGGACTCTACGTGGGCAGTGTAGTCATGACGAGATACGCCGGTCAGCACGCCGCCGACGCCTTCAAGAAGACCATGGAGTCCTTGGGTGTCAAGGTCTACCGCCACTACAACATCAACAATTACCCCCAGGACGTGGCTCACATCGTCAGCGAGGACGGCTTTGGCCGCAACGATTACATTGAGACGACCCGCTCCCTGGTCATTGTCACCGCCCCCGGCCCCGGCAGCGGTAAGATGGCGACCTGTCTTTCCCAGCTCTACCACGAGCATAAGCGGGGAATCATGTCGGGGTACGCCAAGTTCGAGACGTTTCCCATCTGGAATCTGCCTCTCAAGCATCCCGTGAATCTGGCCTACGAGGCGGCTACCGCCGCTCTGGCCGACGTGAATATGATCGACCCCTACCATCTGCAGGCCTACGGAAAGCTGGCGGTGAACTACAACCGCGACGTGGAGATCTCCCGTGTGCTGGAGGCCATGATGACCCGCATCTTTGGCTCCTGCCCCTACAAGAGCCCCACGGATATGGGCGTCAATCAGGCAGGAAACGCCATTTACGACGACGAGGCCGTTTGCGCCGCCTCTCGCCAGGAGATCCTGCGCCGCTACTACAAGACCGCCTGCGCCCATTGTAAGGGCAACGCCGACAAGGCCGAGATGCAGAAGATCGAGTTGCTCATGGACGAGGCCGGAGTGACCGAGGCTGACCGTCCCGTGATCTGTGCCGCCCGCGCCGTGGCAGAGCGCACGAATGCTCCTGCCGTGGCCATTCAGCTTCCCGATGGGCATATCGTTACGGGTAAGACCACCGAGCTTTTGGGCGCATCCTCTGCCGCCCTGCTCAATGCGCTGAAGTATCTGGCTCGTGTGCCCGACGAGATCAATCTCATCTCCCCCGAGGTCATTGCGCCCATTCAGCACCTTAAGGTGGAGCATCTGGGTTCCAAGAATCCCCGTATGCACACCGACGAGCTGCTCATTGCCCTTTCCATCTGCGCCGTTTCCGACGAGTACGCTTCCATGGCTATGGAGGAGCTGAACAACCTGCGCGGCAGTGAGGTTCACTCCACGGTTATTCTCGCCCACGCCGACGACAAGCTCTTTGGCAAGCTGGGTACCTACGTCACCTGCGAGCCGGTGTTTGAGGAGAAGAAGCTGTTCCACGGATAATAATAGGAATATGAAAAGGACGAACCAACCGTTACGATTGATTCGTCCTTTTTCTATGGTTATTCGACCCACGGCGAAAACATGGTACACCCCTGCTTGCGGAACAGGGTGATCATCTCCCGCAATGTCTCGGGGGTCAGCTCCATTTTCTTGCCCAGACAGGCGGGGCAGAGAATGTGGGTGGTCTTCTTGTCCACCAGCTTGTAGTTGAGGGCGGCTTCATCTCCCGTCATGGGGGTATCGCACTCCACGCAGTAGGCGTCGGCGGAGCGCCCGGCCACGACGGGCTTTTGATAGAATTCCATGGAGGATCAGTACTTTTTGCGGTCGCGGACGAACTTGGCGCGGTAGACCTTACAGCCGTGTCCTTCGAGAGAGGCGATGAAATCGTCTCGCTTGGGAGCATGCTTCTCGCCGGTGATGACGTCGGTGAGGACCAGCTTAACACCCGAATTTGCGGGGACGCCCAGCTCGGCGAAGGTGATCTCAACCTGGCGGGCCGTGGAATGCAGGTTGAACACGCCCACGGCGAACTCTCCGTTTGCCAGGTGACGGACCAGGATATGGGCGCCATCCTGCTCGCGGACACGGTAGGGAGGACGGCACTCGGGATCCTGATTCAGACGGATCAGCTCCTTATGCTGAAGCAGGGCACGGTATTCATCGGAAACCTTGCGGAGATCAGCGCCCATCATGAGGGGGGCGGCGGTGAAGCACCAGAAGGCGAACTGGGTCTCGTACTCGGTGTAGCTGTTGCAGTCCTCGCGGCCTACGAAGCCCTGACCGGCCATACCGATGGTGAGCATATCCATGTCGTTGAAGCAGCCCGATGCGTTGGCGTTGAAGTTGTTCATCTGGCTTGCCATGATGTGGGAGGTGGAGGCAAAGTTGTCCACGATGTCACCCGTGGAGCGGTACATGTGGGCGCCCACGCTGCGCATCCAGCTCCAGGGCTCCTGCACGCCCCAGTTGCAGGCCGAGAACAGAATGTCACGACCCGTGGCGCGAAGAGCCTGGGCCATCTGCAGGTAGCGGTGCTGGCAGTTGGCAAAGGAAGGGAAGTAGCAAAAGTCATACTTGAGGAAATCCACGCCCCAGGAGGCGAAGGTGCGGGCGTCCTGGAATTCGTGGTCGAAGGAGGCGGGGTAACCGGCGCAGGTACGGGTGCCGGCGCAGGAGTACATACCGAATTTCAGACCCTTGGAGTGAATGTAGTCGCCTACGTACTTCATACCGTGGGGGAACTTCTCGGGATCGGCCACCAGGTTGCCGTTCTCGTCGCGCTCACGGAGCGACCAGCAGTCGTCGATGACTACGTACTTGTAGCCTGCGTCGCGATAGCCCTGCTCGGCAATAACGTCGGCCATTTCCAACACCATTTGCTCGTTGATGTCGGGGCCGAAGGTGTTCCAGGTGTTGAAGCCCATGGGGGGCGTTTTTGCGAGGATTGCCATGATTTTTTCTCCTTACTTGTATGGTTTTGGGGTTTAAAGATGCTTGGCGTTGCGGATGATCTCGTAGGCCTGCCACACTCTCTCCGCCACCTCGTCCACGGTGCCTGCGGCGTTGACGGTCAAGATGAGGTCGCGATCCTTCAGATACTCGGTGACCTGCGCGAAACGCGCTCGGATCTTTTCCTGCTGGGCGACGGTCTCATAGATCTCCAACTCATCGGTGGTGCGGTTGGCTCGGATACGCGCCATGCTGTCCTCGGGGTTCATATCCAGAAGGATGGCGCCGTCGGGCTTGCGGATATGGGGGCAATCCAGATTCATACGGGCGACCCATTCAAAGTTGTCCCCCTGACCCTGATAGGCCATGGAGGCGTAGTAGTAGCGGTCGGAGATGACGGTCTTGCCCTCGGCCATCCAGCCCTCGATCTCGGCGTTATGCCCGATGCGGTCGATGAGGAACAGGGCGGCCATGCGGCTGTTGTTGGCGGGCTCTTTGCCCGAAAGAGCGCGGCGGAGAGCCTGCCCGTCGGGGGACGTGGAGGGCTCGGCGGTCAGCACCGTTTCCATGCCTGCGGCGTTCAGCCGCTCACAGAGCAAGCGCATCTGGGTGGTTTTTCCCGTGCCGTCCATGCCGTCAAAGACGATGAACAGGGGGGGATTCGTATGTATGGTTTCAGTAGACATGAAAGCCTCCGTGTAGAATTGTCATTTCCCATATTATATCGTATTTTCCTTCGATTGTCAATGTGTTTTTGAAAGACAAAAGGGATTTGTGGAGTTTCCACAAAAAGAAATGAAACCACTTGCATTTACGCGAAATCTGTGGTATAATAATTTGGATTATATCCGTTCGATCTCTTGTGAACTGATTCACAGTCATTACGAAAGGAATGAAAAATATGAAAAACCAATTCGATGTGATCATTATAGGCGCGGGCCCCGGCGGTATCTTCACCGCCTACGAGTTGTCCCGCTTGCAAGATAAACTCCGCATTGCTGTTTTTGAATCGGGGAATCCTCTGGAAAAGAGAAAGTGCCCCATCGACGGCGTAAAGGTCAAATCCTGCCTGCACTGTAAGCCCTGTGCGATCATGAACGGCTTCGGCGGCGCGGGCGCTTTTTCCGACGGCAAGTATAACATCACCAACAATTTCGGCGGTACGCTCCACGAGTATATCGGCAAGGCCAAGGCCACCGAGCTTATGGAGTACGTGGACAAGATCAATCTGGCCTACGGCGGGGAAGGAACCCAGCTCTACACCACCGCTAACTCCGATATCAAAAAGCTCTGCGTGCAGAACGGTCTGCACCTGCTGGACGCCTCGGTGCGCCATCTGGGTACGGATATCAACTACGTCGTTCTGGAGAATCTCTACAACGAGCTGAAGGAAAAGGTGGAATTCCACTTCCGCGCGCCTGTGGACAGCGTGAAAAAGACCGAGGACGGTTATGCCGTGGTCAGCGGCGGTGTGGAGTATACCTGTGACAAGTGCGTGATTTCGGCGGGGCGTAGCGGCAGTAAGTGGATGGAGAGCGTGTGCCGTGATATGCAGATCCCCACCAAGTCCAACCGCGTGGATATCGGCGTGCGGGTGGAGCTTCCCGCTGAGGTGTTTTCTCACCTCACCGACGAGCTGTATGTGTCCAAGATCATCTACCGTACCGAGAAGTTCCAGGATCTTGTCCGTACCTTCTGCATGAATCCCCACGGCGTGGTGGTCAACGAGAATACCAACGGCATCGTGACCGTCAACGGCCACAGCTATGAGGATCTCGAAAAGCACACGGGCAACACCACCTTCGCCCTCTTGGTTTCCAAGCACTTCTCCGAGCCCTTCAAGGACAGCAACGGATACGGCGAGAGCATTGCCCGCCTGTCCAATATGCTGGGCGGCGGTGTCATGGTTCAGCGCTTTGGCGACCTCATCCGCGGTCAGAGATCTACCCAGTCCCGTATCGACGAGGCCTTCATTGAGCCTACTCTGAACGCCACTCCCGGCGACCTCTCGTTGGTCATGCCCAAGCGTATTCTGGACGGCATCATTGAGATGATCTATGCTCTGGACAAGATCGCCCCCGGCACCGCCAACGACGACACTCTTTTGTACGGTGTGGAGGTCAAGTTCTACAACATGGAGGTCAATATCGACGAAAATCTCGAAACCTGCCACAAGGGTCTCTTCGTCATCGGAGACTGCTCCGGTGTGACCCACTCCCTGTCCCATGCCTCGGCCTCGGGTGTGTACGTGGCGCGGTATCTGGCGGAGAATTTGTAATCTCAAAAATAATCAGCCCCGACAGGCCAAAACCTGTCGGGGCTGTTGCTATACGTTGGGAAACGGGGGAGGGAATCAACCCTTCTCCAAGGCCGCCCTGGTCTGTGCCATGACCAGCTTGAAGTAGATACCTCTCTGGTCAAGCAGCTCCTTGTGGGTTCCGAACTCCGCGATGCGGCCGTGGTCGATGACCAGGATCTTGTTGGCGTTGCGGAGGGTGGAGAGGCGGTGGGCGATGGCGAAGGTGGTGCGGTTGTCGGTCATGCGATCGATGGCGTCCTGGATGAGCTTTTCGGTCTCGGTATCCAGGGCGGCGGTGGCCTCGTCCAAAATCAGGATGGGCGGGTTGTGGATCAGGGCGCGGGCAATGGCCACGCGCTGACGCTCACCGCCCGACAGGGAATAGCCCTTCTCGCCTACGATGGTGTTGTAGCCCTCGGGGAGACGCATGATGAAGTCGTGGGCGTTGGCCGCGCGGGCGGCACGAATGACCTCGGCATCGGTGGCGTAGGGCATGGCGTACTTGATGTTATCACGGATGGAGCCCGAGAACAGGTGGGTCTCCTGGAGCACCACGCCCATCTGGGAGCGGAGGGACTGCTGGGAGATGTCCTTGAGGTTAACACCGTCGATCTCAATGACACCCTCGGTGGGGTCGTACATACGCATGATGAGGTTGATCAGGGTGGATTTACCGCAACCTGAATGACCGACGATACCGATCATTTCACCTGCCTTGACTTCTACGCTGACATTGCGGAGGACAGGGGTTGCCGATTCATAACCGAAGGTAACGTCCTTGACGCTGACATCACCCTTGATGTGGAAATGCTCGGGCATCTTGGCATCAGCCACCTCAGGCTCTTCCTCCAAAATCTCCATGATCTTGCCGAAGGAGGTGGCAAAGGCGGAGATGTTACGGGGGATCAGGGTGATCTGCATGAGAGGGTTATAGATAATGGCGGCGTAGGTATTGAACTGATTCAGTTCACCCACCGTCATAGCTCCGTGGAAGAGCTGGACGTTACCGTACCACATGATGAGGTAGGAGCCGAAGCGGAGGGCAAAACCCAGAAGGGGGAACACAGTATCGAAGACCTTGGCGGTATGCTCGTTCTGATGAGCCTGCTGGTTGGTGCAATCCGTGAACTCTTCTACGGCAGCGTCTTCCTTACCGTAAGCCTTGACCACGCGGATACCCGAAAGAATATCCTGCAGGGTGCGGTTGGTGCGGTTGCCCTTGGTCCACTGTTGGATGTTCAGTCTGCGCATCATATGACGGAACAGGTAGATGGCGTAGCACACGAAGGGAATGGGAATGAAGACAAAGGCCGACATGATGGGACTCATAGAGAGAATGAGCACCAGACCCAGCACGAAGGAAAGAAGCTGGGCGAAGTAGGTGGGGAGCAGGTTGGTGATGAAGTTCTGCACCACCGCCACGTCGTTGTTGATACGCCCCATGAGATCACCCGTGGACTTTTTCTGCACCGAAGCCATGGACAACATTTGAATCTTCTCGAAGAGCAGGGTGCGGAGGAATCGGGTGAATCGGTTACCGGCCACGGTGGCAATACGTCCCTGTATAAGACCTATGACCTTGGACAGGATATCGAACATGACGATCGCCGCCACGATAATGACGAAATGCAGGAACCAGTCTTCCTTGGCGTCGAAATTATCGTTCAGGATGTAATCGTTGATGAGGGATTTCTGCAGAATGGGCACCACGAAGGTGATGGCCATACCGATGAAGGCGGTGATGAGGGGAACCAGCATCATGAGTCGCAGACCCTTGGTCATGCCCCACAGCTTACCGTAAACCTCACGCTTGCTCTGGCAATGGGGGCAGATGTGGGTATTGACGATGAAGGGACGGCCGCATTTCTGGCAGTAGCGCTCGGGCTCGTCGCTGGTCAGGGTCTTGTCGGTCTCACCCCGCGCGATGGCGTTGCAGGCCTCCACCATGACGGAGTAGCGGGTCAGGTTCCGTCCGCTGACGAAGCGGCAGAGACGGATGGACACGCCGTTTTCCTTGGCGAAGAAAGCGCCGCAACCGTAGAGCACCTCTACGGAGAAATCTGAAAGCGTTGAGAAATCCCAGCGAGCCTGGACTTCACCTCGGTTGATCTTGTATATGGCCTTGTCGGTAAATACCATGCGGCCGTCTACCCGCTTTTCGAATTCGCAGTCGAAGGGCAGACAGTACATGATCTTCTCACCCGCCGCAGAAGCAGACTCAAAAGCCGCCCTGTCGGCAGGGGACATATCAAAGAGCAGTCTCATAGATAAGATCATGGCTTTCGCGGAGCGAAAGCTTCCTTTCTTGTGGAATTGTGGGTGGTTTTGCGTAGCGAAATCGACACCGCTTCGGTGGCGAAAGCCACAAAACCGACCTCCTTACAGGTAGATCTCTACCTTCTTGTAGCTGTGCTTATCCAGCTTTTTGGGATCCTCAATGGTGAAGCAGTTGCCGTCAATGTCGTACATGAACACGCGGCCGTCCTCCAGGGTGCGGATGTTGGAGGTGGGGTTGTTCATGATGAACTCCACGCGACCTGCGCTGGTGGTTACGTCCCAGTAGCAGTAACCGAACTTCTCTTTGAAGGAATGGATCTTGGTGATGGAGGGGGTGAAGTAGCGGCGTCCCAATTCATCATTGATCATATCCGCTACGTCGGCAGGGAAAATGGCGAGCGTTTCGATCATGCCGATCTCGGCGCCGCGGCCATTCAACTGGGTATCGGGCTCGCGGATGGCAATAAAATTGTCGGGGGAGGAGATAGGGAACGCGCGGACGGGCACAATGCGCTCAAAGAACTCCACCTTGCCCGAGGGCTGGGTGATCTCCAGGGAGATCAGGTTGCCCGCGGAGCGGGTGAATTTCGCGTTTTCAGGGGTGAGATCCAGGGATACCCGATGCTCGAACAGATCGGTGATATCGCTGTCGTCAAGAGGCTTTTTGGTTTCGGTTGCGTTTGCCATGATTTTGTACCTGTTCCTTTCATGATTTTGAAAGTATGTGGGTGATCGTAACGGTTTGCGTCGGTTATGCGTATGCGGGGATTGTGGCGCGGAAGCTTTCCCCCTGCTCCGTCAGGAGTTTCGCTCGTTTTTGAGCGAAAGGGGAAGCTTCTTGCTGAGGCTCGCAGAGCCTCAGCGGGCGGTTTTCGCTGTTGTAAGTGTTGGAGCGCGGAAGCTTTCCCCTTGCTCCGTTAGGAGTTTCGCTCGCTCCGAGCGAAAGGGGAAGCTTCTTGCTGAGGCTCGCAGAGCCTCAGCGACCCTCCATGACCTTTTGGAGCTGTTCGTTCTGGAGAGTCCAGAGCTTGTAGTAGATGCCCTTCTTTTCCATGAGCTCCTCGGCGGTGCCCATTTCGGCCAGCTCGCCGTTGTCGATGGCCATGAGGTAGTTACAATTCTTGAGGGTGGACAAACGGTGGGCGATGGAGATGGTGGTCTTGCCCTCGCTGACGCGGTCAATGGCCTCGGAAATCAGACGTTCGGTCTCGGTATCCATGGCGGCGGTGGCTTCGTCCAGGATGAGGAGGGAAGGATTGAGCAGGAGGGCGCGTGCGATGGATACGCGCTGGCGTTCACCGCCCGACAGGGAGCGGGAGCCGATACCCACCATGGTGTCGTAGCCCTCGGGCATACGCAGAATGAAGTCGTGGGCGTTGGCGGCCTTGGCGGCGGCGACGACCTCCTCGCGGGTAGCCTCGGGCTTGGCGTAGCGGATATTATCCAGGATGGTCCCGCGGAAAATGTAGACCTCCTGGGATACGATAGCCACGTTACGGCGCAGGGAATTCATTTCAATATCCTTGATATCCACACCGTCAATGGTGATGGAGCCGCTGACTACGTCGTACATACGGGTGATCAGATTGGCGATGGTGGACTTACCCGAGCCCGTGTGTCCTACCAGACCCACGTGGTCGCCCTTCTGAATGGTAAAGGAAATATCCTTCAGAATGGGACGGTTGGGATTGTAGTGGAAGTTTACGTGGTCAAAGCGGATCACGCCGTCAATGGTATCCAGACGAACTGGATCCTGAGCCTCCACCACCTCGGGGGTGGTATCCAGCACCTCGAACATACGGACGGCCGAGTTCATGGTGTCGGTCACCATATTGGTGAAGTTGGTAAAGAAGTTCAAAGGGCCGAAGATCATGCCGGTGTAGCCCATGTACACCGTCAGTTCACCGTAGGTCATGGTCTTGCCCATAACCTCGATACCCGCAAATCCCCACATGGCGTGGCAAGTGGATGCCACCAGGATGGAGATGACGGGGAAGATGAACATGGACACCTTCTGGGTGTGGAGGTTGGCCTTGTACAGCTTGGAGGCGTACTCGTAGAAGCGGCTGGTTTCGGTATCCTCCTTGGCGAAGGCCTTGACTACGCGGATACCCGACAGGGAATCGTTCATCATGGTGTTCATGGAGGAGGAGCGCCGCCACAGGTGGGAGTAGCTCTTCCAGAGCTTGGGCAGAGCGAACTTCAAGATCAGCACCACGGGGATGATGGGAGCATACAGGATCAGGGTCAGCTTCCAGTTGATGCAGAACAGGAGAACCGTCAGCACGATGTAGGAAAGCACATTACTGATGAGGTAAGGGACGCCGTCAATAAAGAAGCTGCGGATGCGCTCGGCATCGTAGTTGACGCGGTTGATGAGCTTACCCGTGGGATTGGAGTTGAAGTAGGAGAGAGACAGCTTCTGCATGGCGCGGAAGATGTCGTTCTTCATATTGCGTGTCACGCGGGTGGACAGGTAGGCGTTGGTTCGGTTCTGAATGATACCGATGCCCATGGAGAGCAGAGCCATGCCCGTCAGCACGCCTACCCAGATGTAGACGTATTTGGCTTCGTGCATGGAGCCCGTCTCGCTGATGACCTCGTCGTACAAAATGGTACCGCTGACGATGGGGTTCAAAAGGGAAAGTCCCGTCGTGGCCAAGAGGCAGAGCAGTACGATGAAGACCTGCTTCTTGAATACGGCGAAGTAGGACATAAGCCGCCCCATAACACCCTTGCGGTTGACGCAGTACTCGCAAACGCGGTTGTGAGGGTCTCGGTACAGCCGTCCGCACTTGGGGCAGGTACGGTTGAACTGCTCGAAAATACCGTCGTCATCGTTGATGGTATCCCCTCGCTTCAGGCGATCCCAGAGGTTTACAAAGGCCAGGAGCTTCAGCTTAACGGCGTTGGTGCAGTAGCCCAGTACAACGGTGGTGCCGCCGCAGTTGTAGGCGCGGGTGGCGCGCTGGAACTCGTCGTCGGTCATGTCTCCCTTTTCGGGCGGAGGCTCGTCGGGGGCGTGACGGTGGACCTGCAAGCGGTTGGAGGTGGTGTAGTTGTCGATGTAAGGCTCTGTGAGCTCCGAAAGAGGGAAGGTTTCTACGCTTCCGGCGGTTTCGATCACGCGGTAGATGTTTCCGTCTGCGCGGGAAAAGACCAGCCAAACCTCTCCGTAGTCCCCCTTCATATCCAGATCCAATTTCAGGCACATATCCGGAGTTTCGGGATTAACGCCGTGTGATTTCAGAACGGCGGCTACCTTGTCGGACATTTTTTCAAGCGGTAAAATTTGAATCACATCCTTTCTTACGATCATGCTCATTCATGGGGCGAGTAAGCGCGGGAATAATCGTGTAAAAATGAATCGAACGTATGCGATACGGCCCGTGAGAGGGCTGTAATATCCTACGTTACCTGTGATGGTTACGTGAATTATACCACATTTTT
>JAZRFR010000025.1:0-5977 GCA_045643785.1 Eubacteriales bacterium | reverse complement strand
ACCCTCGTTGAGCTGCTCGTAGGCCACGTCACCGATATCCATCTTCAAGTACAGCTTCTGCTCCACCGAGAGGGAGGTCGCCTTGTTGCCGTTTTCCTCCACCATCTCGTAGAAGGCCACGGCGCGCTCGGCCTCGTCCATACGGTTCAGGCGGGAGTCATCCGAGCAGGAGAACAGGAGGAGGACAAGACCGGCCAGGAGAATGGCGCTCAACATGAGAGTGATCAATTTTTTCATGGTATGGATCCCTTTCGTTACATTTACAGCTACAGTAAGCTATCGTCAGACAGGGGCGGAGGAGGTATTCTTTTCCAAGAAGTTACAGGACACCTTGATTTCGTATATATGGGACTTCACGGTGTCGGTATAGCCCTCGGCGACCAGATACAGCTCAAGATCCATCAGCTCGTCGTTCAGTATGGTGACGTCCAGATAGGCGTCCAAGTACCGCAGAGATCCGTACAGATCGTAAAAATAGGAGCTATATTCCGCCTGTAATGCCCCGCCGAGATGGAAACGGTACTTCCCTGCCTCAGAATCCTTTTCCTCAATGCGGGTAACGTATACGGGCGAAAAGTCACCCAAGGAAAGCTCGGCGGCAATGACACGGCGTACGTCTCCCTCGGTATATTCGTAGGATTCAGAAGCAGTCTCTCCCTGTGGATCCGTTGTCTTAAATTCCATGATCCCATCCCGGTAAAAGGCACTGGAGCGATACATCTCGTCCTCATAGCCATATCTTCCCTCGGAGGAGTAGGTCAGGCGTTTCTTATACGTACCGATATTTAGCTTGACGTCGTAGATCCAGACCGAGGCTTCGCCATCCTCGGTAATCGTCTCACGGGAGGTATATGCGTATGAGCCCCGCTCGGCGTTTACACGGTTATCGAAGCAGGTCATATAGTCATCCAGTACTGTAAGGTCCCCGATGTCGTCGTAAGCGGACAGATCTACGCTCTTGAAGGATTCGGGAATGGCGTATTCAAAGGTCTGCTCTGTTTTCACAACGAACTTCTGTTCGGCAAGATACCCCTCAGCGGCATACTGGGTGTAGGTCAAGCTGTAGGAGACGTTTTTAAAACGGAGGTCAGGCGTGGAGTGCATCACCACGGTGGCATCGGTGAGGTAGATAGATTCTCCCATCATGGAAAGATCCAGACCGTAGTCGTAGGACAACTCATTCAATCCATCCAAGCTCAACCCCGCAAAGGTCGCGGTAAAGGAGCCGTCCTTGTTCTTTTCGCAGGTCACAGTTTCGCATCCCCACTGCTCGGGATACAACAGGAGCTGCTCGGAGAGCCTCATGTAATCGAATTCATGGTAAGGCACGGCGGTTTTGGCTTTGAGCGTATAGCCGCTGACGTAATTGGACTTGAAGAGATAGCCGTCTGTATAGCCGCTCACGAGATGGGTTTCACGAAACTGCTCTCCGTATTGGGTGAGGTGATGATCCTCATAATAATCCATACGGGCGGCTCCGTTTTGGCTTTTACTGATCATATCCACGGTGTGGGTAAGCTTCAGACTCTGCCCGTCCAGTTTTCCGCTGTAGGTGGTGGTACTCTTCACCGAAAAAGCGATAGCCATGAGCAGACTACCTGCCATGTTTTCATAGAGCGCGTAGGCGCGGGACTCCTCGTCCATTTGCATAAGACGTATGCTCTCCTCATTGTAGCCTCCGCAGGCGGGGATGGCAGAAAGCACAAGCGTCAGCATAAGGAAAAGGGTCAGGTAGCGATTCAAGCGTTTTTTCATAGTCGTTCCCTTCTGTTCGCGATGATGCTATGATAGCACAGGATTTGAGAAAAAGAGCGAATGCGGGATGATCGTCCACATTATGGGATCATCGGTAATTCCCTACTCTATAAGACCCCAAAGAAAACGAAATATTACAAGCTTCTAAAAATATTTTACATGATTTTTGTAAACTGTGTATGACTTCCCTGTGAATACATACAGTGCTCAAAAAAACTCCTGGCTTCTTTCCCGCAAACCCCGTTGACAAATTCGCCAAACAGAGGTATAATATAGGAAAACTATTGTAAGGAGACCGCCATGGCAAAACTGCATTTTCTCAAGTCGATAACCGACACCATCAATACGTCCTTCATTCTGGAGAGCGGCGACACGCGGCTCGTGGTGGACGGAGGCTTCCCCTCCGAGACCCCTTACCTGTACGAATATCTCAAGGAGCTGGGCGGTCACGTCACCGCCTGGTTCATTACCCACTTCCACGACGACCACGTGGGCGCTCTGTGGTTCATGCTCAAGGAGCATCCCGATATCACCATCGACGGGGTGTACTGGAATCTTCCCTCGGATGAATTCATCATCCACCACGCCCCAAAGCAGGATTTCTGGACGTCTCGGGAAATGCTGGACGGTCTGCGTGGGATCATGGCCGAGCGGGGCATCCCGCTGGTCACCGTGCAAACGGGCGACGTCTACTCCTTTGACGGCGGCGCGGCCACCGTCCGCATCCTGCACACCCCCGACGAGACCCTCGTCCGCAACCCCATCAACGATTCCTCCATCGTCTTCCGCTTCGAGGCAGACGGCAAACGCATTCTGTTCCTCGGCGATCTGGGTCCCGAGGGCGGCGATCAGCTCTTGGCAGACGTTCCCCACGATCAGCTCAAGGCCGACTTCGTGCAGATGGCCCATCACGGCCAGGGATGCGTTTCCAAGGAGTGCTACGCCGTCATCAAACCCGACTATTGCCTGTGGCCCACCCCCACCTGGCTGTGGGACAACATGGGTCCCGGGGGCTACGACACGGGCATCTACGGCACCGTCATCACACGCGGCTGGATCAGCTCCCTGCGGTGCGTCAAGCGGCACTATGTCATGATCCACGGCACTCAGGTCATTGACCTTACGGAGGCATGATATGCCCTTTCTCCTGACTGCATTGGGGATCATCGGCTTTCTCGCGCTGGCTATCCTCATCACCGCCTACGTCTGCCACCGCATGATGTACCGCGCCCCCGCCCGCCGCATCCTCGGGGAGGACGAGTACGAAATCCCCGAGGGGGACATCTACGAGGTCTTTCGCGAGGACATGATCGCCTGGACGAAAATGATCCGCGCCTATCCCTACAAGGAATACGCCATTCAGTCCTTCGACGGGCTGACTCTGCGGGCAAAGTTTTTTGAGCTGAAGCCCGGCGCGCCCATTGAGCTGATGTTCCACGGCTACAAGGGCAACGCCGAGAGAGATCTCAACGGCGGCGTGGAGCGTTGCTTCCGTCTGGGACACAGCGCCCTGCTCATCGACCACCGTGGCGCAGGCTTTTCGGATGGCAACGTCATCACCTTCGGGATTCTGGAGAAACGGGACTGCCTTGCCTGGGTGGATTTCGCCGTCAAAGAATTCGGCGAAGATGCAAAACTCATCCTCACGGGTATTTCCATGGGTGCGGCGACCGTCATGATGGCCGCAGGTCAACCCCTTCCCCCTCAAATTCAATACGTACTGGCGGATTGCGGCTACACCTCCCCCAAGGAGATCATCTCCAAGGTCATGCGGGACATGAAGCTCCCCCCTGCCCTGCTCTACCCCTGCGCCACCTTGGGCGCGAAGCTGTTCGGGCGCTTCAACCTCAACGAGGATTCCCCCATGGAGGCCATGGCGCGGTGTAGCGTCCCCGTAGTTTTTGCCCACGGCGACACCGACGATTTCGTGCCCTACGATATGAGCGTGCGGCTCTGTGAAATTTGCACGGGACGGCACAAGAAGCTCGTGACCATCAAAAACGCCGGCCACGGTCTGGCCTTCCCCGTGGGGCAGGAGGAATACGTGGAGAAGCTTCGGGAGTTTAAGCGGGAGTGTGGGTTTGATTTTTGAGAATTGTTTCGTATGGAAGACTTAAAAAAGAGAAAAACAACGAGATTGCAAAACTTTGATTACAATCGTGCCGGTGCGTATTTCATAACGATATGCACGCATAACAGACGATGCATTCTCTCACATATTGTAGGGACAGGCGTCCTCGACTGTCCGAAAAGCGAATTAACAAGATATGGCACGATTGCTGACAAATACATAAAACAATTAGACTCCTTTTACGACCACATATCCGCCCGGAGTTATGTCATAATGCCCAACCATATTCACATTTTATTGATCGTAGGAGAACGCGGACAGTCGAGGACGCCTGTCCCTACGGAGAACGAAGGGGAATAGACGTCTGTTCCAATAAATGTGGAACGAGCGAATAGCGCTTTATCGCATTTTATTTCCACATTCAAACGTTTTTGCAACAAAGAATACGGCGAAAATATTTGACAAGCGCGTTATTACGACCACATCATCCGCAATCGAGAGGATTACGAGACACATTTACGTTACATCCATGAAAACCCTCTGCATTGGTATTATGACAAATTATACGCACCCGATCCCCATTCAGATACACCGTAAACAATACCCCGACAGACCGCAAAATCTGTCGGGGTATTCTATCACTCATTTTCTTGCTGTCATTCTCTTGACCTCAGGCTCATGCATCCTATAAATCTCCTCGGTGGCGAAGGCCAGCTTGGTCACCACGTTTTCCTGGGTGGGATAGCAGTAGAAGGAGTCGTTTTCGGTGGAGATATCCACGCAGTCAAAGGGTTTGACGTGGGGGAAATCGTACTCCACGTGGAGGCTGTTGGTCTGGAGGGGTTTGCGCTGGATGCGGTAGTCCTCGCCGCGGTAGTGACCCGTCAGGACAAATCCGTTCTCGGGGTCGTGGGTGAGCTTGCCTTCTCCCAAGGGCATGAAGCGGTAGCAGCGGGGCATGGAGTGGATATCCACCGTGTCCTCGAAGCGGTAGGTACCGTTTCGCACCTCCTCGCGAACCGTTTGCCGTTCCCACTCAAACCAGTCGGGGATGTGGGTGAATTCGGTTTCTCCCTCGGTGGCGGTGAGGGTGCTGTCCTCGTTCATGTGCCAGGTCTTGCCGCAGGCGGCGCAGGTCAGGTCAGCGCCCTTGGAGGTCATTTTGAACTCGGTCTGGCAATGGGGGCAACGGTAGAGGATCTTATGGATACCCTCGGCGCGCCAGGGCTCGGTGATCTTGAAGCCCCGCTCCAGCTGGTAGTTGTAGTCGTTATAGGTCAGTGCCTCGCGAATGCGGGCATTGATCTCGTCGGGGGTAAGGGTAGCGGCCTCCTCGGCGGTGAGAGTGAGGGTCATGGTGGTGTGCAGGGGCACCTTGCGTTTCTTCTTCACGTTCCAGAAGGGGGAGTGGAGGTAGTTGCCGCGGTGGAGCACCGTGACCACGGGCACCTTATTGGACTTGACTAAATAGCCAAGGGAATCCGGCAGGTAGGAGGACGTTCCGCAGGGGGCGTAGCGTGCCTCGGGATACATGCAGAGGATGTCCCCTCTCTGCAGAACCTTGCGGATGGAGCGGATGAGGTGGATATCGTTGGTGAACTTACGGGTACAGATGGCGCCGATCCACTCCATGAGCCAAGGGCGCATGTAGTAGCCGTCGATGTTGACCACGTTGTTCACCTTCTGCGGGTAGGTCAGTCCAGACACCAGCTCAAAGTCGATGAAGGACATGTGGTTGGAAAGCAGGATGTAGGGAGGCTTGATGCCCTCCATGCCGATCTTTTCCAGCTTGTATTCCTTCCCCGTCAGCATCATTTTGGAAAGGAACTGAATGAGCCAGGTAAAGAACAGAGGCTGGCGGATGGGGTATTTGGCGGTCTTGTACCGCTTTTTGTTTCTGTAGTTGATTTCTTGATTCATGTACTATTCCGTTCATAATGTGAATTTTTCATATTATACACGATTTTCGGGAGATTTGCAATAGGTTTGACAAAATTTATTTATTTTTCGGCAAAGCCAGGTTCAAATTTGGGTTTATCGGGAAGTTGGGTTATGTACTTTTCTGCCCATGGCGGCAGAAAAGTACCAAAAGAGCGCCACTTAAGGAAGAAACCCACGGTTTCTTCCTTAAGTATCCATCATCCTAATGCG
>JAZRFR010000024.1:0-30231 GCA_045643785.1 Eubacteriales bacterium | reverse complement strand
TCGTAATTCCAATATTTCTTTTTCGTATTCTTGTATGTGTCGATATCCTCTTGCCATAACAAAACCTCCTATGGTAGTACTTTAATTCTACCATAGGAGGCTCTTTTTTTCAAGTGTCCGTTTTTAACGGACTTGTGCATTTGGTCGGGGGCGGCTTTGCCATAACGAAAATTTCCATCCGCATACTCTTGACAGAATCCGCAAAACATAGTATAATGGTAGCGAAAATAATCCAAAGGAGGTTTTCACCATGAAACAGGTTACCAAACAGACCGTTATCGGCGACATTCTGGACGCCGCTCCCGATACCGCCGTGTTCTTCCTGGAGATCGGCATGCATTGCCTGGGTTGCCCCATGTCCCGCGGTGAGTCCATCGCGGAGGCTTGCGCCGTGCACGATACCGACGCCGACGCGCTGGTGGAGAAGATCAACGCATTCCTCGCTGAGAACGCGTAAGCACAGGGACAGTCACCCTTTGCGGTGGCTGTCCTCTTTCCTTATTCTTACTATTCCGAAAGGAACCGACTATATATGCCCATCAAACTCACTCCCCGTCTCCTGACCGCCGTCCCCTATATCCGCGGCGGCCGCCTCGTGGCCGATATCGGCACCGATCACGCCTACCTGCCCATCTACCTCTGCGAGCAGAGAAAGCTGACTCCCGTCACCGCGGGCAACGGCGAGACTCTCTGCGCCATTGCCGCCGACATCAACAAAGGCCCCGTGGAGCGGGCGGATCAGCACATCGCCGCGGCGAGACTGACGAAATACATACGTACCATCCAGACAGACGGACTCCGCGGGCTGGACGTCTACGACCCTGACGATATCATCATCTTCGGCATGGGGGGCGAGCTCATCGCGGCCATTCTGGAAGCATCGCCCTGGGTCGCGCAAGTCGGCAAGCGCCTCATCCTCCAGCCCATGACTCACGCCGAAAAGCTTCGCGCCTACCTTTTGTCGGCGGGCTTTGCTATCGTAGACGAGACCCTGTCCCGCGAAGGTGACCGCATCTACCAGACCATCTGCGCCGAGCCTGCCGAGGAGGGAAGCACCCCTCCCTTCCTGACTCCCGCCGAGCTGGCCGTGGGACAAGCCAAGTTCCGCTGCTCCGCTCCCGAGCAGAAAGGCCTCTACGCCACCCTCATCGACAAGACCATCCGCACCGAGACCGCCGCCCGCGACGCCCGCCGCCGCGCAGGACAGAGAACGCCCGAGCAGGATCTGCTCATCGTGTCCCTGACGGCTCTGCGGAATGAACTGTAAGGAGACGTTTGCCATGAACATCCGTGAATTCTACGCCGCGCTGGAGGAAAGACTCCCCCGCTCCCTGTCCTGGGAATGGGACAACGACGGCATTTCCTGCGCCCCCGACCTCGACGCCCCCGTGACGGGTATCCTCATTTCTCTCGATCCCACCGAGGACGCCGTGGAGGCCGCCATTCAGTCGGGCTGTAACGTCCTGCTGACCCACCACCCCATGCTCTTCCGCGGGCTCAAGACCGTGGACGGCCACGATACCGGCTCCCGTAAGGTTATCCGCATGATCAAGCACGGCATCACCGCCATGGCTTTCCATACCCGTCTGGACGCCGCCGACGGCGGCGTCAACGACGCCCTCGCCGCCCGCCTGGGACTCACGGACGTAGAGCCCTTCGGAGACAACGCCAACCCCGCGGGCAAGTCCATCGGCCGCGTGGGGAATCTTCCCGCCGAGCTGACCGCCGACGAGTTTATTGAGACCGTCAAGACCGCCCTTGACCTCCCCGCCCTTGTGTTTGCGGGGTGTGGAAAGCCCGTCCGCCGTGTGGCGGTGCTGGGCGGCGCGGGAGACGACGACGTGTACGCCGCCGCGGCCGCAGGTGCCGACACCTATATCACGGGCGAGCTCCGCTACCACCAGCTCTGCGACGCGCCCTATGGGGATATCAACCTCATCATGGCGGGACACTACCACACCGAGGCTCCTGTCCTTGACCGCTTGGCCGAGCTGTGCGGTGAGATCTGCCCCGAAGCCCCCGTTTGCGTGGTGAAATCCACTCGCGTTGAAGTAAGATAATTCACATACGCTTCATATTTCTGGTGTATAATAACGGAAAATTTGCCGCGAAGAAGGTGTTTTCCGTGTCTCAAAAGCCCTTGCCTCTGAAAATCGCCCACGCCGTCCGTATCGTGTCCGTTCCGCCCGTGATGGTGGGCATCCTCTTGATTCTTTTGTTCACCCTGCGGGACGACGTGTTCGCCTCCCCGTGGGAATTTGCCGTCTCCCTGATGGGTTTGACGGTTCTCCCCGTGCTGGCTTACCCCGTCTCCTTTGCTGTCCCCGCTCTTCGAGCCAAGGGCAGGGAAGGACAGCGCTCTTTGGCCATGTATTTTTCCACCGTCGGATACGTCGGCGTGTTTGTCTACGGCCTCATCGCCCAAGTGGGTACGGGTCTCATGCACATCTACGCAGGCTACCTGTTCTCGGTCATCATTATCCTGATAGGCAATAAGATCTGTAAAGTCCGTATCAGCGGCCACGCCTGCTCGGTCTCGGGGCCTCTGGTCTACTCGGGCTACTTCCTAGGCGTCTGGGGCATCATCGTGGGCGTCGCCTGCTGGTGCGCTATCCTCTGGGCGTCCCTCGTCATGAAACGGCACACCTTCCGCGAGTTTATTTTCGGCACCCTCACCTGCCTGTTCTCCTTCACGGTGGGGTGGCTGATTTTCCACTGATTTGACCTGTATATGCAAAACTCCCTCTCCAAAGCGGAAAGGGAGTTTTTTGTTTGTATCAGTTGTACTTCGGCAGCCAATCCTTGTGAGCCTCGAACAGATCGTCGCACATGGCCACGATATCGTCGATGGACAGCCCGGAGGAGGTGTGGGGATCCAGCATGGCGGCCTGATAGACGGCCTCCTTCTTGCGGGTCACGGCGGCCTCGATGGTGAGGAGCTGAACGTTGATGTTGGTCATGTTCATGGCGGCGCACTGCAGGGGCAGACGGCCTACGTGGGTGGGCTGAATGCCGGCGTTGTCCACGAGACAGGGAACCTCGACGCAGGCCTCGGCGGGGAGGTTGTCAATGAGACCCTTGTTGATGACGTTACCGCCGATGCGGTAGGGGTTGTTGGTCACCATGGATTCCATAATATAGGAAGCGTACTCGTGGGTGCGGCTGTGAGAAATGTCACCGGCGAGATAGTGTTCCTTGGCGGACTTCCAGCCTGCGATCTGATTCACGCAACGGCGGGGGTACTCGTCCAGAGGAATGTTGTAGCGGTCGATCAGCTCGGGATACTTAGATTTAATGAAGAGATTGTTGTACTCGGCGTTATGCTCCGAGGACTCGGTGCAGTAGTAGCCCAGACGGCGGATGTACTCGTAGCGGACAAGATCGCCGTGACCCTTGGGGTACTGCTCAAGAATCTCGATGGCGCGGCGGTGCGCCTCGGGGAGCAGGTCGTTGCCGTCGGCGTCCTGCAGCTCAAGGAGCCAAGCCATGTGGTTGATGCCCGCGATCTTCTGCTTCAGGGGGCGCTTGACGTCGGTCATGCCCACGCCGTTCAGCAGAGTATCGGCGCAGACCTGGACGCTGTGGCAGAGGCCCACGGTCTTGATGGGGGTGTATCTCTGCATGTAACCTGCCAGAGTGGCCATGGGGTTGGTGTAGTTCAGGAACCAAGCGTTGGGGCAGACCTGAGCCATATCGTCGGCGAAGTCCTGCAGAACGGGGATGGTACGCAGGGAACGGAAAATACCGCCGATGCCGAGAGTGTCGGCGATGGTCTGGCGGAGGCCGTACTTCTTGGGCACCTCAAAGTCGATGATGGTGCAGGGATCGTACAGACCCACCTGAATGGCGTCCACCACGAAGTCAGCCCCACGGAGGGCGTCCTTGCGCTGGGGCACGCCCAGATACTTGGAGATCTTGGCGCGGTTGTTATTGATGTTCTTGTTGAGCGCCGTGACCATGATGTAGGACTCTTCCAGTCTCTCGGCGTCGATGTCGTAGAGCGCGAACTCAAAATCGCGGAGCGCCTCACAGCACATGGAGTCGCCGATGACGTTCTTGGCGAATACGGTGCTGCCCGCGCCCATAAATGTGATCTTTCCCATTTTCAGTACCTCACTCCCATAGAGTGATCCTTTCGTGAATGTGATTGTATTATAACAAAGATTGATAGAATTGTCAAGCGGGTTTGGGGATATTTTGGGGAGAAGATACAAAAAAGCCGAGGGCGCGGGCTCTCGGCTTCTTGCGTATTCAGGTCAGATCAAGGGTACTGTACCCCATTTTGGTCAAAAGGCGTTGGATGGAACGGAAGCGCTCGTACCTGTGCCTCTTGCTTTCCAAGAGGTGCCGTTTGGGAAACACGACGCGGGTCTTGATGCCCGATGTCCAGAACTCAAAGTAGCCCTCAATACAGTCCCGCTCCCCCACACAGGTCATGCCCGTGGGATCAATGCCTCGCTCCTTGCAGTAATTCACCACACAGACGGCGAGGTCGATGCCGTGAACGCGGCCGTCGGCCTCGCGATATACAATGGACTTTTCCTCATTCTTTCGGTCGCCACGGTTGACGGCAATGATGCAATCGTCGCATACAGTGATGAACATGGGGTCTCCTTTCTCCGAAAAACTATAAACAGATGATTTAGAAATTAACAAATGGTAGAAAAACTGCCGTTTTTATACAATTTGGAAGATATAAAATCCCAAATAATCCGTTTCGGGCACGTTCCAGAGGATGGGATGATCCGGCCCTTGCTGTCTTGCCTCGATCTGCCGCAGGGACACGCCGGCGTCCTCGGCGGCGTTGTGGAGCATCTGCTTGAAGTAGGTATCGGTCATGAAATGGGAGCAGGAGCAGGTGGCCAGATAGCCCCCGCGGGGGAGCAGGCGCATGGCGGCGGCGTTGATCTCCCGGTAGCCCTTGATGGCGTTGCGGAGGGTGTCACGGCTCTTGGTGAAGGCGGGAGGATCCAAAATAATGAAATCGTAGGGACAGCCCTTGCGCCCTGCCTCGGAGAGTGCCTTGAGGTGGTCGAACACATCGGCTTCTACGTATTCAATGATATCAGAAAGCCCATTGGCATCGGCGTTCTTCTGCGCCATGGCCAGGGCATCGGCGGAAATATCCACCGAAACAACCTTCTTCGCCCCGCCCGCGGCGGCATTGAGGCCGAAGGAGCCTGTGTGGGTGAAGCAATCCAGCACGGTCTTGCCCTCCGCGATCTGGCGGATGGCGCGGCGGTTGTACTTCTGATCCAGGAAAAAGCCGGTTTTCTGGCCGTTGATGTAATCAACCGTATATAGAATGCCGTTCTCTGTGATGGTCGTGGTGCCGAAATCACGGTTTTCGGCGGCCGAGGCGGCTCTCTCGTCGGCCTCGGAGCGCAGACAAAGCCCCTCGGCGGTGTAGAAGCCCGTGTACTGCTCCATGCCCTCCAGCTCGCGGATGGCCACGTCGTTACGGAGATACAGGGTGTGGATGGGCGCGTCGAACTCCTCTCGCAGAATGCGGACGAGGGAAGCAAACAGGGTGTCCCGAACAAGCTCGGTGCCCAGGGAAAGCACTTGCGCCACAAGGACGTTTTCGAATCTGTCCACCGTCAGCCCGGGGAAACCGTCTGCCTCGCCGAAAATGAGGCGGCAGCATTTGAAGTCGGTCTCGCCCATGACGGTGCGGCGGTAGGCCACGGCGTAGCGGAGACGGCGCTCCCAGAACAGGGAATCAAAGCTGTCGTTGGCGTTGCGGGACAGGATGCGAATACGGATCTTGGAGTGGCTGTTGTAAAAGCCCGTGCCGAGGTATTTGTCCTTGGCGGAATAGACGTCCACGAGGCCGCCGTCGGCGGGCTCGGCGGAAAGGGAAGTGACTTCATCTGCATAGGTCCAAGGGTGGCCGCCGCGGAGAGACTTCTCTCCCTTCGGGGTGATGGTGGCACGGGGGAAGGTGCGTGTTTTCATGGGCGCGGATCCTTTCTGTGGGGGTATTGTCCGGCCGTAACGGCCGCCGGAAACAGTATAGCACATTTCACCGCGAAAAGCAAGGGGCGAGCGAAAAATGACGAAAAATGCCAAAATATGGAAACCGAAACAACCGAACGGTTATAAAAGTCTGAAAGTGACGAAAATTTGTGCAATTCGCGAAGACGTAGAAAATCGAGGTCGAAATTTGTGCAGTTTGCACATGACCATCATGCGATTGGGAGGCGTGAAACAAGGCGTAGGTGGTGAAAACGCTAGCAAAATCGTGTGAAAATGGTAAATAAATCAAGTCGAAAATGTAAACAATTCGAAACAAAAGAGAAACAAATTGTGAATCCAAGAAAAAGAGTTTCTGATTTTTTACTTTCCGTTCAAATAGGGTCGGCGGTCATGCGTTCGCGTGACCGTATTGGCGGTTGACTTCATGAGAAAAACACAATCGTGAACAAACCATGAACGGCCGAAAACATCGTGAAAACGCTGATTTTGAGCCTCCCTTTATATGTATGAAACGGATCGCCCCCTTGACTTTTTGGGGATTTTGTGGTATCATAAACGGGTCAAATTAGGGTGTTATGCAACCGTTCCGCACGGATTTGACTCGGTCTAAATCGCTTCGAAACAGGGGTTCCCCGCTCCCGAAAAGGGTGACGGGAACGGGGAGTTCCTGTTTCGGTGTGTGACGGCTGACTGAATTCTGCCTGTCCTGCCTCAGTATGCGTCTCGCTGTTTTCGGCTAAGAGCCCGCCAAGCGGCCGTGCCTACCTCTGCACGGTGCGTGGGGCGGTGGCCCGACTGCCGGGAGGGCCGATGCCGGCGGACGCGCAGGAGAGGTAAGGAACGGTACTTCCGCATCACGGTATGTTGACGGCAGCATCATACCCGCCTGGCACGCGGTTTTTCCCGAGCCGCGAGCGAAAATCCACACAGGAGGAAAAGTGTAATGAGGGAAAAGAAATTCACACGGATAGCGGCGTTTCTGCTTTGTCTGACCATGCTTTTGGGCAGCGCAGTCGTATTCGCTTCCGCTTCGGATGCAATTGATTCCGAAGATTCTATCACCGGCGTTACGTTGGAGGAACTCAAGGAGCTTCTGAATGCGATCACGTATGAAGAATACTCCGAAAAGTATGCCGACGTGCCCCGCGCCAAGGAACCCATCGAGGTCCCCGTAGGCCAGTTCACAACCGAGGACGACGGCTTCAAGACGGAGGTCAAGGGTGGTGTCGACGCGCTGTATACCCCCCAGAACGGTTCGGTTTCCTGGACGATCAACGTACCTGAAACCGCCAAGTATGCGATCAAGATCGAGTATTACCCCGATGCGAATCGCGCTACGTCCATCGAGCGTATTCTGAAGATCAACGACAAGGTGCCTTTCGCAGAGGCTCGTTTCCTGACCCTTCCTAAGCGTTGGGTGAACCACTACGAGGATTTCGAGATCTCCGCTGATCTGGCTTCCGAGGCCAAGAACGTTGGCTACAACGTGGTCGAAAAGGATGGGAAGTCCTACATCACCTTCCCTGATTTCGTAACTCAGGATATGGCTGATTTCGCAGAAGAGCACGGCGTGCGCTTCTTCCAGCGAGACATCACTGATAACGAGATTCGCCCCACCACCGAGGATCAGCCCGATTGGATGACTTACTATTTGAAGGATTCCAGCGGCTACTACACCGACAACTTCGAGTTTGTTCTGGAGAAGGGTGAAACTAAAATCACCCTGGAGGGCCAGAACGAGCCCATGTCCATCAAGGCCATCACCCTGTATCCCCTTGAGGACACCATTACTTACGCCGACTACTCGAAGAAGTACGCTGACAAGCCTGTCGGTCAGGACACCATCAAGATCGAGGCCGAGCTTGCCAACGTGATGTCCAACAAGACCATCTACCCCGTTGAGGACCGCTCCTGCGCCATCAACTCTCCCACGGATACCACCTGCTCGGTGCTGAACACCATCGGCGGTGAGAAGTGGGCTACCGCAGGTCAGTGGGTGGAGTACCGCTTCAAGGTCTCCTCTTCCGGTATGTATGACATCGTCTCCCGCTTCCGCCAGAACATTCTGGACGGTATGTACACCTGCCGTTCCATGTACCTCTACAGCGAGGGCCTGGCCGAGGGTGCTGACGGTTACTACGACGGCGCTCCCTTCGAGGAGGCACTGAAGCTGGTTTACAACTACGGCGATGCATGGCAGGTCACTCAGCTGGCAGGCGGCGCAGTCGACACCAACGGTGACGGCGAGATCGATGACGACGACGAGCAGCAGACCTACAGCGTCTACCTGGAGAAGGACGTCGTATACACCATCCGCTTCGAGGTTACCCTCGGTAAGATGGGCGACGTAGTCCGTCAGGTTGAGGAGATCCTGAACTCCATCAACAACGACTACCTGAACATCATCAAGCTGACCGGTATTTCTCCTGATAGCTACCGTGACTACGGTTTCTCTCAGGTTATGCCCGACACCATGGTGGACATGGTCATTCAGTCCCGTAACCTGTACAAGCTGGCTGACGAGCTGACGGCTCTCTCCGGTGAGAAGTCCTCCAACGCGGCTACCCTGGAAAAGGTCGCCCGTCTGCTGGAGGAAATGGGCCAGGACGACGACGAGGTGGCTAAGAACCTGGCCAACCTCAAGTCCTACATCGGTACGCTGGGTACCTTCCTGTCCGACGCGCAGACTCAGCCTCTGCAGCTGGACTTCATTATGATTCAGCCCCAGGGCGCCAAGGAGCCCAAGGCCGAGCCTAACTTCTTCGAGTCCCTGATTCACGAGATCAAGGGCTTCTGGCAGTCCTTCTTCCGTGACTACAACAGCATGGGTGCTCTGGAGGAGACCGACGAGGAAGCAACCGAGGTCTGGCTGGCAACCGCCCGCGACCAGTCCCAGGTTATCCGTAACCTCATCAACAACGACTTTACCCCTAAGCACGATAACATCGCCATCGACCTGAAGCTGGTCGCCGGCGGTACCCTGCTTCCTTCTATCCTGGCAGGCTCCGGCCCCGATGTATACATGGGCATGGGTCAGGGTGACGTAATCAACTACGCCATCCGTTCCGCGCTTCTGAACATCGAGACCTTCGATGATTTCGAGAGCTACACCAAGGAGAACTTCAACGAGGCTGCTATGATCGTCCTGGGTATCGAGGACGCCGACGAGCAGATGCACTACTACGGTCTGCCCGAGGTTCAGTCCTTCCCCATGATGTTCGTGCGTATCGACATCCTGGCCGACCTCGGCCTTGAGGTTCCCAAGACCTGGGACGACGTGATGGCTACCATCCCGATCCTCCAGGCCAACAACATGCAGATCGGTCTTTCCACCGACTACAAGATCTTCCTGTACCAGCAGGGCGGCGACCTGTTCGCCGACGACGGTATGCGCATCAACCTCGACTCCAAGCTGGGTCTGGCTTCCTTCGAGAAGATGTGTAACCTGTTTACCGTGTACTCCTTCCCCTACCAGTACGATCCCGCCAACCGTTTCCGTACCGGTGAGATGCCCATCCTGCTCGGTGACTACACCGGTGTGTACAACCAGCTGAAGGTATTCGCAACCGAAATCAGCGGTAAGTGGGAGTTCATGCCTCTGCCCGGTGAGATCCAGGCTGACGGCTCCATCAATAACGTGTCCATTTCCGGCGTATCTGCCACCGTCATGGTCAAGGGCTGCGATAAGACCGATAGCTCTTGGGAATTCATGAAGTGGTACACCGGCGAGGATTGCCAGGTCGGCTTCTCCAACGAGATGGTCGCTATTCTGGGTCCCTCCGCTAAGCAGGCCGTGGCCAACAAGAACGCTCTGTCCTCTCTGCCTTGGACTACCTCCGAGTACGAGCAGGTTCAGCTCCAGTTCAACAACCTCGGTTCCGTGCCTAACTACCCCGGTGCCTACATCATCGACCGTTACACCAACTTCGCATTCCTGAGCGCCTACAACGATAAGGCTAACCCCTCCGACGCGCTCCTCAGCCACATTCCTACCATTAATAAAGAGATCGAGCGTAAGCGCAATGAGTTCTATCTGGAAACTCTGACCGAGGACGGCATCTCTTACAAGAATCTGCTCACCAAGCGTCTGGCTCAGATTGAAGCCCTGGTCGGCTACATCCGCGAGGATGACGAGTTCAAGGCTGAGTATGAGGATCTGATGAAGCAGATCGAAAGCGCCGTTAAGAGCGATGACGCCGCCGAGCTGGCCGTCGCCGCCCAGGCCGTGCAGGCTCTGTACGATAAGCTGGATCCCGATGGTTCCAAGTTCCTTGCCGACAGAATCGAAGTCATGGGTTACGATATGACCGACCCCAGCCTGGATAAGGCCGCGAAGAAGAAGGTCCGTAAATGCTTCTCCTACGAGGTCTATAAGAACACCGACCTGCTGGCTACTCAGCTCAAGTGCATGGTCGGCTTCCTGGAGGATGCCGCCCGCCTGACCGGTGTTTGATCCCCTCGGATTTTCCCTTCATTTTAATCTAAATAAGGAGAGAGAGTAAATGGCTACAAAAGCTTCAAAGCAAGCCGCCTCGCGTGAGCTTACCAAAGCGCAATGGAAGCTCAAAGAGATCAGACAGAACTGGGTCGGTTACCTCATGGTTGCCCCGTACATGATTCTGTTCACCCTCTTCACCGTCGTGCCGGTCGTGCTGTCCATCGTTATCAGCTTTACAGACTTTAACATGCTGGAGTTCCCCAACATCGTTGGAGTGAAAAACTACGTTACCCTGTTCTTCGATGACGACATCTTCCTGATCGCCATTAAGAATACGTTCATCTTTGCGTGTATCGTGGGTCCTGCTTCCTACATCATGTCCTTCCTGGTCGCATGGTTCATCAACGAGCTGCCCCCCAAGATCCGCGCACTGGTTACCCTGGTCTTCTACGCACCCTCCATTTCCGGTCAGGTCTTCATGATCTGGCAGACCCTGTTCTCCTCTGACTCCTACGGTTGGGCTAACGCAACCCTGGAGAAATTGGGTATCATCGACGCGCCCATCAACTGGTTCCGCGACGAGAAGTACGTTATGCCCCTGTGTATCGTCGTTTCCCTCTGGACCTCTCTGGGTACCTCCTTCCTGGCGTTCATCGCAGGTTTGCAGGGTATCGACAGAGCCCTCTTTGAGGCAGGCGCTGTGGACGGTATCAAGAACCGTTGGCAGGAGCTCTACTACATCACCCTGCCTTCCATGAAGCCCCAGCTGATGTTCGGTGCGATCATGTCCATCACCGGCGCATTCGGCTTCGGTGGTATCGTAGACGCCCTGGCAGGTTTCCCCTCGGTCAACTACTGCGCACATACCATCATGCACCACTTGAATGACTATGGTGGAATGCGTTACGAGATCGGTTATTCGTCCGCAATCGCCGTGATCCTCTTTTTGATGATGATCGGCGCCAACATGCTCGTTAAGAGACTACTTTCGAAGATAGGTACTTGATATGGCAAAATTAAGAACAAGAAAGCATAAGGTCCTGCTCGCCCGCTCTGCGGGCGGCGACGCCGGTATTACGGTACTCCTGGTCATTATGGGTGCCTTCATGTTTCTGCCTATGGTCTATGCCATCTCGCAGTCTTTGAAGCCTCTGGATGAGCTGTGGATGTACCCCCCTCGCTTCATCGTTATGTCCCCCACCCTCAAGAACTTTAAGGATCTGTTCGCGCTGATGAACATTTCCTGGGTGCCCTTCTCCCGTTACATCTTCAACACCGTTCTGGTTGCCGTTGCCGGTACCGCCGGCCACCTGTTCCTTGCCTCCCTGGCCGCATACGCCCTGGCAAAGATCAAGTTCCCCGGCCGTGACTTCATGTTCCAGACGGTTCAGATGTCCCTGATGTTCAACGCTACCGTTACCGCCATCACTTCCTTCATCCTGATGTCTGCCCTCGGTTGGCTGGACAGCTACTGGGCGCTGATCGTGCCCGCATGGTGCGGCTCTCTGGGTCTGTACCTCATGAAGCAGTTCATGGATACCAACGTAAACGACTCCGTTCTGGAGTCCGCCCGTCTGGACGGTGCCAAGGAGCTGAAGATCTTCTGGGTCATCGCAATGCCCATGGTTAAGCCCGCTTGGCTGACCCTGATCATCTATTCCTTCCAGGGTCTGTGGGGCGCAGGCGCATCCATGTACATCTATTCCGAGCAGTACAAGTCCTTCAACTACGCCATCGGCCAGATCCTCGCCGGCGGTATCAAGCGTGCGGGCGCAGGTGCTGCATCCCTGGTTATCATGATGCTGGTTCCCATCATCATCTTCATCATCTCCCAGTCGAACATCATCGAAACGATGGGTTCGTCGGGTATGAAAGACTAATCGTAAGGAGGTATATATAATAATGAAGAAATTCAGCAAAATTCTGTGTACCTTCTTCGCCCTCGTGATGGTCGTGAGCTGCTTCTGCATGACTGCAGGCGCCAGCTCCGCCTATCAGACCTACACCTATGACGTGTACGGCGATCCCCTCTACTCCCCCGATGCCTATACCGCCATCAAAGCGGTCAACTCGGATGACATGGGTCTGGAGCTTCCCATCGAGAACCCCGGTGACATGATCACCGACGACGCCGGTAACGTCTACATCGCCGATACCGGTAACAACCGTATCGTGGTGCTGGATCAGTACTACAAGTTCAAGTTCGCCATCACCACCTTCTCCAACGACCAGGGCGTGCCGGATAGCCTGGCAGCTCCCCAGGGCGTGTTCGTCAGCGAGCCTAACGAAAAGTACGGCAAGCTGATCTGGGTCTGCGATACCGGCTCCAACCGTATCGTGGTCTTCGATGAGAACGGTGAGTTCCAGCGCATCATCGAGGAGCCCGAGTCCACTCTGTTCGACGAGGAGTCCGTGTATAAGCCTGTGGCTATGGCCGTGGACGCTTACAACCGTCTCTACGTCGTATCCTCTACCACCTATCAGGGTATCATCGTTATGACCGACGCCGGCGAGTTCACCGGATTCATTGGCGCACAGGCCGTTCAGATGACCCCTTGGGAGATCATTTGGCGCCGCTTCCAGACTGAAGAGCAGCGTGCGGCTTCTGAACAGAAGGTCTCCACCGAGTTCAACAACATCGCCATCAACAAGGAAATGAACCTGGTCTACGTTACGACCTCCACCATCGACGAGGGCGCCGTGCAGGGAGCCATTACCGGTAAGGATAAGTCCGGTACTAACTCTCCCGTTAAGCTCCTGAACGCCAACGGTACCGAGATCATGAGACGTAACGGCTTCTGGATGCCCGCCGGTGAGGTGGACTTCTCCACCCGTTCCATCGACGATATCACCGGTGTTTCCACCATCATCGACGCAGCCGTCGGTCCCGAGAACACCTGGTCCATCATCGACGAGAAGCGTAACCGTATCTACACCTACGACTTCGACGGTAACCTCCTGTTCGCCTTCGGTGATAACGGCACCATGCTGGGTAACCTGGGCTCCATCGAGGCTATCGCTTACCAGGGCACCAACATGCTGATCCTGGATAAGACCAACGATAACATCACCGTCTTCCAGCAGACCGAGTACGGAAGCATCCTGCTCCAGGCCATCGCCGCTGAGGCAACCCAGGACTTCGACCTGGCCATCAACCTCTGGACCGACGTCCTGAAGCGTAACTCCAACTTCGACTCTGCTTACGTCGGTATCGGTCAGGCTATGTACCGTAACAAGGACTACGCTAAGTCCCTGTCCTACTTCGAGTCTGCTTACGATACCACCAACTGGTCCAACTCCTACAAGGAGATCCGTAAGGAGTGGATGTCCGACTTCTTCCTGGTTCTGATCCTCATCATCGTGGGTCTGATCGTTCTGGTCACCCTGTTCTTCAAGTGGATGGGTAAGATCAACCGCAAGGTAGCCGTTTCGGGCAAGAAGAGAACCTTCGGTCAGGAGATCGCATACGGATTCCACGTCATCTTCCATCCCTTCGACGGTTTCTGGGATCTGAAGCATGAAAAGAGAGGCTCCGTCCGCGGCGCTGTCTTCTTCATCGTGCTGACCATCGCTACCTTCTACTATCAGGCGATCGGCCAGGGCTACCTCCTGGATCCCTTCGCAAGCCTTGCCAGCGTCTGGGCACAGGTCCTGGGCGTGCTGGTTCCCCTGTTCCTGTTCGTGCTGGCTAACTGGTGCCTGACCACTCTGTTTGAGGGTGAAGGCAGCTTCAAGGACATCTTCGTCGCTTGCAGCTACTCTCTGCTCCCCATTCCCATGCTGGTCGTGCCCGTCACCATCTATTCCAACTTCTGTATCAGCACCGAGGTCGACATCATCGGCTTCATCAGCTCCTTCGCCTTCATCTGGCTGGGCATCCTGATCTTCTTCGGTACCATGGTCACCCATGACTACTCCATGGGTAAGAACGTGATTACCGTCCTCGGTACTGTCGTCGGCATGGTCTTCATTATGTTCCTTGCCGTCCTGTTCACCACTCTTGTCGGAAAGATTGTCAGTCTGGTTACCAATATCGTTACCGAGATCCAGTACAGACTATAACGCAAATAGGAGATTACGAATGAAGAATTTCAAAAAACTCATGTCACTCTTCTTGGCTGTGCTGATGCTGTTCGGTGTAATGACAAGCCTGGCTGTCATTCCCGTCTCGGCAGAAGACGCCGGCGGTGACTCTTCTGTGGCCCCTGAGGAGGAAACCAAGACCATTGATTACCTCTTCACCGAGATCTACGGATCTCCTGAGGAGAAGCTGGCTACCATGAAAGAGATGACCACCAAGGGCAATTACACCATCTATGCCCTGGAATCTTCGGGTGAGGTTGCCGTTAAGGACAACGTCACCGGTCAGATCCTCTTTACCAACCCCTACGACGTCGGTACCACCACGGCTTCCGACAGCGTAAAGAACCAGATCATGTCCCAGATCATCGTTAAGTTCGATGAGAACGGCCGCGAGCGCGAGTACTCCAGCTTTGAGTACGCCGCTATGCGCGATCAGATCAAGGTTAAGAACATCAAGAACGGTATCCGTGTCGAGTACACCATCGGTCGTGAGGAGGCCAGACGTCTGGTTCCCCGTATGATCGAGAAGAGCCGTTTCGAGGAAATGATTCAGGCTCCCATGGAGGAGTACTACGGCGTTACCTATGAGGAAGCAAAGGAATACAAGGATATTTCCAAGCATCCTCTCCAGTCCGCCTCCTTCTACCTCTGCAAGCAGATGTCCTACTTCGTATTCAAGTCTTTGGATAACTGCTCTACCGACCGTCTGAAGGAAGACCTGAAGAACTCCTTCCCCATCGTTACCAAGATGGATATCTACGTCCTCGACCCCTCGGCCAAGACCATCGAGATCGAGAAGATCGAGGAAGTCATCAAGACCGCTTGCCCCAACTACTCTTACGAAGAGCTGGACTATGACCATCAGCTCACCGAGTACGTGGGCGAGGAGGAGAATCCCCCCGTATTCAAGATGGCTCTGGAGTATACCCTGGGTGAGGACGGCTTTACTGTCCGTCTGCCCGCCAACGGTATCCGCTTCAACGAGTCCAAGTTCCAGCTGACCAACGTGAGCGTCCTGCCTTACATGGGCGCAGGTAACAACGCTTACACCGGTTATACCTTCTACCCCGACGGCTCGGGTGCCCTGTTCGCATTCGAGGATCTGGCTGACCAGAATACCTATTCCGTCGCCAGCAAGATCTACGGCACCGACTATGCTTACCACAAGCTCTCCGGTACCTACCAGCAGGCTGTCCGTTACCCCGTTTTCGGTATCGTTGAGAACACCGAGTACTACGACTGCGTCTATATCGACGAAAAGACCGGCGAGGAAATGA
Source organism: Eubacteriales bacterium (assembly GCA_045643785.1). Classification (GTDB taxonomy): domain Bacteria; phylum Bacillota; class Clostridia; order Oscillospirales; family CAG-272; genus CAMEON01. The sequence goes on along the minus strand of JAZRFR010000024.1, from coordinate 14,454 downwards.
CCCAGAAGATCAGCGGTGTGATCTACGAGGGCACGAAGAAGGCCATCGAAGAGGGCCTGTCTACCTCCCCCGTCTATAAGAAGTACGGCTCTCTCATCTCCAACTCCGAGATCAGTGACCCCGTCACCGAGGAGCGCGGCTTCGTAGCCATCATCGAGGAAGGCGACGCTCTGACCGAGCTCGTTACCTACCACGCCGGTGTCCTGTCCCCCTACGACACCGTGCAGATGAACTTTAACCCCCGTCCTAAGGACTCCTACAACGTAGCAGACGCTATCTCCGTCGGTACCAACAGCGAGTGGACCGTCGTTTCCAACCGTAAGTACGTTGGTAACTACAAGATCCACTACGTCATGCTGGCTGACGACGACATCGCCGCTAAGAAGGTTGAGGAGGCCAAGAAGGAAGGTAAGACCCTGAACCTGTACGATGCCTCTTGGCTGGGTATGGCTATGGCTTACCGCGATTATCTGACCAAGCACAACATTCTGACCCCCCTGTCCGCTCAGAATACCTCCGGCAATATCCCCCTGTACATCGAGTCCTTCGGCGCAGCCGAGACCGTTGAGAAGTATCTCTCGGTTCCCGTTGAGGTCATGAAGCCTCTGACCTCGGCACAGGACGTTATCACCATGTACGAGGAGCTGGCAGAAAAGGCCGGCGCTACCAACATCAACTTCAAGCTGACCGGTTACGCCAACGGCGGTCTGCTCTACTCCTCTGTTCCCTACAGACTGAAGTGGGAAAAGGTAGTTTCCAAGGACGTTTCCATGCAGGAGCTCTTTGACTACGCCGCTAACCTGGAGGAGGGCGAGCTGGGTCTGTTCCCTGAGTTCGATTTCTCCTACAAGGTTTCTGACAAGATGTTCGACGGCTTCTCTTCCAGAAAGCACGCCGTCAGAACCATCGACGACCGCGTATCCTACAAGCGTGATTACATGCCTACTCAGCAGAGATACTTCGGTCGCCTGAAGCTGGCTATCTCCCCCGCTTACTTCGATCACTTCTATGAGAAGCTGATGGCCAATTACCTGGGCTACGATAACGTAACCGGTATCTCGGTCGGCTCTCTCGGTAATGCTCTGAACTCCGACTTCGATGAGGATGAGCCTTACAACCGCGAGGACTCCAAGAGCTTCGTTACCAAGGCCCTGGAGTACATCTCCGGCAAGGATGACACCGCTCTCGAGGTCATGGTGGACGGCGGTAACGCTTACACCTGGAAGCACGTAGACCATATCCTGGGCGCTGCCCTGGATTCCAGCCGCTACATCAAGGCAAGCTACAGCGTTCCTTTCGTTGGCGTGGTTCTCCACGGCTACATGAATTTCGCAGGCACTCCTCTGAACATGGAGGGTGACGTGAACTACGCTAAGCTCAAGGCCATTGAGAACGGCGCATCCCCCTACTTCACCCTCTCCTACCAGAACACCCAGATTCTGAAGGAAAATGAAGAGCTCAGCAAGTACTACTCCATTCGTTACGACATCTGGATGGATGACGTCGTTGAGATCTACTCCGAGCTCAACAGCGCCATGAAGGACGTTCAGGATAAGATCATTGTGGATCACCAGTTCCTGTCCGGTATGCGTGTACCCGACGTGGATGAGCTGGATCGCGATACCGATGAGGTTCTCGATTCCATCATGGACTTCCTGGATAACAAGGCTGAGTATGAGGCCAAGCAGGAGGCAGAGGCCGTTGCAGACGCCCGCGACAAGATCGCCAGCGTGGAAGGCGCCTTTGAGAAGTTCGCTAAGGATTACATTACCCACTACAGCGGTATGGCCGGCGCCGCGTACATGTACGTGACCGGTGACCGTTCCTTCGAGCGCCGCTTCGCCAACTACGTTGAGGCGAATGCCGCATTCAACAGCATCAACGCTACCTACGAGGCTGCTGACGAGGCCGGTAAGGCCGAGCTGAAGCCCGTTTGGGAGAAGGCTGAGGCTACCCAGAAGCAGGCTTACGGTCAGCTCAGAACCTACATCCGTAACGTAGGCCGCGCAATCAAGACCATTGAGGTCGAATACGAGAGACTCACGAAGCTGTATGAGGATGCCCAGGAGGGTAAGATCCTCATCCAGAACACCGAGGGTTGCCCTCAGTCCATTCTGGACGAGATCGAAGAGCAGCTCGAGAATACCAAAGAGCTGATGGCTACCCAGATGGGTGTGAAGTTCGATATGACCGTGGATAAGGCAGAGGTAGATACCTTCCTGCGTACCCACATCTCCACCCTCATCTTCTCCGCATACGGTAAGCCCAATCATAACAGCTCCGGTATCGTGGGCAAGACCGAGAACCTCTACAACATGCTCTCCGGCAACAACTACGGTCTGATGACCGTCGAGCTGGATCTCCTCCGCTACCTCGAGAGCAACAGAGATCTGACCGATGATCAGCTGATCAAGAAGTACTGGACTGATTTCGACTGCACCGCCGAGGAGACCTCTGTGGACGGTCTGATCCTGTTCATCAAGGAGCTTCTCCTGGATGAGAACGGCGACAAGTACCAGTTCGATCCCATTATCGCCAACATTGAGGGCGGTGTGGAGAACAATATTCATGAGTACATCGTGGATATGCTGTACGAAACCGTTACCGGTCTGGGCGACAGCAGCACCATCGCTTCTCTGAACTTCGTTCCGACCAGAGTTGATGAGGAAGGCAAGATCCTGACCAACACCTCCAACATCAATGCCGTGACCACCGCCATCAACAAGGAGGTTCAGGCTGTTCTGACCGGTAAGGACGGCGCTATCAACACTGTGACCGACGGTAAGTACGATCTGGATCTGATCTTCACCGAGGACCAGATGAACGCCCTGATCGACAAGGCCGTTAAGATCATCGAGGAGAACACTCGTACCGAGAAGAATCCTAAGCCCACCAACCCCGTTGAGTATGCAACCCCCGATAATCTGAGAACCGATCTCCGAAACTACATCGAGAGCGTATACTACAAGGCTGTTCTGTCCCTCATCGATCCCGGTATTGATACCAAGCTCTACATCCAGACTGTTTCCTACAAGACCAACAGCAGCCTTGAGATGCTGGTCGGCCTGCGTGTCAACGCATACGGCGAGATCGATACTGCAACCAAGTTCTACACGTACTTCAACAACCTGCAGACTGATGACGACCTGAAGGCCGCTCTGAACAGCATCAACGATTCTGTGAAGGGCGCTTACCGTGACGTTCTGGCTAAGCTGAACAAGAACTACGCCCAGATGTACGCTACGTCCGTATTGAACGGTGCGAAGGCTCCTACTCTCCAGAATCTCTCTTATGAGGAGACCGTCGGAGAAGAGAAGGTTAAGCACAACCTGCGTACGGAGGCTACTGAGATCCTGACGGCAGCAGACCTGACGGCTGATTCCACCAAGGCTGACGTCGAGGCAGTCATCAACGACATCATTGCTCTCTACGCAAAATACGATAGCGAGTACGATGCAACCGCCGAAGTACGCGAGTACGTGTGCTACAACGTGCTGGTTCTTCTGAAGGATCAGACCGTGGATGAGATCGACAACTACTACTACGACGCACAGATGGCAGAGATGGATGCCGCTATCCGCGCCAAGGTCGCTGAGAAGAACGCTGAGATTCTGGCAGGCCTGCCCAAAAACCATACCATCTATGAGCTCTACGACGCCATCATGCAGTCCCTGGCTAACCCCGAGGATTCCGTGAATGACTTTGCTGCTTCCGTCGCTGCCAAGGTGACCCACGTTGCCGAGGGTAAGAACAGCAACGAAAGCGACATTCTGGCGTACTACTGCTACCTGCTGCTGAACAGCTTTGAGGGCAACAAGCTCGATAAGGCTCCTTCGCTCTCTATCCAGGGTGGCAGCGGTAAGGTCACCAATGCGCTCAAGATCCTGGACAACGACTTCAAGGATCGTATCCCGCTCCTGATCGCCGAAGCCAGATCTGATGCCAAGAGAGGCGAACTGCCCAACTACGCGCTGTCCTCCTTCCTGACCGAGGACGAGATAAACGAGATCGCTGACGAGCTGGTAAGCGCTCTGATCAATGCTCTGTTTGCTACGGAAGAGGAGCGTGAGACTCTGCGTCCCGAGGCAAGAGCTTACCTGGAGCACGCTTACTACGTCGCCGTTCTGGCTCGTCTGAACGCCTCCAAGCTGCCTGCCTTCCACGTTTCCGAGGTGTATGGCACTACCCTGTACGATGCAGCAAGCGACCTGAAGTCCCTCATGTACTTCTTCGTAACCGCTAAGACCGACATGACCGCCGAGGATATCGACAGATACATCGGTGGCGGTAACACCGGTATTCTTGGCACTGAGGAAGAAGAGGAAGAGGCTTCCCGCTACCTGTCCGATGACGGTCGTATCGTCTCTGTTACCTACGGTGATAAGAACGCTGACGGCAGTTATTCCGCATACAAGTCCTTCATCCTGAACTACAACAACTTCTCGGTGAGCGTCGTGTATGAGGGCGTCACATATACCATTCCCGCATATGGTTATGTGATCGTGATGCACTAAGCGGATCACGAAAGAAAGAGAGGTAACAATTCTATGACCACTGAAACGAAGAATCTGCAGACGGTCAGCGCGCCTAAGACTACCAAGAAGCGCAAGATTGCTTCCTTGGATAAGAAAAAGGCTCGCGCCGGCTGGGTGTTCGTTCTGCCCTTCGTCATTGGTTTCGTTCTCGTGTACCTTCCTATTATCTGGAATTCCATCTACATGAGCTTCCACAGCCTCAATATCGTGACCGGTGGTGGCTTTACGCTGGAGTTCGTAGGACTCAAGAACTACAGTGACGCTCTGTTTGAGGACCCCGACTTCGTTCAGACCCTTGTAACGGGTCTGACGGAGCTCCTCTTCGACATCCCCGCAATTCTGATCTTCTCCCTGTTCATGGCCGTCCTGCTGAACCAGAAAATGGCAGGCCGTGCCGTGTTCCGCGCAATCTTCTTTATCCCCGTTATCCTGTCCACCGGTCTGATGGAAGGCATCGAGGCCGGTAACATCCTGGGTACCATGATGGAAGGCAGCGAGAGCATCGACGGATCGAGCTCCAGCGCCGCCAGCGAAATCGTATCCGTTATGGATATCGAAAGACTGTTCTCCTCCATGAAGGTCGGTCAGGAGCTGGTTGAGATCGTTGCCAAGATGATCAACGAGATCTACGACATCGTGAACCGTTCCGGTGTCCAGATGCTGATCTTCCTGGCCGGTCTGCAGTCCATTTCTCCCGCTATCTATGAGGCCTGCCGCATTGACGGTTGTACCGCATGGGAGACTTTCTGGAAGATCACCTTCCCCATGATCAGCCCCATGATCCTGGTTAACGGTGTCTACACCATCATCGACTCCTTTACCAGTAACTCTAACTCGGTCATGAACTACATCAACAGCGTATATCAGGGCGCAGACGGTCAGGTTCTGTCCTCCGCCATGGCTTGGATGTACTTCCTCATCGTTATGTTGATTCTGGCCGCGGCCGTTGGTATCTTCTCGGCCTTCGTGTTCTACCAAAAACGTGATTAAGGAGGTATAGAAATGGATACGAATATGCAAAATACACCCAAGATCACGAAAGAATCCAAGAACAAGATCCGAGTTGAATTCGACCGCACCCCCCTGAAGGAGAGACTGAAGGCGAAATTCCTGAACCTCTACTTCTTCCAGAAGGTGGCGTGGATGATCTTCCGCCTGGTTCTGCTGGTCGGTATCTCCTACGTGGTTCTGTTCCCCTTCATTTCCAAGATCGCAGGTTCCTTCATGGCTCCTGAGGATTTCGTGGACGTAACCGTTCGTCTGATCCCCAAGAACTTCACCCTGGATATCTACAAGGCCGTGCTCTTCGAGCTGGACTACTGGGAGGCGTTCGGTAATACCTTCCTGATCTCCTTCTTCGGCGCGCTGATCCAGACCTTCATCTGCTGTCTCATCGGCTACGGTCTGGCTAAGTTCCGCTTCAAGGGTAACGGACTGGTGATGATGGCGGTGATCCTGACCATGATCGTGCCCCACGGTACCCTGCAGCTGTCTATGTTCATGGGCTTCCGCTACTTCGACGTGCTGGGCATCCTGTCCTTCCTCAGCGGCGGCGCTTCCATCGGCTTCATGCCTGAGAGCTTCAACGAGCTGCTGGCCGGTATCCAGATCATTGATCTGCCCGATCACGGTCTGCCTCTGACCAACACCTACGCGCCCCTCATGATCCTGTCGGCTACCGGTCTTGCCTTCAAGAACGGTCTGTACATCTTCATGCTCCGTCAGTTCTTCACCGGCGTGCCGGATGCACTGGAGGAGTCCGCGTACATCGACGGTTCCGGCGTGTTCCGCACCTTCTTCACCATCATTCTCCCCCTGTCCATTCCCATGATGGTGACCGTATTCCTGTTCGCCTTCTGCTGGCAGTGGACCGACGACTTCTACACAGAGCTCTTCTTCACCACGAACAAGATCGTTCTGATGCCCGACGTCGTAGAGATCCCCACTTCCCTGAAGACCGACTATGCAGGTCAGAATATGTACTATACGGCGATCCGTAATACTTGCGGTCTCTGTATCATTGCACCCCTGGTGATCCTCTACTGCTTTGGCCAGAACTTCCTGGTTCAGGGTATCGAGCGCTCGGGTCTGACCGCAGAATAATTCCATATCTTTGGAGAATAGCTCCAAGAAAAAACTCAAAAGAGCCACCCGATCATCGGGTGGCTCTTTTTTCAAAGTTCTTGAAAAGGGGTGCGGGGGAGAAACTTCTTTCAAGAGGTTTCTCACCTGCGCTTTTTTCTTTCTTACGTCTCCAGCTGTCTTCCGAGGAAGTTGGCGGCGGTTTGGATGAGTTTGGCCTCGATGTCGAAGGCGAGGCGGTCGGAGCTGTCGCCCTCCAAGGCCTTGGCGGACACCACGCAACCCACGATGTCTCCCTCACTGAGGATGGGCATGGCGCAGCTTACCGCGTGGCTGCCGCCGTCGCGGATGATGTTTTTGTATTCCGAGTCGCCGTTATTGGCGTAGAAGGAGCGATTTTCCATAATGTGCTCCAGCGCCTCGGATAAGGGCTTGTCGGCGTATTCCCGCTTGGAGATCCCCGCGCAGGCGATGACGGTGTCGCGGTCGCAGATGGCGACGGCCAGACCGCAGGTTTTGTGGAGGGTCTCGGCGTACTGCCCCGCAAAGGCAGTCAATTCCCCGATGGGGGAGTACTTCTTGAAGATGACCTCCCCCTCACGGTCGGTATAAATTTCCAGCGGGTCCCCCTCGCGGATACGCATGGTGCGGCGGATTTCCTTGGGGATCACGACTCTGCCGAGGTCGTCGATTCGGCGAACGATTCCGGTAGCTTTCATATATATAATCTCCTTTTTGCAAATACGATTGTAGGGCGGAGGCTTGCTCCGCCGTTCGTTGATTTTTATCGGAATTAGTCGGCGGGAGCAAGCCCCCGCCCTACACAATTCGATTGTGATGTTAGTATTTGTCGTTCCAAGAAAATTATACTGTGGGGATTTACTTTTCTGAAAGGATGTGGTATAATGAAATAAAGGTGGTGAAATTATGGTTTACATAACCGGAGACACGCATATACCGGTAGATATCACAAAGCTGAATTCAAAGCGGTTTCCCGATCAAAAGAATTTATCAAAAGACGATTTCTTAATTATCTGCGGTGATTTTGGCGGTGTGTGGAATAATGATAGTGAAGAAATGTATTGGAGAAAGTGGCTTGAACAAAAAAATTTCACGACTCTTTTTATTGATGGAAATCACGAGAATTTTCATTTATTGAACGAATTTGAAATTGTTGATTTTGCCAACGGAAAAGCTCACAAAATATCAAATGGTATTTATCATTTGATGAGAGGGCAAATATATGAAATAGATGGTAAACGTATTTTTACATTTGGGGGAGCAAGTTCTCACGATAAAGAGTATCGTATAAAAGACAAAAACTGGTGGGAAGAAGAATTGCCATCAGATCGAGAGCTTGAAACGGCAATTTCGAATCTTGAATCAAACGGGTGGATCGTTGACTACATAATAACGCACTGTGCACCGTCGTCTGTGCAAAAAGAGATTTCCTCAAATGATAGTCAAGATATTCTTACTGAATTCTTTGAAGAAATAAAGAATAAAACCATGTTCGACAAATGGATTTTTGGCCATTACCATTTGGATATGGCGATTGATAGTAAGTTTTGTTGTATGTTCAATCATCTTGAGAAATTATTCTAAAAGCGAGATGAAATTCACCTCGCATTGATTCTTCTCGCTACACTATGTTTGCCTTTTCATCTTGACAGTTTCCCATTTTTTTGTTACAGTATAATCAATCAAAACAGAAAGGAGATCCCCATGAACCCAACCATCGAAACCATCCTCACCCGCCGCTCCATCCGCGCTTTCAAGCCCGATATGCTCCCCCGCGAGACCATTGACCAAATTATCGAGGCAGGTCTCTACGCCCCCAGCGGCATGAACACCCAGAACACCGTCATTATCGCCATCACCGACAAGGCCACCCGCGACCGCCTGTCCCGCGACAACGCCGCCGTTATGGGCGCTGACCGCGACCCCTTCTACGGCGCGCCCGTGGTGCTGGTGGTGCTGGCCGAAAAGGGAAGAAGAACCCATATCCACGACGGCGCTCTGGTTATGGGCAACCTCATGCTGGCGGCTCACGCTCTGGGCGTGGGAAGCTGTTGGATCCACCGCGCGGGCGAGACCTTTGACCAGCCCGAATGGAAGGAACGGCTGGCATCTCTGGGGCTGACCGGTGACTACGAGGGCATCGGCAACTGCATCCTGGGCTACACCGACGGGGAAGAACCCCAAGCGCCCGCCAGACGGGAAGGACGGGTTTTCAGGGTTGAATGACTCTGTGCCGGATGACTTTTTCGGCTTATGGAATACAGAACAAAGAATCAGGAGGCATAATATGGCAAACTTTATTTGTGAATTGGAAGGTGTTCGCGGTCGGACATTGCGGTTGTATGATACCAAATGTGTGATCATAACCCAAAAGACAGCCGGAAGTTTTTTAACGGGGAACTTTACGGACGGAGAGAAAACCCTGTATCTGATTGACGTGGTTGGCGTTCAATTCAAAAAATCGGGCGGTATGATTGGGTATTTGCAGTTTGAAACCCCCTCTATGCAAATGAACAACAAAAGCGATAACATGTTCTCGGAAGGTACATTTACCTTTGAACACGGGAAAAACGGCATTACCAACGAATTGATGGAGGCTGTGTATCACTATGTCACAGATCGGATTGAGGAATTGAAATACGGTACGTCGGTGGTTCAAGGCATTCCTGATTTTGAATCCTTGAAAGAATCCAAATCCTCTTCGACTCAGGATCAGCAAGGGGAGACAGCCGCCGCGATGCTCAGCACGGACATGCCCAAGGCAGATCTTTGGAACAATGCCCAGAAGGCGCAGGGTGCCACGGTTGGCAAATGCGGTGTGTGCGGTACGAAAAAAACATACGTGCTGTTTGTTGAGTTTGAAGACTTTTTTGGAAAGACCGAAAAGAATGTGTGCTATGAGTGCTTCTGCGAGCAAAACTGCACGCCGATTCAGCCAAAGTAATCTCTGGCGGGTGTCTCAAATGATTGGTTTGAGACACCCGCTTTCTTTAGGAGTGGCTTGGCGGTCATACGCAATTTGTCGATGAGTGCCCGTTGCCCGGGGATTTGGTTTTTTGGTGGGAGGGTAAGTCGCTCTTTCTCTGATCCGCCTTTCTTTTGTCGATGGATTTTTTCTTCCTGCTGACAGAAAGCGGGGATTTTCTCGTCATAATCCTGTTATAATGGTTTCACAAAAGCGAGAACGGACAAAAAACGTGACGCTTGGAATTTGAACATACAGGAGGAAAAAAACATGAAACCCGAAGAAGAAACCAAAATGGAACAGGAAAAGGGCGCAGAAGAAATGACCGCCGCCGAGACGGCCGCCGAGACGGCCGCCGTTCCGGCCGCCGAGACGGCCGCCGAATTCAGCGCTGAAGCGACCGACGACAAGCAGGCCGAGAACGCCGCCGTATCCGCCCGAAACGCCGCGCCGTCCACATCCTATCCCCGCGTCATCCCCCAACAGGCGGGCACGGACGCCGCTTTTGCTCCCCCGCCCGCATCCCGTGGACGCTTTGGAAAAATGGCCGTCCTGTGCGGTACGCTGGTGGCGCTCATGGCGCTGTTCGTGGTGTTTTGCGGTCTGACCATGAATCCGCGGGATACGGCGGGCTCTGCGGGCGAGCAGGGGCGTCCCGGTGAGCAAGGACTCCGCGGCGAGCCCGGTGAATCCGGCGCGCAGGGGGAACAAGGCATCCAGGGGATCCCCGGCGAACAAGGCCCTCGCGGTGAGCAGGGTGATCGGGGCGAGCCCGGCGCTCCCGGCAAATCTGCCTACGAGATCTACTGCGAGCAGTACGGCTATACCGGCTCCGAGGCCGAGTGGATGAGCGTGGTGCATGAGCGCCTGTCCGTGCAGACCTCTCAGGAGATCTATGCTTTGGCTGAGGCTTGTACCGTCACCGTGGAAGCCTTCCGCGCCGATGCATCCCTTTGCAAGGGCTCGGGCTTCTTCATGGATCCCAATGGCCTGATCATGACGGCCTATCACGTCATCGATGGCGCCACCCGCATCAAGATCACCATGCCCGACTCGGCGGTGTACGAGGCGGTGGACGTGGTTGCCTTTGATAAGAACCGCGACATTGCCGTGATTCGCATCGGTACCTCCCGCGAGACGCCCTACTTGACGTTGGAGACCGAGGGCGTTGCCCCCGGCGAGACGGTGTACACCTTTGGCAGTACCCACGGCGGGGGAAGCGGCGTATTCTCCTCGGGTGTCGTGGCGTCGAAGCTTTTGGAGACGGCGGTCGGCGGAGTCCGCATTCAGGAGTTCCGTTATACCGGTTCGGTCTCCCTTCGGAACAGCGGCGCGCCCATCCTCAATGCCCGCGGGCAGGTGATCGGCATCGTCACGCGGGGTGTTGCGGAGGGAGATTCCCTCCATACCGCCACTTATATCGGGGAAGCGGCGCACCTGGACATGACCTATAACCGCCCCGTTTCCGAGTTCTTTGACGACACCGAGTACTATCGGCTCAAGTGGTTCGAGGAGGAGAAGCGGGAAATGGAGAACAACAACACCATGAAGGTGGCGGATGCTATGGAGAGCGCGGGGCTCACCTTCCGTGGGACGGTGAAAAAGGACGACCCCGACTACTACGTATTCGAGATCACGGGGAAGGAATCGGCGGATTTCAGCCTGGCGTTTTTCGCGGACACGCCGGACTTTTACCTGCCCGTGCTGATCCCTGCCGCCAATACCACCGTGGAGCTGACCTGGGAGGAGGTCCCTTATGAGGGCGGTACCGTTTACGCCGCTCGCGCTACGTTGGCTCCCGGCACCTACTACATCGCCGTCAACGGCCACTACAGCGACATGGAAACAGACTACTTCCTCTACACCTACTGGCGTCCCATCTCCGAACGGAACGGCTTTGGGTACGACGTTTCCTTTGAGGATATGATTGCGTGAAGCGCGCAGAATGCGCCGCGTGCCGCGCCGCGCAGGATGCGCCGCGTACCGCACCACGCATTCTACGCCGCGTACCGCGCCGCGCATTCTGCGCCACGCACTGCACCGCGTACCGCACCGCGCCTTCTGCGCCGTGTGGTATCACGGTATGAAAAAACATCCACCCGCGGCGCGGGTGGATGTTTGGGTATATGCGATCACGTGTCGTTATCGGAGGGCTCGTTCTGCGCGGTAGCCTGCTCGGCCTGCCGAGCTTGCTCGGCCCGCTGAGCCCGTTCGGCCTGCTCGGCCTGCATCCGCGCCAGCTCCATGGTGCGGTTTTGCTCCGCCTGCCGTTCTGCCATGGCCTCCTGACGGCGGAGAGCGTAGGTGACGTATCCCCAACAGCCTACGCCGCCCATGGCCAGGCTGAGGATGAGATCCACCACGTACCCAAGGTTGGCGGGAATCTCGTATACACCCAGGACGAGGCATTCCCCGAGGGTGAAGGCTTCGGTGATCTTTTCTTCCTCATAGAGGGCTTGATAATACGCCTGCATATCGGTGCAGAAGCAGTAGTACCACGCCAGGATCATGACGATGGCGGATACGATCACCGCCGCCGTGATGCCCGATTTACTGCTGCCCCGCGCAAAGATCTCGTAGCCCTTGATGGCGCAGATGACGCAGATGATGCCGCTGAGCGCTGCAATGATGTTCAGGCTCCACAGCACGTAGTACACCACGCCGCCCACCAGAGCGAAGAGAAACGCCCCCAGAACACCGAGGGGAACAAGCTTATCCGAGGCGCGCACGGGAGTCGGCTGTTGGGTCATGGAATCAATCCTCCGTTGGTTGCTTTTCGTTGTCTCCATTATAGCACGGTAGGGAAGGAATGTCAAGGAAAACTTGACAAAAAGGGGATTTGGTGGTATACTGGAAAAGAAAAACACAGAAACGCGTCATATTCGGGACGCGGAACGTGTTTATATGGGTGAGAGGACTTGAAAGGAGAAGCAACGGTGGAGACTGTTTTGTATGAATTGCATTTTCACTGGGAAGACTTGCCTGTTATACTCATTCCCTTTTTGGTGGGGATAGGGTTTTGGCTTGTGTCCTGCAGAATGACGCATACCGGCTCTGCCGCGGCAAGAGATCTGAACTCTTCCGTCCGCCGCGATCTGACTCGCACCCCTGCGGTTAAATGGTTTTTGCGAGGTGTGGCGATCTTTTGCGGTGTGCTGTTCATTTTGATAAGCGTATCTCACATTTCGGACTTTCTTTACCTGAAGGAGCGATACGAGAACGGCGATTATCTCACGGTGGAGGGCCATGTGCAAAACCTTGCTACGGTACGATTCCCCGATAAAGGTGGGGATTGTTTTGAGATCGACGGTGTGGAGTTTGTCTATTCACAAGGGGATGCCACTCTGCATGGTTATCGCAGGGAGGCACAGCATGGCGGTGTGGTTACGCGCGAGGGACAGTATCTGGTCATCCGCTACATTTCCGATCCCTATACCGGGATGAATCACATTCTCTACATAGCCGAGAAGGAGGCGCCGTAGCTGTATCGGCGGTATGGGGGGATAGGCGTTTTGATGGAATTTCCCCAATGCCAAAAGGATGACATGGATTTTTTGTGAAAAATTCCAAACAAAAATTTCAAAAACCCCTTGCAATTCAAAGGAAAGTATGCTATAATATATAGGCTTTTGTACCCCATGTCAAAGCATATGGGGAAATTCCAAGTGAGAGGTAAATGAAAATGAAGAACGGAATCCATCCCGAGTACGTTGAGTGCGTTATCAAGTGCGCTTGCGGCGAGACTGTCGTCTCTCGTTCTACCAAGGGTAGCGAGATGCGTGTTGAAATCTGCTCCAAGTGCCACCCCTTCTACACCGGCAAGCAGAAGTTTGTCGATGCAGGCGGTCGTGTGGACAAGTTCAAGAAGAGACTGGCTGCTGTCAGAAAGTAATTCTTCTTGGCGCCTTGCGGGATAGGTTGCTATTTCGCGGGAGTAGCGTAGATTGTCAACCCATAAAAGGACAGGTGTGCCACAAGGCGGCCTGTCCTTTTATTATTCACGCGCCCACAGGCTCCTATGACGCCCGCAGGGCATCTCGTGCCGTTAGGCATATCGCGCCCCCAGGGCATATCGCTCATAATCCCCCTATCCGAAAGGAGTATATAAACTATGTCCGAAAATAAAAACACCTTCATGACCCGCGAGGAGCGCATCGCAAGCGATGCCGCCTCGCCGATTCAAGCCATCCTCGTGGGCGTCGTTATGCAAGGCGATACGGCTGATGAAGTGGAAGTCAGCCTCGACGAGCTGGCGCGCCTCTTGGACACCGCCGGCGGCGAGGTTTTTGCCCGCGTGGTGCAGAATAAGTCCACTCCCGATCCCCGTACCCTCATTGGCTCGGGTAAGGTGCAGGAGCTGGCCGAGCTTTGCCGAAACAACGAAATTGGTCTTGTAGTCTTTGACTGCGACCTGACCCCCGTCCAGATTCGTAACCTGGAGGATGACATCCGCGGCGGCGACAGTAAAATGGAGCTGCGCGTCATCGACCGATCCATGCTCATTCTGGACATTTTCGCCCTCCATGCCGTTACCTCCGAGGGTAAGCTGCAGGTGGAGCTGGCACAGCTTCAGTACACCGCCCCGAGACTTACGGGTCACGGTACCGAAATGTCCCGTCTGGGCGGCGGTATCGGCACTCGCGGCCCCGGTGAGTCCAAGCTGGAACGCGACCGCCGTCACATGAAGCGCCGCATCGACGCCCTCAAGGCCGAGCTGGAGGTGGTGGAGAAGAACCGCCGCACCATGCGCGCCTCCCGCGACCGCTCGGGACTCCCCCGCGTAGCCATTGTGGGCTACACCAACGCGGGCAAGTCTACCCTGCTCAACGCCTTGACGGGTGCGGGGATTCT
>JAZRFR010000023.1:0-2635 GCA_045643785.1 Eubacteriales bacterium | reverse complement strand
CCCTGGACCCCCACTTGGAACCCTTTTGAAAAAGGGTTCCAAGACCTCCTAAAACTTTCAAAAAGGGTTATTAAATCATATTTTTTGAAAGTTCTTGAAAAGGGGTCTGGGGAAAAACTTCTTTCAAGAAGTTTTTCCCCGGGCGCTCTCCCGCTCCCCTACAAACTGCGATTTAAATATACGAGGTTATTTCCCCGTATTCTTATAGTACGCCACTGTCAGATCCACTACCATGCCGTAGCTTTTGGTACCCGGCGTGCCCTGACTTTGCAGGTAGGAATTGTTGATGGTACCCGACACCTGGCTGACGGTGGATTCCTTGTACTTGTCGTAGAAGCGGTTGTAAGCGGTCATCTCGGCCTTGACCTCGTCATTGAGGTGGGCCACCGCCTTGTAGTACAGCTCCTTGTCGGCCTTCCACAGCGCGTTGGCTACGTACTCGTAGGCATTGAGATAGCCGCAGTAGCGGATATAGGGATCATCGGAGCCGATGCAGACCAGGAAGGCCACAAAGTTAGCCTCGTCCTCACGGGCGACGCCGCGCTGGTGTGCCAGCTCGTGGGCGGCGGTGTAGGGAATGGTGTAGTCGGGGAAATTCACGTTGATGTTGGCCTCTCCCGTAAAGAAGGAGTAAACCCCCGTGATGTGCATATAGGACATGACCTCGCTCACCAGGACGGGTTTGACACGGCTGGGGGTGTGGGAGATGAAGTCATGCTCGGCGGCAAAGACCTCGTAGGCGTCCGCCAGCTTGCGGTTCATGTCGTCCATGGAGTAGGGCATGATGGAGAAATCGTCCTTATAGAAATCAATTTCATCCGTCTCGCGATTAATGGCGTCGACGAGGATCGCGGCGGTATCGTAAAGCTCCTCTGCGGACACCTTTTCCCGATCCAGCTCCAGCTTTTGATCCAAGGGTCTGCCCCGATACCCCGCGGCGAAGTTCAGAACAAACACCGAAAACAGAGTCATCACCACCGACAGCAGAATGCCCACGTAGACCATGGCGGTGCGCCAGGTGTCACAGCGGCGGCGAATGGCGTGGCGGAGGATCAGAAACAGTAGAAGCGGAATCATCCAGATGACCAGCTCGCCCACCGAGAAGGGGATCCAGGAGGTCAGGGCGGCGAAAACGGTACGCAGAGCGGCGCTCACCGTCCCGTTGAACCAATCGGCAAAGGGAACGCTGTAGGTCATGATCACGTACAGGATCACGCAGACGGCGGCCAGCCCGTAGAGGATCCAACAGATCAGGGGCAGGCGCTCGTATTTGGAATCTACGGCGCGGTAGTGTGCCTGCTCGTCGGGGGGCAGGGCGGCGTACGCCTTGGCCGAAATACAGGGCTTGGGCGCCGTTTCAGGGGAAGGTGTTGATGGCTCTTTATTCTTTTTCGTGAAGGGCTTTTTCATGCGAATGCATACGTCCTTTCGGTGGGGAATGGGGTTAGGCTTCGGTGAGATCAAGGGTGGTTAGTGCGGCGACGGTGGGCAGGATGGCGGGAAGGGTTTCGGTGGGGAAAAGCTCGGCTATGACCCGTGCCATATCCGCGGGCACGGGCGCCCAGGTGTGGAGGTAGCCGTGGGGGGTAGGGTGATTCAAGGGGAGCGTCGGGTCAAGCCCCACAAGGGGCAGGGCATCCTCTGCCACGTCCTCCCGCATGCGGGCAAAGGGCATAGGGAAGGACAACGACAGGGCGTGGAGGGCATGCCGTTCGATCAGCGGAGAGGATTCGCCGTATATGTCGTCCCCCAGAATGGGGAATCCCAGATGGGAAAAATGCACCCGAAGCTGGTGGGTGCGCCCCGTCACGGGTTGGCAGAGAACCAGCGTGTGACCGTTTCCCACAGCCAGCACACGGTACAGCGTTTTGGCGTACACCGCGCCGTCGGCTTCGGGGTCTCCCACCGCCCGCTTGATTCCACCCGTGGCGGGGTGGTAGAGGGGGGCTTCCAGGGCGTGCAGGAGGCCGTCGTCGGGCATTTCACCGACCAGGATGGCCAGATACCGCTTGGTTACCTCGCCGTGCTTCAGAGCGCGTCCCAGGCATCCCGAGGCGGCGCGGGTCTTGCCCGCCACCACCACGCCGCTGGTGTTGCGATCCAGCCGCCCCAAGGGACGGAAGACGAAGGGCTCGTCAGCCTCGGCGTAGCGGAAGGCCAGAGCGTTGGCCAGGGTGTCGCAGAGGTGGCCGTGGGAGGGATGGGTCGGCATATGGGGCGGCTTATTGAGGGCGATGATGTGGTCGTCCTCGTAGAGAACCGAGAGGGGAAGCTCGCAGGGGATGACGTGTTCCGTGGCGGTTTCGGGGGTGTCCCGATCCTGGATCTCCAGAATATCCCCCGCGCGGAGGACGTAGCGCACCGTGACCCGCTCACCGTTGACGAGGATGCCGCGCTCGTGGTTTTTCAGTTTCGCCAGCACGGCGGTGGAGAGCCCCAAGGTCAGCTTCAGGTAGGAGCGAAGAAGCCGTCCGTCGTATTCGGCGGGGATGTGGATGGTCATAGGCTTTGTCCTTTGTTTGATTCTTATAGTGTTTCCCGAAACGGAGGTTTTTACAATCGGAGATTTAAATTTGGGTTTGTGGGGGAGCGGGAGAACGCCAAAGGGAAACTTCTTGAAAGAAGTTTCCCTCTG
>JAZRFR010000022.1:0-19348 GCA_045643785.1 Eubacteriales bacterium | reverse complement strand
AAAAAAGGGTTTAAAAAATCCCAAGAACCTAAAAAAAAATATGTTAATCATTGATTTTTAAAAGTTCTTGAAGGGGGGTAGGGGGGAAAACTTCTTTCAAGAAGTTTTCCCCCATACCCCCCTTCAAGAACTTTCAAAAATCATTGATAAACATATCTTTTTGAAGGTTCTTGGGATTCTTAAACCCTTCTTTTAAGAAGGTTTTAAGTGGGGGTCAAGGGGTTAACGCCCACTTGCACTCCCCGACAATCCCCAATTCCCCAGCGCAAAAGAGCACGAGACAAAAATCTCGTGCTCTTTTCTGTTATCGCCCGTACAGCGCGTTCATACGGCGGTACTTTTCGCGGTCGATGGTAGCGATCTGCTCGGAAGTGACGCGGTAGCGCCAGTTGCCCTCGGGCTGGCCGGGGATGTTCATGCGGCAATCGGCGCCAAAGCCCAGCACGTCCTGGATGGGCAGGATGGCCAGGTCGGCGGTGGAGCGCAGAAGGGTACGGATGACCGCCTCGTAGCTTGCGGGGGTGTTCCAATCCTCGGCGGTAAAGCCGCAGTAGTCCAGGGTACGGCGGCGAGTGGCCTCGTCAGCCTCCCAGATATAGCCCAGAAGGGTGTTGTTGTCGTGGGTGCCCGTGTAGGCCACGGTGTTCTGTACGAAGTTGTGGGGCAGATGGACATTGACAGGATCGCCGTCAAAGGCGAACTGCAGCACTCGCATACCGGGGAATCCGCTGTCGCGAACGAACTTCTCCAGCTCCGGCGTGGATTCGCCCAGATCCTCGGCCACGATCAAGGGACGAGTACCCGTCTTGGCTTCAGCGGCATCCACCACGCGGTACAGCATCTCCACGAAGGCCTCGCGGGGGCCGGGCTCCCAGTGGCCTTCCTTGGCGGTGGCGGCATCGGCTGGGATGCTCCAGTAGGCCTCCAGCCCGCGGAAGTGGTCGATACGGACGCCGTCAAAGAGGGTGAGCATGTGGGTCATGCGGGCAGACCACCAGGCAAAGCCATCGGCGGCCATTTTGTCCCAGGCATAGAGGGGATTGCCCCAGAGCTGGCCGTCCTCGGCAAAGTAGTCGGGGGGACAGCCTGCCACGGCGGTGGGCTTACCGTCCTCGTCCAGCTGGAACTGTTCGCGGTTCGCCCAGACGTCGCAGGAGTCGTAGGCCACGTAGATGGGAATGTCACCCATGATACGGATGCCCTTTTCGTTGGCGTAGGCGCGGACAGCACTCCATTGCTTCATGAAGTGGTACTGGATAAACTGCCAAGCAAAATGCTCGGCTTCGTCAATCGCATCCGACGTCCACTCATACCAAGGGGTATCCCCACCCGCGGCGCGGCGGGCCATGAACTCGCAGAACTGCTCCAGGTAAGGGTTCTCGGCGGCAAACTTAGCGATCTCGGCGCGGTCAGCCTCGCCGGCGCGGGAGGCGGCCAGGCGCAGGATGGGCAGGCGCGTCTCTGCCAAATGCTCAAACTCACAGGCGTAGGGAGTGGACTCGCGCACGCTGTCCAGCTCGGCGGGAGTCAGGTAGCCCTCGTCGGCTAAGATTCGGAGATCCACCAGATAGGGGTTGCCGCCAAAGGCAGAGTAGGACTTGTAGGGGGAATTGCAGTCGTCGGCCATGGTGAAGGGCAGAACCTGCCACCAGGTAAAACCGCTGTCGGCCAGAAAATCAATGAAATCACGGGCTTCTCTACCGAAGCAACCGATGGAATCGCTCCCGGGGAGGGAGGTGACGTGCATAAGAACGCCGGAGGAACGGGACATGGGGAATACCTTCTTTCTTGGATGAAATCAGAATAGGGAGAACTCTCCTCAAATGCAAAATGCAAAATGCAAAATGCAAAATTGGAGGAACGAGGGAACAGGGGGCAGCGTTTTCGGTAATGCCTTTTCGTGGAGGGTTTGTTTTCGGGTGTCAGTTTGCGAACGATTACCATACATCAGTCTTTCGCCTCAGCGAAAGACTTCATTCATTTTGCATTTTGCATTTTGCATTTTGCATTCATTCATCAGTGCGCCTCAAACCAATTCTGTCCGATATGGGCTTCCACGTCCAGGGGCACGGAAAGCTTCACGGCATTCTCCATCTCCTCGCAGAGGAGAGCCATAGCCGCCTCGGCGTCAGCGCGGGAGGCTTCCAGGATCAGCTCGTCGTGGACTTGGAGGATGAGCTTGGCATCCAGACCGCTCTTTGCGAGCCGATCGTGGACGCGGATCATGGCGATCTTCATAATGTCGGCGGCGGTGCCTTGGATGGGGGAGTTCATGGCCACGCGCTCACCGAATTTCTTGCGCATCTTGTTGGACTCAGCCAGTTCGGGAATGAAGCGGCGGCGGCCCAGCTTGGTGGTGACGAAGCCCTGCTCGTAGGCAGTTTTGATGACCTCGTCCAGGTAGCGGTTGATATCGGGGTAGCTGGAGAGGTAGCTGTCAATATAGGATTTGGCCTCGGCGCGGGAAATATGCAGATCCTCGGAGAGAGAATGCTCGCCCATACCGTACATGATGCCGAAATTGATGGCCTTGGCCTTCTTACGAAGTTCTACGGTGACGTGATCCTTATCCACCCCGAAGACGCGGGATGCGGTGTCGGTGTGGATGTCAAAGCCGGATACAAAGGCCTCCCGCATGGCGGTGTCCCCCGCGATGTCGGCCAAAAGTCTCAACTCGATCTGAGAGTAGTCGGCGTCGATGAGAACGCGATCGGAACCGGTGGGGATGAAGAATTTCCGCAGTTCCCTGCCCAGCTCGGTGCGGATGGGAATGTTTTGCAGGTTGGGCTCGGCGGAGGACAGCCGTCCCGTGGCGGTGCCCGTCTGCTTGAAGGTGGTATGCACCAGACCCGCCTCGTCGGCCACCTTGAGAAGCCCGTCCACGTAAGTGGATTTGAGCTTGGTGACCTGGCGGTATTCCAGAATATCCTCAATGATGGGGTGATACTTTTTCAGCTTTTCCAGCACCTCGGCGGAGGTGGAGTAGCCCGTCTTGGTCTTCTTGTCCGTAGGGAGCATGAGAGTCTCAAACAGGATCTCCCCCAGCTGCTTGGGGGAATTGATGTTGAAGGGCTTGCCCGAGTAGGTGAAGATGCGGGTCTCCAGGTCGGCGGCGTAGGTGTCCAGCACAAGGCCGTACTTGTAAATGGAGTCGCGGTCCACCTTAAATCCGATGCGTTCCATGTCGAACAGCACGGCGGCGAGGGGCATTTCCATGTCGCGGAACACACTCATCTGCGCCGTCTTTTCCAGCTCGGCGGTGAGGGTGTCGCAGAGAGGCTCAAAGCAACGGATGGCCTCGGCGGGGGGCGTCTGCCCCAAATAGGTCACCGCGATGCGGTCAAGATCGAAGTTGCCCATGCCCGAGTTGAGGGCGTAGGCCGCCAGCATGATATCGAAATCTACGGCGGCGAAGGAAATGCCGTCGGCGTGGAATCTGTGGTAGAGATTCTTTGCGTCGTGGGTGACAAAGGTGTTCCCCTCGGCGGTCAGAAACGCCGTCACGGCGGCGGTGTCCTCGGCGGGGCAGGTGTAGAACTTCCCTTCTCTGCACAGGGTCAGCACCCCATCCTCATAGGCGACGGCGTAGCGGCCACGGGGGATGCTCACGAGGTCAGCGGGGGTGATCGCCGCGGAGGATTCCTCCACGGATGCGGCGGGAGTGAAAACCGCATCTGTAGGGACAGGCGTCCCCGACTGTCCGCTCTCTGCCGTTTCGATCGCGTCAAAGAGGGTAGGCTGTACCGACATGGTCTCCTCGGTGATCCCGAACCGCTTGATGAAGCCCGAAAATTCGTACCGAATGAACAGCTCACGGGCGCGAGCCTTGTCCATGGGATTCGTCCGCACATCCTCCAAGGTCAGCCCCAAGGGCACCTCGCGGTAGATTCTTGCCAGAGTTTGGGAGAGATACGCACTATCCTTGCCTTCAGTGAGCTTTTTGCGTACCGAGGGGGTGTGCTTGGCGGTCTCCAGCTGCTCATAAATGCCGTCCAGAGAGCCGAATTCCGAGATGAGCTTGAGGGCGGTCTTCTCACCAATGCCGGGCACACCGGGGATGTTGTCAGAGCTGTCGCCCATGAGGGCTTTCACATCCACGAACTGCTCGGGACGGACACCGTACTTTTCCATGAAAGCGGCCTCGTCGGTATCGGTGGTGGCCGCGTTCCCCGCCAGCAGGACGTGAACGCGGGGGGAAATGAGCTGGAGGGAGTCCTTATCTCCCGTCAGGAGGTAGGCCATGCAGTCCTCGGGGTCGGCCTCGGCCATGGCGGCCAGGGTGCCCAGAATGTCGTCAGCCTCATAGCCTTCCATGTCCAGAATGTGCAGACCCAGCATCTCGGCAAAATCCCGGGACACGGGCATCTGGGCGCGGAGCTCATCGGGCATGGCGTGACGGCCTGCCTTGTAAGCGTCATACATCTTATGACGGAAGGTGGGGGCTTTCAGATCGTAGGCGATGGCGGCGTAGTCGGGCTTCAACGCCTCCAGCTCGCGGGAGATGACGTTGACCAGACCGTACAGGGCATTGGTGGGGAAACCGTCCTTGGTAGTCAGCAAGCGAATGCCGTAGAAAGAGCGGTTGAGGATGCTGTTGCCGTCTATGCAGAGGAGCTTTTTCATGGTGGGACTCCGTTTCTTTGAATATAGGGTACGATTCTATTATTATACCATTTTATTAAAGAAAAGTCAAGAGATGCGCGAGATTTTGGTAACAAGCACAAAAATCAATCGCATAATCGCTGCATCACCCTTGACTTCCCGCCATATTCATGCTATAATATACGAAATTCCAAGCCCCGCCTCGGCGGCGGTAAAACGTGTAAGGAGAGCAATATGATCACCACCACAATTCAGCAGTTACGAGATCCTTTCATCGTCGTTGAGAACGGCGTTTACTACGCATACGGAACAGGCTGGCATTGCTACAAGAACGACAGTAGAAACCTGCAAGGCCCTTGGGTCGATCTGGGCAAGGTTGCCTCGGTGGCCGACAACGCCCGCGACGGAGGAAGCCATTGGGCACCCGAGGTACATAAGTACGGCGACGCTTTCTACATGTTTACCACCTACTACAATCCCATTACGAGTCACCGCGGATGCACCATCCTGAAATCTGCTTCTCCCGAGGGTCCTTTTGTTGAGATCACAAACGGTCACATCACCCCCGCCGACTGGGACGCCATCGACGGCACGTTGTATATTGATCCCGAGGGTCAGCCCTGGATGGTCTTCGTTCATGAGTGGACTTGTATGCCGGGGAATATCGGCTCCTTTGCCGCCGCCAAACTCTCTGCAAACTTCACTCACTTCATTTCCGAGCCCATTGAGCTTTTCAAGGCCAAGGATCCTGTTTGGGCTGTGGCAGGCGTTACCGACGGTTGCTTCCTGTACACCACCCGAGAGGGGGAGCTTCTCATGCTGTGGTCGAATTTCGACGCCCACGGCTACACCTTGGCCATCGCGAGAAGTACCAACGGACGTCTTGACGGCGAGTGGATCCACGACGAGGAGCCCTTCTACTCCAAGTCTATGACGGGAGAGTACGACGGTGGCCACGGCATGATCTTCACCGACGTGGACGGGCACATGTATATTTCCTTCCATTCCCCCAATACCCCCGTGGGTGATCGCAAGGAGACCCCCGTATTTTTGGCTATCAAGGAAGAGGACGGCAGACTGGTCTGGGACGAGTGATGGTCTCGGTTGAATCGATATCCGAATCACAAAAAAGGTGTCCAACCACAGGTTGGACACCTTTTTTCTATACGGGGAAAACGTTATTCCTCGTCCTTCCCCTTGCCGATCTTGCTGAGCACCAGCACGGCCAGGATGATGACGCAGGTCACGAGGAAGATCCCCAGCATACCCATACCCATGATGGGCAGAGTCTCTGCCAAGGTGGCGGGGAAAAAGCCAAAGGTGGTCTTGGGACCTTCGTCGGTTACGATCTCGGTCTCGGGGGTTGCCTCCTCCGCAGTTTCTTCGGAGGTCTCCTCGATGGTCTCTACGGTGGTTTCTACGGTAGTTTCTGCGGTAGTCTCCACGGTGGTTTCCACGGTAGTTTCCACGGTAGTTTCCACGGTAGTCTCGGACGTGGTATCAGCCACATCGGTCTCCTCAGCCATGACGAACACAGGCAGAGCGGCGACCAGCAGGAGGGTCAAAAGAATAGCAAACAGTTTTTTCATATCCATTACCCTCCTTTCTTATCGTGCGATGAGGTTGAGGATGAGACCGCCCGCGATAACCGATGCGATCTGACCCGACACGTTAACGCCGATGGCGTGCATGAGCAGGAAGTTGGAGTTGTCGGCCTCCAGACCCATCTTATGCACCACGCGGGCAGACATGGGGAACGCCGAGATACCTGCGGCGCCGATCATGGGGTTGATCTTCTTGTCCTTGGGAAGGAACACGTTGAGCAGCTTGGCAAACAGCACGCCGCCTGCGGTGTCGAACATAAACGCAAACAGACCCAGACCGATGATGAGCAGAGTCTCCCAGGTCAGGAAGTACTCGGCCTGCATCTTGGTGGCGATGGTGATACCCAGGAACAGGGTGACCAGGTTGGCCAGCACCTTCTGGGCGGTCTCGGAAAGGCTGTTCAGCACGCCGCACTCGCGGATGAGGTTACCGAACATGAGGAAGCCGATCAGGGGTGCGCTCTTGGGGGAGACCAAACCCGTGATGACCGTGATGACGATGGGGAACAGGATCTTGGTGCGCTGGGACACGTTGATGTCCTTGTTGGTCATGCGGATCATACGCTCGTTCTTGGTGGTCAGGAGCTTGATCACAGGGGGCTGTACGATAGGCACCAGAGCCATGTAGGAGTAAGCGGCCACCATGATGGCGCCCATGTACTTGGAGCCGAAGTAGTTGGCCACGAAGATGGAGGTGGGGCCGTCAGCCGCGCCGATGATGGCGATGGAAGCGGCGTCCTTCAGGTCAAAGCCCACCAGGTTGGCCAGACACAGGGTAAAGAAGATACCGAACTGGGCGGCCGCGCCGAAGATCATGAGCTTGGGGTTGGAGAGCAGGGGGCCAAAGTCGATCATGGCACCGATGCCGATGAACAGAAGCAGGGGGAACAGCTCGTTGGCGATACCCGCGTTGAACAGGACGTCGATCGGGCCTTCCTCAAGCACGCCCTCTACCCACTGGTTGACAGCACCCGAGTTGGGCAGGTTGACCAGGATGGCACCGAAGCCCATGGGCAGAAGCAGGGTGGGCTCCATGTCCTTCTTGACGGCGAGATAAATAAGCACCGCGCCGATAACCCACATCACGAGCTGTTGCCAGGTAATCTCGGTGACGTTGTTGAACAAATCGCCCAGTTGTTGGAAGAAATTCACATCGTTTACCTCTCTTTATCTTTTTTGGAAACAGCCGAAATAAAAAGACTTTTACCGAAAGCCCTGAAGCAGTCGGTAAAAGTCTTGCTATTTCATCTATGCGCGGGTCAAAGACCGAGGTCAAGACCGTATTGACGTGCAGAGAACGGACACAGCCGCAAGCTACTCCCTTTTACCCGATTATTGTACCACAATTTTACGGATTTGTAAAGGTGAAAAAAGGAGATTTTTCAAACGAATCGGTGAGTTTTTCACATACTTTTCACAAATTCAAGCTGTCACGCTTCAAACCTCTCCCCGATCTCCTTGAGGAGCTGACGGATGGGGAGCTGCTGGGGGCAGATCTCCTCGCACATACCGCACTCGATGCAATCGGTGGGCTTACCGCCGTTGGCAGTGACCCAGTTGTAGTGGCCGCGAGCGTCCTCGGTGTTGAAGCGGCGCGCCTTGTTTTCTGCGCCGAACAGAGAGTGGATGCGGATGTTCATGGGGCAACGATCGCCGTCTGTGCAATACTTGCAGGAGGTGCAGGGGATGGTGGGGATGGCGCGAATGATATCGGCCACGCGGTAGACGGTGTCGAACTCGGTCTCGGTGAAGGGGGTGAAATCCTTCATGGACTTGATGTTGTCCTCCATCTGCTCCATATTGCTCATGCCCGACAGCACCATGAAGATATTGTCAAAGGAAGCGGCGTAACGGATGGCGTAGCCTGCGGGGGAATACTCACCCAAGCCGTTCAGCACCTCAAGACCTGCCTCGGGGAGATTGACCAGGCTACCGCCGCGAACGGGCTCCATGACGATGACGGGCTTGCCGTACTTCACGCAGACCTCATAGCACAGGCGGCTCTGGACGTGAGCATCCTCGTAGTCCAGGTAGTTGAACTGGAGCTGAACCACCTCAATGACGGGCTGCTCGGAGAGGATCTTCTCCAGGGTCTCGGCGGTGTCGTGGAAGGAAATACCCACGTGGCGCACCTTGCCCTCGGCCTTCAGCTCGGCGGCGATCTCAAAGGCGCGGTTGCCCGTATAGTGGGGGTAGTTCCCTGCGGTCAGAGAGTGGAGCAGGAAGAAGTCGAAGTACTCCACGCCACAGGCCTCCAGCATGGACTGGAAGTAGGGGCGGATATCCGCCTCGGTCTGGAAGAAGTTGGGGGAGAGCTTGTCGGTGAGGATGTAGCTCTCACGGGGATAGCGAGAGGTCAGGCATTCCTTGACGGCCAGCTCGCTCTTGCCGCCGATGTAGCCGTGGGCGGTGTCGAAGTAGTTGAAACCGGCGTTGATGAAGGCATCCACCATAGCGCAGGTCTGGGGGATATCGACGTTCTCGCCGTTCATGGGCAAGCGCATCATGCCAAAGCCGAAGTTTTTCTTGATCTCGGGATAAAAGGTGTTCATGGTTTCTATCTCCTTATGTTAGAATCAGAATTTAATGGCGTTATGATACCCCGTGATAATCCCTTCCTTGTAAAGATGGGAATCGTTGGCCGTCTGCAACACATGGGGGTACACGTACTTCCCGCGCGGCTCGAAATTGACCACCGACATGGAGCTGTGGCTGAAATCGAAGTGGGTGCAGAACATGGGATAGGGGATATCCAGCATACTGCTGAAAAAACTCATGCCGAAGCCTTGGTGGGCAAATAGGGCTACACGGTCGCGGTTCAGATGCTCGGTGACCACCTCGTAACGGGCGTTTTCCCGATCGTGGCGGAATCCGAGGGACAGGAAGAACTCATCCACGGCGGCGTTCACTCGCTCCACCCCTGCCTTGAAGTTGAGTCCCGCCAGCTCGGGGTGCTCGTACCAACGCTCACCCAGGGCGCGAACCTCGGGGGAGGAGAAGATCTCCAGATACTTGGGGTCAAAGAACGCCCAGGTATGCTCGTACTTGGGATGGGGGACGGTAAACTCGTTCCAAACAATGCCTTCGTCGGCCCAGTCACAGGGGGTGATCTCCTTGCGGAGCAGGTCACAAATGGGCTGTGCCGTCTGCATGGTGCGGAGGGTGGGGGAGGCGAATACGCGGTCGATGCCATAGAGGCAGAGACGCTTGGCAAGAGCCTTCGCCTGCTCCTTCCCCAGTGGGGTCAAGGAGTAATCGGGCACCCCCAAGGGCTCGCCGTGGCGGATGTAGTACAGAAGCATGGTCGTCTCCCTTCGGTGATTGATTGTACGCTATCATTTTACCATGAAAAACGGATTTTGTCAACGGGGTTTAGGGAAATCTGTTGTCGAAGTTGAAATTGCAGTTTATAGGGGAGCGGGAGAACGCCAAAGAGGAACTTCTTAAAAGAAGTTCCTCTCTGGACTCTCTTCAAGAACTTTCAAAAAGGGATTATTCATGAATGTTTTTTGAAAGTTTTGAAGATTCCAAAGGGACTTTTTCAAAAGTCCCTTTGGTGGGGGTTGAGGGGGCAAAGCCCCCTCGATAAACCCAAATTTGAACACACAATTCCATAGAAACAATAAAACCACCCTGTCGTTCCGACAGAGTGGTTCTATATGTGGGAGAGTTACGATCAGTCGATCTGCTCCTTGACCTTGGAAGCCTTACCAACGCGGTCACGCAGGTAGTACAGCTTAGCGCGGCGCACCTTACCAACGCGGATAACCTTGATACCGGCTACGTTGGGGGAGTGCAGGGGGAAGGTCTTCTCCACGCCGCAACCGTAGGAAATACGGCGGACGGTGAAGGTCTCGGAGATGCCGCCGCCGTGCTTGGCGATAACGGTACCCTCGAAGATCTGGATTCTCTCGCGGTTGCCCTCTTTGATCTTGTTCTCGACACGAACGGTGTCACCGATTTCGAAGGAAGGGACAGTTTCCTTCAGCTGCTCATTGGTAAAAGCCTTAATCAGATCCATGATTATTTAGCCTCCTTAAAATCCGGGGTGTTCATGCAGAGCGTCGCAGCGGACCACCCGTGTAATACATGCGTGCTTGTAACACACACGCAGATTATTATACCATACTTCCCTTTGAATTGCAAGAGTTTTTGCGAAATTTGTTTTGGTTTTTTTGCATAAAGTTACGGTTGATAGGGCGGAGATGTTATGGTATAATTTGGGTAAATTGCAGTTTATAGGGGAGCGGGAGAACGCCAAAGAGGAACTTCTTAAAAGAAGTTCCTCTCTGGACTCTCTTCAAGAACTTTCAAAAAGGGATTATTTATCAATGTTTTTTTAAGTTTTGGGGAGTCCAGAACCCTTGCAAACTTCGCCGCAGGCGAATTTGCCCCGAGCGGAACGAGGATGTTTTCAAAAAGGGTTCTGGTGGGGTAGCGAAGCGGGGACACGGTCGTGAATGACTGCCGGTGGCAGTCAGAGCCGTGTCGTGACCGAGCCGCAGCGAGACCCAGGGGCAAAGCCCCTGGCCGACAAACCCAAAATTGAAAATTTCTTAACTTTTTTCGCAATTCCTGTAAGATTCCCTCACCTTTTGGGGTCTTATAGAGTGTCCCCCACCTTGAGAGGAGAAACCCGTGGGAATCAAAAACACAACCGCCTACATGTACGACTGCCTGAAGGATAAAAAAGTTAGGAGCTGCGGGTATTGAGGAAGGGCTTGTGCAAAAAAACAAAAAGCCACCATCAATATTGGTAAAACCGTCAATTTACTAAGTGTAGCAGGTATGGTATAATATAGGTGAAATATTGCTTCCCATTAGAAGAAAACAATGCAAACAATTTTCCCTCAAATGATCCGAGCGTAAAAATAACGAGGAGGATATTTCTATGAAAAAAACACTGACAACTGTATTCGTTATCATTTTCACGCTGCTGGTTGCCTTCATTTGCTTTTTAGGAAACGCGGTAATGTCGTGGTCATCCAAATTGGACAACATGACGCATTTTGATCTGGATACCCGTCCCGCCGCGTACGGGGAAGCAGCCCCGCGATTCTATACGGACACCGGCCTTTGTTACGAGGCCGTTGACGTACCCGAAGGAATCACGCGAGACATGTTGACAAAAGGTCTTTCCTGGAACGATTACGATGAGATTGTCACTTCCGAAGGGGGCACGGAGTACCGCCTGTATCGCGATCCTTTGCAAACCGGTGAAAATTATGTTTTGCTTGTTCCTGCCGTTGGCGGGTTCAATCCCCCGCTCGTCACCGTTGCGCGTCCCTTTGGCTATTACGCTAAAGAGGTGCCGAAAGCATGAAACCGAAACTTTAAAAAATCGCTTTCTATTACTTCGTTACTGCATCTGCCGCAGCATACTTGGTTACGGCTATTTCCTTGACCGACAACACATCGGGAAGCTTTTTAAGATGGATAAGGAGTTCTGTTTTAAGGATAAGAAAGTGCATGATTATGGATTTTGATACGTATTGCTGTGAAATGATGAAGCGCAACGTCTTCTGCGAATGCAACGAAAATGCAGGGGATAAAACAATTTTCTATTCCAAACGCTTTGACGAGTATATGATTCCCGTATCCGAAGACGGCCTTTCGGGCATTTGCATCGCATATTGCCCGTGGTGCGGCCAAAAATTACCCGAAAGTAAGCGTGAGAGATGGTTCGAGGAATTGGATGAGATGGAGATTGAATTCTCCTTGTTCGATACCGAGCAGGTTCCACCGTCTTACTTGAGCGACGATTGGTGGAAGCATAAAAGCGAAGGCTGAAACACCCTCCTACTAAGGCGACCCGACGCGCAGATATTCTGCCGACGGGTCGCCTTTTTACACCCTCTCCGCCCAACAAATAATCTTTTCTCCCCTTTTCCCCCGAAATCCCCAAAATCCCTTGACAAATCACGCTCCTTGTGCTATAATCGTTCTATTATAGTTTGAATACCCCATAGAAAGAGGTCCCCCATGCCCATTACCGAATACCTGGAAAAACACGCCAGACTCCACCCCGACGAGGTGGCTCTGGTGGAGATCAACCCCGCCAATCAGCCCGAAAAGAGCACCACCTGGCGGGAATATAACCTCATTGAGGCCGCCGAGGGTCAGAGATATCGCCGCGAGATGACCTGGCGGGATTTCGACGTCCGCGCCAACCGCTTTGCCAACCTGCTCCTCTCCCGTGGGGTCAAGCGGGGCGACAAGGTGGCGGTTCTGCTCATGAACTGCCTGGAATGGCTCCCCGTCTACTTCGGCGTGCTGAAGGCAGGCGCCATCGTGGTGCCCATGAACTACCGCTACGCCTCCGACGAGATCAAGTACTGTCTCGATCTGGCCGATGCACGGATGCTGGTCTTCGGGCCCGAGTTCGTAGGACGTGTGGACGCGGTGCTTCCCGAGTTGACGGGCATCACCGATTTCTTCTTCGTAGGCAAGGAGGACGAGTGCCCCGCCTACGCTTCCCTGTACAACAAAATGGTTTACTACTGCTCCACCGTCGCCCCCGCCGTGGAGCTGTCTGACGACGATTACGCCGCCATCTACTTCTCCTCGGGTACTACGGGCTTCCCCAAGGCCATCCTCCACGATCACCGCGCCCTTATGGCCTCCGCCCGCACCGAGCAGGCTCACCACGGCCAGACCCGCGACGACGTGTTCCTCTGCATCCCGCCCCTGTACCACACGGGTGCCAAGATGCACTGGTTCGGCTCTCTGGTAGCCGGTAGCAAAGCAGTTCTGCTCCGTGGCGTCAGCCCCGAGTGGATCCTCCAGGCCGTGTCCGAGGAGCGCGCCACCATCGTATGGCTGCTTGTGCCGTGGGCCCAGGATATTCTGGACTCCATCGACCGCGGGGACCTCAAGATGGACGAGTACCGCCTCTCCCAGTGGCGGCTCATGCACATCGGCGCACAGCCCGTGCCCCCCTCCTTGGTCAAGCGTTGGCAGGAGAAGTTCCCCGGGCAGGATTACGATACCAACTACGGCCTCTCCGAGTCTATCGGCCCCGGCTGCGTGCATCTGGGCGTGGAGAATATCCACAAGGTGGGCGCCATCGGCATCCCCGGCTACGGTTGGGAGTGCAAGATCCTTGATGAGCACCGCGTACCCGTTCCTCAGGGCGAGGTAGGCGAGCTGGCTGTCAAGGGCGACGGCGTCATGAAGTGCTACTACAAGAATCCCACCGCTACCAAGGAGATCCTCACCGAGGACGGCTGGCTCCTCACGGGTGACATGGCACGCGAGGATGAGGACGGATTCATCTACCTCGTTGACCGCAAGAAGGACGTCATCATCACGGGCGGTGAGAACCTGTATCCCGTTCAGATCGAAGACTTCCTCCGCGCCTTTGACAAGATCAGCGACGTGGCGGTCATCGGTCTGCCCCACGACCGCCTGGGCGAGATCGCGGCGGCGATCATTCAGGTCAAGGACGGTATGGATTGTACCGAGGAGGAGATCCAGGAATTCTGCTTGGCTCTGCCCCGCTATAAGCGCCCCCGCAAGATCATCTTTGCTGACGTTCCCCGCAACCCCACGGGCAAGATCGAAAAGCCCAAGCTCCGCGAGCGCTACGGCGCCGACCGTCTGGTGGAGAGCGCAACCTCCAACTGATCCTTCCCTGTCCCGAAGGCAGTTTCATTCGGGGATCTTCTCACCGCAGAGGATCCCCGAAAATTATTGAAAATTTCCCAAAAAACTTTTCAAAAAACTATTGACAAATCCATCGGCTTGTGCTATAATATCACCGTTGCGAAAACAACGATCACCCATGGGGGTATAGCTCAGTTGGGAGAGCGCTTGAATGGCATTCAAGAGGTCAGGGGTTCGACTCCCCTTATCTCCACCATAGTAGAACCAGTCGAACCAAAAGGTTTGGCTGGTTTTTCTTTATGTCCCGAAGTCGGCAGAATAAATGATATGTCGGCACGTTGCGGACAAATCCTTCCCCGTAGGCAAACAGAAATCCCGACGGATCTCTTGTGAGATTTCGTCGGGATTATTGTTTTGTGTGTATTTATAGTAGATCTCGATTTTGTCATCATACAGGATGATCTTGTCCACGAGGGTGTCGATCAAAAGCTGCGGCTCTGCTTTCAGCGCATCCAGCAGGAAGGTTTCCACATCCTCCTTGGTGAGCAAATTGGCCTCCTTACACTCTTCGGTCAAAATCCGTCCGTTCAGCTCGTCGATCTCGGATTCCAGTTCGGTAATTCTGTCCTTGGTGGTCGCGGTGAAGATTCCGGCTTCCAGGGCTTTCATGAGATTGTCCAACGCCTTTTGCGCCTTGCTTCTCTGATCGCGTAGAAGGGTCAGAACGGCCTGTTCTCTCGCGCGCTTCTGATGGACGGCTATGACCTCGTCGGCGATTACAGACAGATTCTCGGGCTTATTCAGCAGTAGCAACGTCGTGTTCAGCACCAACTCTTCCAAGTCAGCCTTTTTGACGCTCGCCTTGGGACAGCTATGGTGCTTTTTTCTGCCGGAGCATTTGTAATAATACATGGTTGTGCCGTTTTGTGACGTACCGCTCTCGCCGTTGATGGGCTTTCCGCAGATACCGCAGATCACCTTCTTTTTCAGCAGGAATACCACCTCTCTGCTCGACGAGCCAATTTTGTTCTTTGCCAATAGCGTTTGCACACGGTTAAACAGCTCGGTAGGAACGATTTGCGGGTAGATGTTGGTAAACACCTCGTCTCCGTGTCGGTATATTCCGATGTACTTTTCAAGCCGCAGGATCTTGTAAATGGTATTCGCTTTGAAGGGCTTCCCCATGTGTGTGATGCCCCTTGCTGTCAGCTCTTCAATGATCTCCCGTACGATCTTGCCGGTAGAATAGGACTGGTACATCCAACGGACGATCTCGGCGCGTTCTTCGTGTATGATGATCTTTTTATTGGCTGTTGTGTACCCGTAAGGTACCTTCCCGCCTGCGAAGTTTCCCTTCAAGCGGCTTTCATTCTGCCCACGTCGAATCTTCTGGGACAGCTCTGCGGAGTAATACTCAGACAGACCAATCAGGACGTTTTCCAGGATGATACCGTCCAAATTCTGCGTACCGTCGATGTTCACTGATGTTCTTTGGGTGGCCGAGATCAGGATCTTGCCATTCTTCTGTAGTCTCTGTTTGTTGACCGCCACTTCAATGGAGTTACGTCCAAAGCGGTCAAGGGCATATACCAATACAATATCCCACGGCTGGGGTTTATCACTATCGGACAGCATCTTCTGGAATGCCGCTCGGTTGTCGTTTGTACCGGTCATGGCCCGGTCAATGTAGGTGTCGATGATTTTCAAATCGTTACGCTCAGCAAATTCGTGACAGACCCGAAGCTGACCTTCGATGGATTGTTCAGTCTGCCGTTCGCTGGAGTATCTTGCATAAATGACTGCTGTTTTCATTTTGTTTTTCCTTTCTTTATCAGTCTTTAGATTTGTCTTTCGACGGGAGCGGACCAAACGGAACCGCCCAAAGAGGTCAAGGGAAACAGGCGAAAATATTGCGTAATTGTCGGTCGATTCCTACTTTTCAGCGATATTTTCGACCCCTTGACCTCGACGGCGGTTTCGTTTACGCTCCACAAAGGCGAAAGACTAATTTGTTCTTAATTCTTTTTGGGCATTTGCTTGATAATTTCGGGGCTGACCTCGCCGACATATACCCCTTCGTCAAAGCAGATAAAGTTATCGAAAAGCAAGAGCTTTCTGTCCTCTTGTCCAATGGTGCATACCACATCATCGTCCAGAATATCAGAGACGAAATACGCCGGCGTGTTTTTGGAGTAGACGATCCGCTCTCCGGACTTTTCGATGTACTTCATGAGGTAAGCAGTTGCATTGGGTAGCTCTTGTTTGTTGATGGGCTCGAAGTCGTTTCTGCCGAAGCGTTCTGTAAAGTAACTGTTCTGCAAGGTGGTCTGCATTCGGTGCATCTTCGTGCTGTAATCACGATGTTCCATTAGCTCGCCAACCATAGCATTTTCAGGAATGTTGAAAAGCCCGTGGAAATGCAATCGGTCAGAGTTCGGAGATCGTTCCCACACGCCTATATAAATCCAATTTCTACGGTGGCACATCTTTTTGAAGCAATCCCGTAGTTTGGCTCTGAAGCTTTCCTCGGTATGCTTCTGATCGTCGTATGTGAACGTGCAGAAGTAATTCCAATTCCCAAGGTTGATTTTTCGTGCCAACCTCGTCCGCCTCACGATCAGATTCCGTTGGATCCGCTCCATTTCGGCCTTGACGTATTCCGCTGCCCGTTCCTCGCTCTCAAATTGCGGTCTTAACTCCGCTACGATTTCGGTAACCTTTTTCTTTCGTCGTTTGGCCTTTGTGCCCTTGTACGCCTTTTCAAAAGCCGTTCTCATTTCGTCCTCAGTTCCGTGATTGCCGCCCTTCCCGGGACTCTTGCCCTCGTTTTGTGGGATGGCGATGTAGTGGCTGCCGTCGAAGTAGACCTTGACTTTCTCATGTGGCATGGCCGTCTACCCCCTTTCGCTTGCGTTGAAGTTCCAACACGCGATCCAGCAGAGCCGACATGAATGCCTCCCGCTCCGCTTCGTGCATTTGCTTGACCTCAAAGCCGCCGTTTGTGATGATGTTGACCTCTCTTTCTTTCAATAGTTTTTCTCCTTCGTTTGTATTTTCCAGAGAAAAAGGCACGAAAAAAGCGCAATACGCTTTTCTGTCATGAAAACGTATTACGCCTTTTCAGTGCAACCTTCCGATTCAACCCTCGGAACACGGGCTCGGCCTTATGGCAACATCATTCTTGGCTTGACACTTTGCATACGAACTAACTATACTTTGACTATTCCTTTTTCTGTGAAATGTACTGCTAATATACCATAGAAACAGGTAGTTGTCAAGGGGGTATTACCCTATATTTACCCCACATTTACCCCAACAAAACCGGGCATTACCCCAACTTTTCCCAAGCATCCATGGTGTATAAACAGGATAGCATACTGGATTTTGATTGTCAACTTACGGGGCTATCAAGTTTTGATGATCTGCTGGACAAATCTCACTCGGAAACTGACGGGCAAGATGCGAGGGCTGACGATCTAACACGGCGGCGGTACGACAAACGTCCAAAAACGAAATCTATCCAAAAAGCCGCCGAGCGGGAATAGCGGACGTGCGCCCAAGCGGCTCAGCGGGCGACTCCGCTACCGCTCGGCTTTGGATTTTTCTTTTTCGTTTGGTTGCGGTGCGGCGTGTGCTTGTCTCGGCGAGCGAAGCGAGCCGACTTGTATAAGACAAGCACACGCCACGGTGCCAAAGGGGAGTTTATTCCTTCATTTGGCTTTTCATGAAAAACTTTTCTGCTTTTAGAATAAGCCCAAGCGGAAATCAACTTGAGGTTGAATTAAAAAGATGAAACTCAACATTCTTACTATTGTAAGTTGATTTGTTTCGTGCTATAATATACTCACAAGATAGCTATCTGTAAAAAATCTTGGAGGATAGAATATGTTAGATCAAAAAGTATTTGGCGAAAAGCTTCGCAATCACAGAAAAAAGCTTGGTATGACGCAGGAAGAGGTTGCGGAAAAAGTAGGTGTATCTCCACAAGCCGTATCCAAATGGGAATCGGGAGATTGCTTGCCCGATTGCTTCAATTTGAAAGTTATCAGTGATGTTTACAAGATTTCTGCCGATGTTCTTCTTGAAACTGAATCGGATGGCGATATTGATGCCGTTGCAAGCAAGATTGAACAGCTTGGAACAGAATTTATTTGGGCAACAGCAAACTGCGATCGATACAATACTAATCTTCATCAAGAGCTGGGAGAAGATCTTTGGAAAATGTGGAAGGGCATCTATTTCGCAGAAACCGCCAATCGAAAGATTCAAGAAGAAAGCAAAAAACAAGGAAACCTCAGAATTATCGGTTCATATGGAACAAAGATTTGGGATGACCAAGGCGTGGCTTGCGTGATTAAATCATCGCTGATCAAGCAACTCTCTCCCTTCGACTCAAACACGATAGAAGTCATGCAGGCACTTTGCAGTGAAGAAGGCCAAAAGCTGATCTTGTCTTTGAGCTGTGATGTTCCAACATCAAAACAAACGCTTATCGAAAAAGCCAATATTGAAACATCCCGTTTGAATGAGCTTCTGCTTTTGTTTACCGAAAATCGCATTATTGAATTTGTTGCGGAAAATCGTTCAGAGGATAGAGGATACCTGATCTGTGGTCATTGCGGTATTGCTGCATACATGGTACTGACGGCAATGTATGTACTGAACAAAAAGAATTGCACCGTTTCGCAATATCTCATAGGGTAAACGCCTTTTTGCCCCGCCTCGTGCGGGGCTTCTCCATATCGCATAACTTTAGGGAGCCATCAAGCTCCCTTTTGTGTTTATGTGTGAATCAGATCAGCCTTGCATGACTATATATCGCAGATACTTCTTCTGAATGCTCTTTCTGCGACGCCAGACGGTAGTATTGTTGACATTCTGCATCTGGGCAATGGCTACGAATCCAAGACCAGCCATGTAGTAATTCAAGGTTTCTTCTTCGACAATGGTCAGGCGCATTTGATGGATAATCGTATCGACCTTAGTGTAATCTTCGATCTCATACTGGGTCTCGAAGTCAATAGAAGCATCAGCCGGCGAGCATTCTTCGATGCTGATGGTCTTGAACGTGGACAGATATTCCTTTTCGATGTATCGCAGGGCGTGACGGTAGCAAGCAAAGCGGATAGTCAGCAGCTCACCTTTTCGGTTCTGACAAGCCAGATCGTCCAAGTTGTGACCGATGTAGTGGCAAAGAAAGCAGATCACCTCGGATGCGAGATCGTAACCGTCCGAGAATGTCGTGTTGTAGCCCTTGCTGTGGTAGATATCTTCGACCAATCCGGCATACAGCTTGTCCAGAGAACGCGGATGGTGTGCAAACCGCATCATCTTCTTGATGGCAGACAACGCGATACACTCACCGATATGCTGGACGTTATTCTCGGTGATCCTTGCGTTTTCGTTGATGATTCTTACTTGGTTTTGGGTTTTCATTTTCTATACCTCCCGATTTTTATTTCGCCTTTCGGCAGGGTCGGGGGAGCATAGGTCGGGTGTTGGGTATGCCCATTTGAGGTATAGTGTGCAGATGTCAA
>JAZRFR010000021.1:0-15904 GCA_045643785.1 Eubacteriales bacterium | reverse complement strand
GAAAGTACCCACGGTACTTTCCTTAAGGATCCTTTCCCCTGATCAGCGCGCCATTTCGCTTATAGCGAAATGGCCAATGCGCTGTCAAGTCGCAGTTTGCCATGAAGCCGCACGGTCGTCAGAGTGACGACCGCGCGGTTGGCCGCCCGTTTGGTAGCTACCCAAAGTTTTTCTTTCTCCGACAAGATAAACGGCGACTTTGGGCAGAAGCCAAGGGGCGAGTTCCGCGCGGACGGCGCTCCGCCGTCCGTGCGGGTTCTCGGGTCTTGGCGCCCCTACGCGCGGTCAACTTCTTTCGCCCACTGGCGAAAGAAGTGCGCGCATTAGGATGATGGATACTTAAGGAAGAAACCGTGGGTTTCTTCCTTAAGTGGCGCTCTTTTGGTACTTTTCTGCCGCCATGGGCAGAAAAGTACATAACCCAACTTCCCGATAAACCTAAATTTGAAATCCAATTCTTCCAAGACAAGAAATAGCCGCTCCCACGCGGAAGCGGCTTTTTGGTTTCAACCGTATAAAAAATATTGTCCGATCTGCTCGCCCAGTTCACAGATGATCCCTGTCAGAAGGAAGGCGGGGCAGAATCCCACGATGACCACGGCACAGGTCAGAAGGATATGCAGTCTTTGACGGGAAAGGCCGATCAGCGTATAGAACCACAGAGCCGCCACCACACAAAGAAGCACGGACGCCACCAGAAGACCGATCCCCATGCCTACCCGGTCGTAGGGATGCTTGCCACCTAACCCCATCTCAAACATGAAATAGATGCAGCCGTACAGGCAGGCTGTTCCGAACAGGGTGCATAGCGCGGCGTACAGGAGCAACTTCCAGGATACGCGGGCATCGGGCTTGGTAGACGTCAGGGCTCGGAAGAATTTCATGGTTTCGGGTCTCCTTTTGTGACAATATGATTTCCCTTCACGTATATAGACAGCAAAAAAGCGGGAAATCTGTCGCCGGGAGAACGCAATTTACAAATGATTCACACGTTTATCGGATCTGCACGAATCCCAGCTTCTTCTGCACCTTGCTGAGGGTTCTGCGTGCCACGTAGGCGGCCTCCTCGGCGCCCTTCTTCATCTGGGCCTCCAGCTGAGCCTTATCGGACATGTAGCACTTGAACTTCTCCTGCACAGGTGCCAGGGCGTCGGCGCAGACCTCGCCCACGGCCATCTTGAAGTCGCCGTAGCCCTTACCCTCGAATTCGCGCTCGATATCCTCGATGGTCTTACCCGTGAAGACCGAGTAGATGGTCATGAGGTTATTGATAC
Source organism: Eubacteriales bacterium (assembly GCA_045643785.1). Classification (GTDB taxonomy): domain Bacteria; phylum Bacillota; class Clostridia; order Oscillospirales; family CAG-272; genus CAMEON01. Next base: position 14,630 of record JAZRFR010000021.1, on the reverse strand, counting down.
CGTCCTTGCCCTCGGCGTATTTCACGCAGGTGTCGGAATCGGTGACGGCGCGCTTGAACTTGCGGATGATGGTGTCGCGGTCGTCCAGAATGTAGACCACGGCGTTGGTGTTCTCGTCGGACTTGCTCATCTTCTTGGTGGGGTCAGCCAGGGACATGATCTTGGCGCCGCTCTTGGCCATGATGGGCTCGGGGATGGTGAAGGTGTCGGGGTAGATGGCGTTGAAGCGGGTGGCGATGTCGCGGCACAGCTCCACGTGCTGCTTCTGGTCGATGCCCACGGGCACCACGTCGGTCTGGTAGAGCAGGATGTCGGCGGCCATCAGAACGGGATAGGTAAAGAGGCCGGCGTTGATGTTGTCGGCGTGCTTCTGGGACTTATCCTTGAACTGGGTCATGCGGGACAGCTCACCGAAGCCCGTGAAGCAGTTGAGGAGCCATGCCAGCTCGGCGTGCTCCTTGACGTGGGACTGGACGTAGAGGGTGTTCTTCTCGGGGTCAAGGCCGCAGGCCATGTAGAGGGCCAGGGTCTCGTAGGTGCGGCGGCGGAGGTCGGCGGGCACCTGACGGACGGTGATGGCGTGCTCGTCCACCACGCAGTAGAAGCACTTATACTTCTCGGAGAAGGCCGAGAAATTCTTGATGGCACCAAGGTAGTTGCCGATGGTCAGGTTTCCGCTGGGCTGGACGCCGGAGAAGGAAACAGGGGTGTTCTGGAACATGGGATTATCCTCACTTTCGATTCATATTACAAATTTTGTAGGGGCGATTCAGGAATGGCCCGTGTTTTTTCGGGAGAGGGGCGGGCGATTCGTGATTGGCCCCTACCGTGGAAAATAAAAAACCCCCGACAGAGAGGTCAAGCTCTGTCGGGGACGAATTTTTGCTAAAATCCGCGGTACCACCCACGATTGAGGGACTTCACACGCGGTTCTTCCCTCCTCTTACGCGTAACGGTGCGCCGCCGTCAGATACTACCCCGAACCGCGTGAGCGGGTTCGGCTCGGTCTGCCCTCGGAAGTCCATTCGCGCGGTCTCCGTCCCGCGTTTCCAGCATCGGCGGGTCTCTGTATCGGAGAGGGTGCGGTACTACTCTTCGTCGTTGGTTTATGATGGTATATGATAGCATATTTTTTGAGATTTGTCAAGGGGTTTTTGAAACAAATCTGTCAGAATCAGTAGATGATGATGGGACACACATCCACATAGTCTTCACCATTATAATATATGTCGAACCAATAAACGCCCCTCGAGACATTCTCGGGAATTGTCAGAGAGAACGTGGCATAATCCTCCGACTGAGGATAGTAGGGCATCCCTCCCCCGCCGGGGAACAACTGTGCCACAGGGATCTCCAGAATGCCATACATCTTCTCCAAAGAATATTCCTGTCCGCAGTAGGTCAAATCTTGCAAGACCACCTCCAGCGTGTCCCCCGGCCGAAAGACTCGGGCATTCAGAATGGCCGTGTAGGAATAGACATCTTTTTTTTCGCCGGAAAACTCCAATTGTTCCATATCATGACCTTCTGCGAGGAGCTTCTCCATTACGGATTGGAGAAACTCTTCATCAGATACCGTCGTTCCCTCGGGGATCGGCTCGGTTTCCGTTTCCACAGGAGCTTCGGTTGATTCTTCGGTGGGTGTTTCGGTCATGATTTCGGTAGTAGCCTCGGTAAGAGTCTCGGCAAACGTTTCTGCAGGCGTTTCGAGATGAATGTCCGTTCCCTTCTCGGTCTCCTCGCCGGTGACCTCCGTGGGAGAGGCACAGGAGGCGAGGGCTATGAGACACAACGCTATGAGAAAAGAAATGATCAGTTTTTTCATAAAAGATACTTCCTCATACAAAAGTTAAGCTTTTACTGTCGCTCTGCACAGGGTGTAGAAAGTCCCGTTTTTCCGCGAAACTCACCGCAAAGGTCGATGTTCGCGAGGTTATTTCTGCTTATCCGCCTCGGCCATGTATTCATCCGGAATCTCGGGAGTCTCGAAGACCGCCTTACGCGCCGCCTCCTTGAGCAGTGCGGCCGCTTCCTCGTTCATGTCGCCGACGTAATCCAGAGTGGTGGGATCAACCCCTGTGATGCGAGCGAAGATGGTCATAGCCGCAAGGTAACTACCCGCGGTACCGGGATGGCTCAGATCCGGGTCATAGAGATTGATACTCTGCTGATTCTCAGTGACATCCCAGAACGCGAGCCCCACGTGAGCCACGGGAATGTCCAGCGTCTGCCCCATGGTCTCATAGGCGGCCGCCAGCTTCCAGGTCATGGTCTCAGCGGTCAGACCGTAATCGGTCAGGTCGCCGCTTCCTTGCTTACGTCCCCATGTGGCATACAGAACGGGGGTCGCGCCGTTTTCGCGGATCTTCTTGTCGAGTCTGCGAACGCCTGTATAGAATGCCTCTGCGTTCAGAGCGGGCGTCATGCTCTGCTCCTGCAGGACCACGAAGTCAAAGCCCTGACTTTTGAGCATGGAATCCACCTTACTGCCCAACTCGTCCTGAGAGTCGGAGGATTTCAGAAGGGTCCACGCGCCCTTGGTGAGGGATATGACCTTCACCTTATACCCCGCCGCCTTCATGATCTCCCCGAAGTAGCGGGCGGGCATATTGTTGTAGTAGGTGTAGCTGTTGCCGATAAAGAGGATCTTGTAGGTCTTGCTCTTGTCCAGCTCGGTGGACTCGACGGACGGCTCGGTCTCGGGCTCGGGCTCGGAAGCCGTGGTTTCGGGTTCGGTTTCGGGGGATGTTTCAGGCGCGGTTACAGCCTCTGTCCCGGTGGGAGTTGTGGGCTCCGCAGTGGTGTCGGGGGTGGTTTCGGGCAGGGTGTCCGCGGGGGACTGTCCCGCGTTGCAACCCACGGTGGGGAGCAGCAGAGCGGTGAGAAGCAAAAGGAGAATGAGTCTTGTCTTCATAGCCTTGTTCCTTTCATAGTCGGATCATAGTCGGATCATAGTCGGATCATACCCGTATTGTCTGTGGCCTCATTGGAGTCAAGGCTGCACCGTGGCACGGGCTACCGTGTAGAAGCCCGTGGAGAAAACGGTCTCCTTGAGCGCCAGCTTGATGGGGGTATTCTCCTCGAACATACCGATAGCCACCTCGTAGTCCCCTGCGGGGATGTGGCGGCAGTCCAGTTGGAGCTTGACGGTCTGCTTCTCGCCGGGCATCCACTTGCGGTTGTCACACTCGACAGGGATGACGTAGTCCTTCCCTGCGGTGCTGCGGAGACGGAAGACGAGGTCGTACTTGCGGTAGGCCTTCGCCCAACCGCGGTTCTCCACGTCGAGGGTGACGATGTTGTGGGCGGTGGGGGTGAGGGTGGGCAGGGTCATGCCTGTGAGGAAGTACCAGTAACCGAGGCGGTTGGCGCAGTACTCGGTGAGGTAGTATTCGTTCTTCAGCCACTGGCGGGGATAGCCGTGGAAGCCTGCGAAGGTAGCGTGGCAGCGCTTGAAGGCCTCGATGGCGGTCAGTCCGTCGCGGAAGTGGTCGTTGTGGGCGTGGACGAAGCCGTAATGCTCCATTTCGATGCAGGTGGGGGCGTTCTTCCAGAGCTTGTCGAAGGCCCAGGGAGCGCGGAGGGTATCGTAGTCGTTGACTTGGGTGTAGTAGTTACAGCACACCGAGTCGTCCTGCACGCCAAAGCCCCGCTCGTAGGCGTAGTCCAAAATTTCCTGTACCTCGGCCTGTCCGTGGGCGATGCGGCAGGAGATGTGGTCGTCGTTGCACAGCACCCAGGTGTCGGGAAAATACTTGGCGTGGAGGTCAAAGTGCTTCTTGACCACGGGAGGAGGGATGATCTCACCCGTACCGCAGGCGGTATGACCCTCGCCCCAGGTGCCCATGGTGCCCACGTCGATGCACTCAATGAGGGGATGGCCGTTGAACTTTTCACCCAAGGTGTACAGGAGTCGCTCCACGTGATGGAGGAAGACGGGGTCGCCGTAGTCGGGCTGGATGCGACCACCGGGGAGGCGGTAGCCCTTGGCACCCTGCTCGTAGACGTAGGCAGGGGTGGCGTGATTCATGTTGGGATCGTTTTCGTAGGAGCAGACGCGGAGGGAGAACTTGTAGCCGCGGGGCGCCCACAGATCCATGATCTCGTCCAGATAGGAGAAGTCGTAGACACCCTCGGATTTCTCTACGTCGCCCCAGTCGAAGCGGAGGTAGAGGTGATTGAGGCCGGGGAAATCCAACAGGGCGTCATTGGGGTCATGGGCTTCCCTGTAATTGCCGCGGCCGTAGCCGTTATCGATGTAGTGCCAGAACCAGCCCTTGTGGGGGTTCTTCAAAGGAGTCTTATCGTCCATCAGGGGGCGGAGGTCGATGAAATCCTTTCGGGTGGCGAGGTTATCGAACACACCGCAGAGGGTCTGGGTGCCGTCGGGGGTGGGGGCGGGCATGAGGTTAGGGTATTTCTTTTCCATGATTCATACGCTCCTTTCCTGTCAGACAGTTCGCACAGTCGTGCGCCCGATGGTGTAGAAGCCCTCGTCGTAGGCTTCCTCCTTAATAGCCAGCTTGATGGGACGCTCTCCCTCAAAGAGGCCAACGGCCACGCTGTACTCTCCTGCGGGCACGCCGCGGGCATCCACGCGGAGGTCGATGGTGAAGGGGGTATCGGGGAGCCAGTCGCGGTTATCGGCATCCAGAGGAATGACATAGCTTCCCTCCTCGTTCTTGAGGCAGAGCTTGAGATCGTAAGGCCAGTAGGCTCTCGCCCAGCCGCGGTTTTCCATGTCAAGGGTGATGATATTGTATACCGTATCCGTCATCTCGGGAATGCAGGCCCCCGTGATAAAGTACCAGTAGCCCAGGCGGTTGGCGCAGTATTCAGTGAGGTAGAATTCATTCTCCAGCCACAGGCGGGGGTAGCCGTGGAAGCCCGCGAAGGTGGCGTGGGCAGACTTATAGGCCTCCATGGCGGTGAGTCCGTCGCGGAAGTAGCTCTCGAACCGAGGCTTGATGTACCAGTAATGAGCCATTTCAATGACGTTCGGGGCATTATCGGCCAGTTTATCGAAGGCCCAAGGAGCGCGCATGGTGTCGTAGCCGTTCATCTGGAAGTAGTAGTCACAGCAGATGGAGTCGTCCTGCACACCGAATCCACGTGCGGCGGCGTAGTCCAGAACCTCCTGCACCTCGCTCTGTCCGTTGGGAATACGCCCCACCATGTGGTCGTCGTTGCAGACCACGAAGGTGTCGGGGAAATACTTGCAATGGAGGTCGAAGTGTTTTTTCACCAGGTCGAGGGGATAAATGACCCCGTCGCCCTCTACGGTGTGTCCCTCGCCCCAGGTGCCGTAGGTGCCCACGTCCACCAGCTCGATGCGGGGGTCGCCGTTGTACTTTTCGCCGAATACGGCCATAAATTTCTCAAGGCACTCCAAGAAAATCGGATCGGCAAAATCGGGCTGGATCTTGCCGTTCTCCAGCTCATAGCATCTTGCTCCCTTCTCAAAGACGTAGGCGGGGGTGGCGTAGTTGAGGGCTGCATCGCCCTCATAGGTCACCACGCGGAGGGCGAAGGTGTACCCAAAGGCTCCCCACTTTTCCATGATCTCACCCAGATAGGAGAAATCGTACACGCCTTCTTCCTTCTCAATATCACCCCAGTCGAAGCGGAGGTAGAGGTGGTTGAGGCCGGGGAAATCCAGCACGGGGTCGTCCTCGTAGCCGTCGCGGTAGAAGGGGCGGCCGTAGCCGTTGTCGATGAAGTGCCAGAACCAGCCCTTGTGGGGGTTCTTCAGCACGGTCTTGTCGTCAACCAGGAGTCGGAGATCCACGAAGTTCTTGCGGGTATAGCGGTCGTCGGTCATGAAGCACATGGTCTGTACTTCTTTGTCACCGGGAGCGTCTATAACATTGGGAAAGCGAGATTCGGTCATGGGGGCCTCCTTATATGATTTTTGAAAAAGGGGACTGTTTCAAATTGGGGTTTGTAAGAGAACGCCTGGGAGGAACTTCTTGAAAGAAGTTCCCCCCAGACCCCCTTCAAGAACTTTCAAAAAATATTGATAAATAACCCTTTTTGAAAGTTTTGAAGATTCCAAAGGGACTTTTCCAAAAGTCCCTTTGGTGGGGGTCGAGGGGGCAAAGCCCCCTCGATAAACCCAAATTTACAGGTTTTTGTCTTCCTGAATCTTCATAGTCATCTCGCACCGCTCGGCTCTCGCGCCGCGGATCTCAATGATGTAGTCCAGCTTGAGGATGCCCTCGGTGTCCAGGCGGTTGTCCACGGTCAATGCGTGGATGCCGATGGAGAAGGGCATATAGGGGGTCTCGTAGGTGCAGATGGCGCGGTGGTGGGCCTTGAAGGTCATGGCGGTGGAGACCATACCCGTGCGGAGCATGGTCACGAGGCCGCGGTCGGCGGTGCGGTAAGTGACGGTGGAGCGGGCGCCCGCCATGCCCGTCAGCTCGGTCTCGTCGTAGGTGATAGCGACGGTGTAGGAGGGCTCCTCGGTAAAGCCGCCGTCGGGAGTCACCGTCATGAGGCCCTCGGTGATGAGGTCGATCTTCTCGATGGCGTCGGTCGCCTCTCCCGTGGCCTTGGCGCGGGTCACGGCAGGGTCGGCGGGCTTGACGAAATAGGAGTTGCCGGGATCGTCGGTAAGATCGTCGGAGAAGATACCCATGAGCAGCTCCTCGGCAGGCGTCATAGGAGTGGGAGGCACGTTCCCGCCCACCTGATCGGCCAGGTCACCGAAAACGGAATCGAACAAGGAGGCCGCGACCTCGTAGCGCTCGGAGGTCATGGTGATGCGGATATGTTTGACTTGGGGTTCCATGAAATTTCCTTTCTGAAAACGTAACTCTTTATTCAATTTCTTCGGCAGAAATCACTTGTCTGCCATGTTCCCGATCCTCAAAGAAGATATTTTCATCCTCATACTCAGCTTCTCCGGTCTGGTTATCGTAGGGATCCATGCGGCAGAAGGTCTTGTCGGGGGTGAGGGGCTGCTGGAACTCATTGGAGGCCACGAGACGGAAGGGGTCGAGGTTGGCGAAATAATGGTCGCGGCGCACCTCGTTCCCTGCTCTCGCCGCACCCTCGCCGTAGGAGGGATCACAGTAGAGCCAGCCGTAGGGGGCGATATAGAACATAGCCCAGTCGTGGCTGCCGATGGAGTCGGGGGAGCACGCCGAGCCCGACTGCCACTTGGCGGGGATCCCCAGCGCGCGGCAGAGGGTGATGAAGGCCAATGCCATGGTACCGCAGTCGCCGTAGCCGTTCATGAGGACGAACTCAGGGATGTTCTCAATGAGCAGGTAGTCGCGGACATAGGAGTAGCGGATGTGCTCGCAGATGTAGTCGTACACACGGCGGGCGAGGCGGAGGGGATCGGTTTCATTCCCCGCGATCTCGGCGGCCAGCATACGGATGAAGGGAGTAAAGCGGATATGAGGGTACTGCTCACCCGTGTAGTAAGCCATCTCCTCGGCGGTCAGACCATCCCCCACAGGAGGATACTCTGTACGGTCAAGATCCACGGCGGTATACTTCGCGCGGTTGACGAAGGAGTAGCGCACGGTATAGGTCGCTCCCGCCTCGCAGGGCACCTCCATGTAGGCGGTGCGGTGGACGTCCCCCGTTACCGTGACGGGGTGGGAGGAGGACAGGAGCTTGATCTCCTCTGCGGGCTGGCTTTCGCAGGCCACGGGGTAGGGGAACCAGATCTTCAATGTCTCCCCGGGCTTTTCGGCGTGAGGCTCAAGCTTCATCCAGTATTCCACCTCGTAGCGGAAGGCGCGGCTTCCCTTCTCCTGCATGATGCGGATGTTTTCGGGGACAGCGGTGGCTACGGTGTTGGGATCTTCATAATCGGGGTTATACATCTTTTCCAGATCGTGAGTATGGGTCTTGAAGATGTTGGAGATGGCCTGATGCTGGAAGCGCATTTCGCCGTTTTTGAGGATGTAGTCCACGTTGCCCGAGGCGATGAAGGCGTCCAGGGCGGTTTCATCCGCGGCAGGGTATCTGGCTTGCATACCTTTCACCACGTCGGCGCGGGTCAAAGAATAATCGTCCAGGAGTTGGATGGCGAAGATCTTCTGGATCTCCAGGCGTTTGCGGAGGCACGTGGGAACGGGACGGCTCAGCCAGCGGTCAATAGCGGCGATCTCCCCCGCAAAATCTCCCGCGAAGTGATACATCTTCACCTCGTCAGGGAGGCCTACGGAGAGGTAGGACAGGTCGGTTACAGGAAGCTTCATATCGTTCATGAGGATATATCTCCTTTCATACAGCAGTTACAAATTGGAGTTTATCGGCCAGGGGCTTTGCCCCTGGACCCCACCAGAACCCTTTTTGAAAAAAGGGTTCTGGACTCCCAAAAACTTTTAAAAAAGAGTTATTTATCAATATTTTTTTAAAGTTTTGAAGATTCCAAAGGGACTTTTTCAAAAGTCCCTTTGGTGGGGGTCGAGGGGGCAAAGCCCCCCTCGATAAACCCAAATTCAAATATTTTGCAATCGCGTATTTTTCACTACCTATATGATACCATGTTTGGCGGAAATTTGCAAGAGTTTCACCGCACTTTTCGAAAGAATTTATCACTTTCTGCCCCTCTGTGAAGCCCATGAAAAAACCGCGAAAAATCTTTGTGAAGTTCTTGCAATAATCGGGCAAATATGATATAATAAAAAATAGCGCATTTACTTTATGGAACGATTAAACGATCAAACGACCAAACGCTCTAACGCTTATCTTATGATCATAAAGGAATCCTACATGAAACACATTTCTCAAATCATCGCCTTTTTGCTTCTCGCGGCCACGCTGCTGACGGGATGCGTCCACACACCGCCCTCCTCGACCGAAACCCATGAATCCACGGAGGGTGGAAGCACCGAAACTGCGCCGACTCCAGAGGGAACCGAAACCGGAACCGGAACCGAGTCCGAAAGCGGAGCAGAAACCCAGCCGCCCGTCATGTTCAATCCCGATCCCGCGGATTCCACCATCCCCGTGATCTCCATCACCACCGCGGACGAGAAGCCCATCACCTCCAAGACCAAATACAAGAACGCCACCATCACCGTCAGCGGCGCGAAGTACCCCTATCACAACGTCACTCTCACCACCCAGATCCGCGGACGGGGACATTCCTCCTTTGACGGAAACGCGGCGCAGCATGAATACGCCAGCAAGAACTCCTACCGCATCAAGCTGGATCAAAAGACCAATCTGCTGGGGGTGGGTGAGAACGCCGACCGTGACTGGGTGCTGATCTCGGGCAAGTACGATATCTCCGCCCTGCGAAACTTCCTGGTTTGGAATCTGGCGGATCGGCTGGGCACCATTCCCTACGTTCCCTCCTGCACCTGGGTGAACCTGTATATAAACGGCGAGTATCGCGGCATGTACACCCTTTGCGAAAAGATCGAGGTGGCCTCCGACCGCGTTAACATCGACGAGAGCGCCTCCGAAGACCCCAATCAGGTGGGATACCTCGTGGAGTACGACCTCCGCGGCGCTTACGATACGGGCGCCAAGAAGGATCTGACCTACTTCTATATCCCCGGTCTGGACGAGTCCTTTGCCTGGGCGATCCAGAGCGAGGTCTACAGCACCGAGGTCACCGCCGCCATCCGCGCGCATCTCATCGCCTGCAACGAGGCCATCCTCAGCGGCGATCAAGCGAAGATGGCCGCCCTTGTGGACATGGATTCCTTCGTGGATATGTTCATTTTGCAGGAATTTTCCAAGAATCCCGATGCGGGCTGCTCCAGCTTCTACATGCAGAGAGATGCGGGCGGCAAGCTCTGCCTCACCGCTCCCTGGGATTTTGATTTCGCCCTGGGCACCTACAGCGTGGCGCAGACCACCTCAGGTCTTATGGCAGACGGAAAGGACGTCATGTCCCACCCCTGGTTTGAGTTCCTTACCACCCAGCCCTGGTTCATGAAGCTGGTGCTGGCGCGCATGGAGCAGATCGCCCCCTTAGTTGAAAAGACCCTACGGGCTGTAAAGGAAATGCGGGAGGTACTGGAGCCCGCCGCTAATCAGAACGACGCACTCTGGAACGTGTACGGCGAAAAGTTCTCCATCTACCCCTCCAATCAGGTCTCCGTCAAACTGAAGTCCTACGAGGAGCACATAAACTTCCTCATCAACTGGGCCGAGGATCGCTGGGGAGAGCTGGAAAAAGAAGTAGAAAAACGAACCAAATAATACGAAAAATCCCTTTGCGGTTTCTTCCGCAAAGGGATTTTTTTTGAGGGGGCTTTGCCCCCTGGCACCCCCACTAAGAACCTTTTTAAAAAAAGGTTCTTGGAACTCCCAAAATTTTTAAAAAGAATTGTCAAATGATTCTTTTTGAAAGTTCTTGGGATTCTAAAACCCTTCTTTCAAGAAGGGTTTTAGCGGGGTGCAGGGGCAGAGCCTCTGCACATTCCCTATTTACTTTTCCGCCTTGACGAGCTTGATCCGCAGCTCCAGCTCGGTAATGATCTGGGACAGCTCGGTGATCTCGGCAACCGTGGAGGAAATGGCCTTCTCGATATCCTCGGTCACGTCATCGGTGCGGGGGCGATGCTTGGAATAGCACAATTCGCCCAGGCGAGTGTAGGCGTTCTTCTTTTTTCCGCGCGCCTGGCTGAGCTTCATCTTCAAAGCCGTGATGTCTGCCGCCTTGGCAATGCCCTTCTTGACCTGATCCAGAGCGGAGGGCTGATCCTGCTCGACTTTTTTCTTCTGTGCCATGTGTATTACCTTCCTTTCGGCTAATCGTTAATCGTTACTCGCTACTCGTTAATCAAATGCGATCATCGCGCAAACGGCGTTGTGGTCGGAATAGAACTGTCCGTCCACGGGGATATCCTCCACCACGTAGCTCCCTTCACAGCGGGCATCCGTGAAAATGTAGTCGATCTTCACGGTGCGGTCGGGGAGAAGCTTCCCGAAGCCGTGGAACGTACCGCCCAGGTCGGCGGTGCAGTCTACGGCGCCGCGGTGCGCCAAGGCGTCGGTGATGACCTTGATCTCCCGCGCCTCGGGGGTGGCGTTGAAGTCGCCCGTCAGAACGAAATACTCACGGTGGGCAGAAACGTACTGAACCAGCTGCATAGCGCCGAGGTAGCGGGCGTCCTTCCCTACGTGATCCAGATGGGTGTTGATGAAGTAGAAGGGCAGGGAGACGTCGTTGTGCTTGATGAGCGCCGCCGTGAACATGCGAGGGCATCCGCTCTGATCGCCGCCGAAGGTAGACCCCGGAATAGCGGGCGTAGGCGAAAGCCAGATGTTTTCCAGGGAGATCAGCTCCACCACGTCCTTGCGGTAGGCGATGAGCATGGCCTCGCCGTGGTAGTTCTTCTCACGGCCGCAGCCCTGGACGGTGTAGCCGGGGAGATGATCCCGCAGGCGGGCGCGCATACCGTCGGTGACCTCCTGGAAGCCGATCAGATCGGGCTTTTCCTTCTCCAACACCTCCACCACGCGCTCAAAACGGTTGGTAAAGGAATTGATCCCGTCTCCCGTGTTATCCACGCGGAGGTTAAAGGACATGATCTTCAGTTGAACGGCCATAAGCGCCTCCCTGTTATCCAAATATAACTCATTATAGCATGATTCGGGGGAATTGTCAAGAGAATCTTTACCGATCCCATTCAATATCCCACAGGTCGTCCAGGGGGATCCTGCGTTTATCCGTCAGGACAATGGCACGCCCGTAGGCGTCGATCTCCTTGATGCGCCCCGCGACTGTTTCGTAGGAGCCTCCCTCCTTCCGCTTGTCGGGGACGAAGTAGGTGATCCGAACGATTGGAGCATCCTCCCCCCGTTCCGTAAGCAGGCGGAGCTTTTCGTCCAGCAGGTACTTCTGATCCTCCGTCAGCTCGATCTTCTCGTCGGTCAGCCTGGCGGTCTCCTCCACGGCGGCCTCGTAGCCCGTCAGGGCGGCAAAGGGAGAAAACTGGGCGGCGCGGTCGTAGTTGGACATATGGGGACGGTTGGGGGAGCGATGATGGGGGCGGTCTATGATGTCGGCGTATTTTTCTTCGGCAGAAATGGGCATGGGAGACTCCTTTGGAATGCAAAATGCAGAATGCAGAATGCAGAATTGATGAAACATTTTGCCGTTGGCAAAATGTGATTTCTATGGTAAGGGAAAGCATTACGAAAAAGACATGATCGGATTTCCTTTATCGGACAATGAGTTTATGTCAGAAAGAATGCCTTGGCCTACCATATAATTGGCTTTCGCCTCAGCGAAAGGCTACAACAATTCTGCATTCTGCATTCATCATTCTGCCTTTTTTCACGCCTTGTGCCCGCCGATCTGACGGTTTCGTTCCTTGGCGGTGGCGCCCTCCTCCAGGTTCATTCCCTTCATGATGGCGTTCTTGCCGTACTTTTTCTTGATGTCGATGACCGTCTTCTGCATGCGGCGCTCCCGATCCAGCGCGGCCTCCTCGCTCTGCCTCTCCCGCTCCTCTGCGGCGTAGTCGGTGAACATGGAAAGCTGCTCGTCCCGCTTCCCCGCTTCCTTGGCATCGGATTCATTGAGCACGCGGGCGGCGGTCACGTTGATGCGGCGCACCAGCAGGTCGGGGTTGAGAATGCGGTCGCACAGCTCGCTGACAGCCGCCACGATCCGCTTGGTGGAGGAGGTATATTTCCCCAGATTGGCCGTGCCGTGGGCGTGCTTGGGGATCTTTCGGCCGTAGTGATCGGTGGTCACGGGTCCCTTGTACAAGCGGCTGATGCGGGGATCGGTGAGGTTTTCAATGTCGTACCCCACGGTCAGCACCATCTGGTCGGTCATGAGTCCCTTATCCACCAGCTCCAGGGTCAAAAGGTCGGTCATCTCGCGAATAACCAGTTTGGCCTTCTCGCAGGTATAGGGGGTCTGCAGTACCTGCCCCGAGCTGATGCTATTGGTCTCGGGCTTATAGGCCTTGATATCCGCGATGGTACAGGGCTCCCATCCCCACGCGTGGTCAATGAGCAGCTCGGCGTTGACACCGAAGAGCTTATAGAGCAGAGCCTCGTTGTGGAAGGCGTGGGGATCCCCCACCGAGCAGCGGGCGATATCCCCCATGGTGTACAGACCCACGGCCTCCAGCGAGCGGGTATACCCCCGCCCCACCCGCCAGAAATCCGTCAGGGGGCGGTGATCCCACAGCTTGGAGCGGTAGGTATACTCGTTCAGCTCGGCAATGCGTACGCCGTCGGCATCGGCCTCCACGTGCTTGGCTACGATATCCATGGCGATTTTGGCCAGGTACAAATTGGTGCCGATCCCCGCCGTGGCCGTGATGCCCGTGGTCTTCAGCACGTCCTTGATGATGCGACGGGTGAAATCGTAGGCCGAAAGACCGCTCTTGCGGAGGTAGGCCGTGGCGTCGATGAAGACCTCGTCGATGGAGTACACGTGAATGTCCTCGGGGGCCACGTGCTTCAGGTACACCCGATAGATGCGGGTGCTGTACTCCATGTAGTGAGCCATGCGGGGCGGGGCGATGATGAAGTCTACCGCCAGGGCAGAATCCCGTTTCAGCTCCCCGTCCAGGTAGGATTTTCCCGTCAGGCGGCGGTAGGGGGCTCGCTCGCGGCGCTCGGCGTTGACCTCCCGAATCCTCTGCACGGCCTCGAACAGCCGCGCCCGTCCCGAGATGCCGTAGCTCTTGAGGGAGGGAGATACGGCCAGACAGATGGTTTTTTCGGTGCGGGCCGAATCCGCCACCAGAAGATTGGTCGCCATGGGATCCAGCCCCCGCTCGATGCACTCCACCGAGGCGTAAAAGGATTTGAGGTCGATGGCAATATAGGTTTTGGTGTCGGACATCAAGATCCCTCCTCCCTTGTTGGCTTTTCTATTATTATACCAGAAACGGAACTGAAATTCAAGCGTTTTCGGAATTTTTCTGCTCCTGCGCGGCAAGAATTTTCCGCCAATTGACAAATCCGTAGAGATCGTTGACCAAAAAGACACCAAAGCAGACCGTAACCGAAATATAGGCGGGATCATGTAGGGAGGCCAGCACCCACAGGATGATGAGCACCACGTCGTTAGCGGCGTAGGCCAGGGCGAACCAGGGACTACGGCGATAGGTGAGGTAGGCGGCCACAAAGCTGGTGGTGACCGAGATCGTACTGGGAATCAGGTTAGCGGTATGGAAATACGCCAGGATAAAGTAGAAAAGAACCGTGACGGCGGTTGTCAGGCTGATCAAAAGCAGACCGTCCTTCCCTGTCAGGCGGCTTACGGTGACCTGGGCGCGATTGCCCTTGTAGGGGTGGGTCAGCCAGGAGATGAGGGCTACGGCGGCCATGGGGGCGGTCATGCCCAGGTAGGTGACCATCTCGCCATAGTAGGCGAAGGAGTAGGAGATGATGCCGTAGAGGATGCTGAATAGGATCATGAGCATCTGCCCTATGGGGTTGCCCTTGGCGTTGAAAATGAGGGAGGTGACCCCGATGAGGGAGGCGGCGAGGGTCAGATATCCCGCGCGGTCAAAGAGAACAAAGCAGACAAGGATGAGTACGACCGAGGACAGCCAAAGGATCCATTCGGTTTTGGTAAAGTAGCGGAGAATGTGTTTCATGGATGGCTCCTGTAGATGGGGATAAATTTGGGTTTGTCGGCCAGGGGCTTTGCCCCTGGACCCCACCAAAGAACTTTT
>JAZRFR010000020.1:0-3244 GCA_045643785.1 Eubacteriales bacterium | reverse complement strand
CCAGAGGTAGTAGCCCAGCTCATCGGCGGTGGGGGTGATGATCTCCCTCACGCGGTCGGCGATGCCTCTGCCCGCGGTGCGGGTACGGACGGCGCGGTAGGGTTTCTTTTCAGCGGGGGTCTTGTTCTCTTCCGACATGGTATCTCCCTTCTGCGGCAAGGGGCTTTTTGAAAAGTCCCCAAGCAAAATTTAAGAGTGGCTTTCCGTTGGAACCCACTCTCATCTAACTCTACTATTGTACAATAATAGTATAACACACTTTTCCTTGAAATGCAAGTGTTTTTTCACAATAAATCAGGAAAATTTTCGGATTTTGGCGACGTTTTTTTGTTCAGATCGACAAAGAGCAGACCAAAGGGGCCCATCCAAGGACGTAAGGAGTGGGCATATACCCGTGTTTTTCCTGTACCTCCATGATCTTTTTCTTGAAATTCGCCAAAAAATTCACAAAAACCCCTTGACAAACACGGCCGAATCCATTATAATAGGAGGAAATCGACGATGACCGGAAACCAGTAGGTCGGATGATTCGTGTCAAGAGAGCTGTCGGCGGTGGGATGACAGCCACGAACCCCGAGTGAATTCCTTCCGAGAGCCGCGCCTTGAACACACGCGCCTGACGGCGCCGGGTAGGGGCGACGGGACCGCCCGTTACAGCGGAGGGGACATGACTGTGTCCCATAAGGCTTCTCCCCATAGGGGAAGAAGTGAAAAAAGGTGGTACCGCGAAATGATTTTCGCCCTTTGCAGATGTTGTATCTGACAAAGGGATTTTCTGTTTTATAGGTAAAAATACGATTCATATACACGAAAGGAAATGAGATCATGAAAAAAACACTCATGCTCGGCAATGAGGCCGTGGCCAGAGGACTCTACGAGGCGGGATGCCGTCTGGTGTCCAGCTACCCCGGCACTCCCTCCACCGAGATCACCGAATACGCCGCCGAATACCGCGACGAATGCCCCGATATGTACTGCGAGTGGGCCCCCAACGAAAAGGTAGCCCTGGAGGTGGCCTTTGGCGCTTCCCTGGCGGGCGCTCGATCCGCCTGCGCTATGAAGCACGTGGGTCTCAACGTGGCCGCCGACCCCCTCTACACCATGTCCTACACCGGCGTCAACGGCGGTCTGGTGCTCTGCGTGGCCGACGACCCCGGCATGCACTCCTCCCAGAACGAGCAGGACTCCCGCCACCACGCCATCGCGGCTAAGGTACCCATGCTGGAGCCTTCGGATTCCGCCGAAGCCCGCGAGTACGCCATGCTGGCCTTTGAGCTGTCCGAGCAGTTCGATACCCCCTTCCTGCTCCGTATGTGCACCCGCATCGCTCACTCCCAGAGTCTGCTGACCGTGGACGACCGCAAGGATGTCCCCGTGAAGCCCTACGTCAAGACGCCCCAGAAGTACATCATGGCTCCCGCCAACGCCATCCGCCGCCATCCCGAGGTAGAGGCACGCTCCCGCGCCCTGATCGAGTACGCCGAGACCGCACCCGTCAACCGCGTGGAAATGGGAGATACCGCCATCGGTATCATCTGCTCGGGCACCTGCTACCGCTACGTCAAGGAGGTCTTCGGCGACAAGGCTTCCGTCCTCAAGCTGGGTATGGTCAATCCCCTGCCCGAGAAGCTCATCGTGGATTTCGCCGCCAAGGTAGACCGCGTGGTGGTCATCGAGGAGCTGGACCCCGTCATTGAGAACCACTGCAAGGCGCTGGGACTTTCTGTGGACGGCAAGAATCTCTTCCCCATGGAGGGCGAGTTCTCCCAGAACCTCATCCGCCGCGTCTTCGGCATGGACGTCCATGAGGGTGCTTGCGCCGACGAGGCCATTCCCGTCCGTCCTCCCGTCATGTGCGCGGGTTGTCCCCACAGAGGCCTGTTCTACACCCTGTCCAAGCACAAGATCACCGTCATCGGTGACATCGGTTGCTACACCCTGGGCATGGCCGCCCCCCTCAACGCCGTTGACTCGGTGCTGTGCATGGGCGCGTCGGTATCGGGTGTCCACGGCTTTAACAAGATCGGCGGTGCCGAGACCGAAAAGCGCACCGTCGCCGTCATCGGCGACTCCACCTTCATGCATTCGGGTATGACCGGCCTCGTGAATATTTCTTACAATGCATCCAACTCTACGGTCATCATTCTGGACAACTCCATCACGGGTATGACCGGCCACCAGCAGAACCCCACCACCGGCTACAGCATCTACGGCGATCCCGCCGCCAAGGTGGATCTGGAGGCATTCTGCCGCGCCGTGGGTATTGACCGCGTCACCGTGGTTGACCCCTACGATCTGGCCGCCTGTGAGAAGGCTATCACCGAGGAGCTGGCCGCAGAAGGCCCCGGCGTGATCATTTCCCGCCGTCCCTGCGTTCTGCTCAAGACCGTAAAGCCCAAGCCCGCCGTGAAGGTTGACCCCGAGGCATGCCGCGGCTGTAAGAAGTGCATGAAGCTGGGCTGTCCCGCCATTCACATGGAAGGACTCGGCAAAGCCGCGAAAGCCGTTGTCGATCCCACTCTGTGCGTGGGCTGCGGCGTATGCGAGCAGCTCTGCGCGTTCGGCGCCATTCAGAATCAGGAGGGCAAGTGATATGGAAACCGTTACCAAGAATATTATGATCGTCGGTGTGGGCGGACAGGGTTCCCTTCTCGCCTCCAAGCTCCTGGGTCATCTTCTCTGCGCCGAGGGCTACGACGTAAAAGTCTCCGAAGTCCACGGCATGAGCCAGCGCGGCGGTAGCGTCGTGACCTACGTCCGCTACGGCGACCGCGTAGACTCCCCCATCATCGACAAGGGCGAGGCCGATTACATCGTCTCCTTTGAAAAGCTGGAGGCCGCTCGCTGGGCGTCCTGCCTCCGCGAGGGCGGCCGCATCATCGTTAACGACCGCGAGACCGATCCCATGCCCGTCATCACCGGCGCGGCTACATACCCCCACGAGGTGCTGGATTCCCTGAAAGCCAAAGGCGTGCTCATTGACGACATGGACGCTCTGACCCTGGCCAACGAAGCAGGTACGTCCAAGGCCGTCAATCTGGTTCTCATGGGTCGTCTCTCCCGCTACTTCCCCGAGATCTCCGAAGAAAAGTGGATGCGTGCCATTGAAGAGTGCGTCAAGCCCAAGTTCGTGGAGATCAACAAGCGCGCCTTTGCCCTGGGCAGAGCGTAATCGACCAAAATTCAAATTGCAGTTTGTAGGAGAGAACGAGGAGAGCGCCAAAGAGGAACTTCTTGAAAGCCT
>JAZRFR010000019.1:0-8837 GCA_045643785.1 Eubacteriales bacterium | reverse complement strand
GCTTTATGCAAGTCGGAGCGAAGGAATTTTATGGTTCTCTCCACCGCACCCTTGGAGTCGTACCAAGGCTCTCCGCCGTATCTGTAATCGAATTTCTTGCAGAACCAGCTCACGTCACCCTCCAGCTTCTCGGCATAGGCGTTAACGATAGCGGCACACTGCTTTTCAAATTCGGCAAAGGTCTTTTTTGCAAGACGTTCTCTCGCCACGGAGAGAAGCGTATGATAGTGAGGCAGACAGAAATAGGGCTGCGCCTTCAGCTTGTCCTTGAATTCGGGATCTCCGTCCCAAAGAAACACCGCCGTTTCTATCATATGACCGAAATTAACCTCTATACGGCGGCACACGTAACAGCTATTCTTCAGCTGTCCTATACGATTTATGGGATTAGCACCGGGGGAAGAAAACAAGCCTCCGTCCTTTATCTCCTGCCTGAGCTCGGCAAGGTGGCTCTCCATGGTCAGAGCCATTCCGAGACGGTTCTTGCGAACGAACATCATATCGTAGTGGGTACGGCAAAAGCCCTCCTTGTTAGTCTTGATGCGCACGTCAGGCTCCATCATGGAAGCGCCGAGGATCAGATCCAATTCGTTTTCTTCGAGCTTGCGGTAGATGGCGCACATGGGACAGCCACAGGATGGGTCATCACGGGAGGCCTCAAAGGCCTCGTTAACGGGTATGGTATAAATCTGTTCCATGGGGAACCTCCGTTTTTTTCTATTTTCCTCTTGATTTTTAGTCGGAAATCATTTATAATATATAATACCATAGATCCGCGAAGATTGCAAGGGGTACGCACAAATTTTTCTGCTATCCCCGTACACGGATCCCAAGGAGATGTACCATGCCTCATTACTCCCAATTCACCCTTGAGGAGTACGCTTCCCTTCTGACGCGTACCTTCTCACCGCAATTTCCGCGGGACAACCGTCCCCGCGCTGTCACGGACACCACCGAAAAAGGAGAGGAGGTGCTGGAGTTCATCCTGCCCCACCCCGCCGACGGGCGGTTCTCGGTATCCCTGACGGTCAGCACCGCCCATGGATACGTGACCACCTGTGCCTTGCGGTTCGGGCAGGCTGAGGTCGCCTCCGCCCTGCCCCCCGAGGATGCCCCGGCTGCCATCAAGGAGATCATTGATGACCGCATCGTGGCCATCGTACGCTACAAGAATCAAGAGGCCTACGAAAATCACCGAAAGGTCAGCACCTCTCCCATGGAGTGGCTCTATCAGATGCCCGACGATGAAGGCGAGCTGAACCGCATGCTGGAAAGACTCCAAAAGCCCGCAGGCTTCATGGAAAAGCTCGGCGGCACGTACATAGGCGTTTTCGAGATCTACCGCTGGAGCGGCAGCCAAACCATAGCGCGATAAAATCACCAACGAAACACACGGAAAGGAAATATGTTATGAAACCAAACTTCAAGCGTACTGTCATTGCGCTCCTCTGTTCCTCCCTGTTGGGAGGAGCCATTGCGCTTTCGGGCTGCGCGCAAGCCGTAAAAAAGGACGACTCTGACATGATGAATCCCCCTTCCTATTCTTTTGATCTGTTGTCTGCGGAAAAGCCCCAAGTAAATACCACCATTCCCATCGGGTACATGGATCTGACCACCCACTACGGCTTTGCGGGTCCCGGTAACGTGGAATATGAGGTGACCGAGGGCTCCCACACCACCTTCACCGCCACCGCCGACGATCCCCTTCTCAACCTCTACCCCCCCGAGTTCAAGCCCTCGGAGTGCAAATCGGTAGCCATCATCTACCGCACCGACATGGACAAGGACGGCGAGCTGTACTGCAACCGCTCCGACGGCGTGCAGATGGGTCAGAAGGGTGGCATTCAGGTCTGGCGCTGGATCCCCACCAAGGAATTTGCCAAGATGGCCGTGGTCTGCGACGCCTGGAAGGACTGCGACGAGAGTGTGACCTTCACAGGCTGGCGCTTTGACCCCCTGAACCCCAGAATCAACCCCGGTGATTCCATTGACATTCGCTGTATTGCCTTCTTCGACACCGAGGACGGTGCGGAGGGCTTCAACTACGATGAATACAAAAAGCTTCTCGATTGGGAGAAACAAAACTCCGACAACGCTGAGCCAGAAGAGGAGGAGACCGGTATGACCGTCGATTGGACAGATCCCGCATACAAGGACATGGAGACCACCCTCGAGGACACCCGCGAAGGATCTCTGACCTTCACCGAGTCCGAGGACGGCAAGACTGTGACCATCTCCTACAAGGTGGGTGATGAGACCAAGTCCTTCACCGTCCCTAACGACCCCATCTACCGTTTCGGCGGGTATGCCGGCACCGACGATCTCGGCCGTTCGCTGTATGATGCAACCGAGGTCGGTGTCATCGGAGATAAGGGCGAGCATTACGTGGGTATGTTCTACTTCCTGTGGCACGGTAAGCATGCCCCCACCGACAAGATCTACGATCTGCAGAAGATCCTGGACTCCACCCCCGATGCCGACAAGGGTAAGCTCTCCACCGGCAAGTACGGTAAACCCGGTGAGTTCCACTGGTTCGGGGAGCCTCTCTACGGCTACTACTACATCAACGACGAGTGGGTGCTCCGCAAGCACATGGAGCTGCTCACCAACGCAGGGGTAGATTTCCTGTTCTTCGACACCACCAATAACCACACCCATGCGGATACGGCTCTGAAGATCATGAAGATCCTTCACGAGATGAACGAGCAGGGCTATAACGCCCCCGGCGTTGTGTTCTACACCAACACCAACGCACACACCATGGTCAAGAATCTCTACTCCGAGATCTACGCCCAAAACCGCTACCCCGACACGTGGTTCTGTATCGATGGCAAGCCCGTCATCATCGGCCCCGCCGATGCCAACATTGACGATTTCTTCACTATGAAGATCAACCAGTGGCCCACCGAGCAGGAGAATCACATCAACGCATGGCCTTGGATGGACGGCAAGCGTCCCCAGTATATCTACAAGGACGGCGAGGGCAAAAAGTCTGCCATCAACGTCTCGGTAGCTCAGCACCGCAACACCTGGCGATTCAGCGATTCCATCTACGATATGATGGACCGCGGCAATCTTGGCCGCTCCTACGGCTCCGCTAAGCTCACCGATAAGCTGACCGAGGAATACTACAATGCCATCGCCGCCGATCCCGAGCTGTACAAACAGGGACTCAACTTCCAGGCTCAGTGGGACGTAGCTCACAAGGCAGACGTTCCCTTCGTGCTGGTCACGGGCTGGAACGAGTGGATCGCCCAGAGACAGTCCACCTCCAACGAATACGCCCATTTCGTAGATCTGGCATCCGTGGAGTTCTCCCGCGACATCGAAATGATGAAGGGCGGCTACTTCGACAACTACTACATGCAGTTGGCCTTCAACATCCAGAAGTACAAGGGCGCGGCTCCCATCATTCTGCAGGATGCCCGCAATCCCATCAACGTCACGGGCGGCTTTGACCAGTGGGATGCCGTCACCGTCACCTACACCGATTATACCAAGGACTGCCACGACCGCGACTTCAACGGCTACGGCAATCAGGTCTACACCGACACCACAGGCCGCAACGATCTGGCCGCCTTCAAGATCACCCACGATACGAAAAACGTATACTTCTACGCAGAGACCCGCTTCGATATCTCCAGGCCCGACACGGATTCCTCCTGGATGCAGCTCTTTATCGACGCAGATCAGAACGTAGAGACGGGCTGGCACGGCTACGATTACATCGTCAACTACTCCGCCAAGGATGAGTTCACCACCACCGTGGCCAAGTACAACGGCACCGACAACGCCTTCTCCTTCGAGGTGATCGGTGAGGTCTCCTACCGCGTCAAGGACAACCGGATGATGATTGAAGTCCCCCTGGAGATGCTGGGTGTGACTCACCCCGATTACATGAACTTCCACTTCAAGTGGGTGGACAGCGATTCCAAGATGACCACCATGGAGCAGTTCTACACCGAGGGCGACGTAGCTCCTCTGGGTAGACTGAACTACGCGTTCAACACCGTTATGCCCGGCAGCGTGCCTCCTGAGGAGAGTGAGACCGAAACCGAGGCTTCCACGGCTCCCGGCGAGACCCCCACCGAGGCTCCCACCGATGGAGAGACCGAGACTCCTGAGAAGGGCTGCGGCTCGGTGATTCCTTCCCTGCTTGTGCCCATGGCCATCGTGGGCGGCGCGGCTCTGACCGTCAAGCGCAAGAAGGAAGATTAATCACATAGAATTCCAATGAAAAAGCGGCTGTCCCACAAGGGGCAGTCGCTTTTGGTTTGAGAATAATTCAAATTTGGGTTTGTCGAATAGATACGAGATACGGAGATACAAGATACAAGATATAGAAACGGAAGCCACCGTAAGGGTTTTGCATATCTTGTATCTCGTATCTTGTATCCTTGTATCTTACCGTTAAACTGCAATTTACCGCTCCCGCCGTCTCGCATTGGCCGCCAGGTCGTTCTTATAGATCTTACGGCTACGGAGCAGTGTCAAACCGCACAGGACAACGGTGGCGTACACGAAGCCCACCACCGAACGGAGAACGGGCACGGGAATCAGCCCGCTGAAGGGGCCTAAGGCAAACAGGCACGCGGTTGCAATGGGATTGGGTGTAGGACTGGGGAAAATAAAGCAGGAGATTTCGATAGCGACAGTGGCGAGAGCGTAAATAGCCAGAATAAATTTTCCGTCGGCACGGAAAAATCCCAGCAGCTCCTGCTTCATGTCAACCTTGTCGGTATGTACAACGTAGGTACTGATGCGGGGAAACATGTGAAACCGATAGAAAAAGACTGCGTAGCAAGCCATGGTCAGAACGTACATGATGGAGTCTCGGATAAGCCGGCTCTCAAATTCCATCAGCACAGCCGCGAGGATGATCGAGAAGACGAGAAGCATACCGAAGCACGCCAGGGATGTCTTGACGACGTCCCATAAACAAGTCAGCCACAGATTCTTTGACTTTGCCATACAAAATGACCTCCTGAATTTTATGTCGTCATTATATCACATCACGCGTTCATTGTCAATACCGTTTCTTCTATTATCTTTAAAGTTCATTTGATTGCATATATTCTCCCCTCGTTTTTTGTGCAATTCATCCATTTTCTTCCCTACTTTTTTATAAGAATCCCCATTTTTCCATTTGACATTTTCTTCTTTTTGTGGTATAATATAAGTTGGATTATTATGTATCACTATGCCGTCTGCAAATCTTTTGCAAACCGGAGGAAAGGAGCCCCGAAAGCATGGTCAGAATCACCTCCGTCACCCCTCACAGCCGCGCCGAAAAGCACGGAATCCTGGCGGGAGACATCCTCATATCCATTAACAGCCGCGAGGTTACCGACGTACTGGATTACCGCTTCTTCCTCACCGCCACCGAAGTCAAGCTGGCGCTTGAGCGGGACAGCAATCCCTTCGAGGTCACCATCCGCAAGCGGGAGTACGACGATATCGGTCTGGACTTCGAGACCCCCCTCATGGACAAGAAACACTCCTGCGAGAACAAGTGCATCTTCTGCTTCATCGACCAGTTGCCCAAAGGAATGCGGGAAACCCTGTACTTCAAGGACGACGACAGCCGCCTGTCCTTCCTCCACGGCAACTTCATCACCATGACCAACCTCCGAGACAAGGACATCGACCGCATCATCGAGATGCACATCTCCCCCGTTAACGTCTCGGTGCATACCACTAACCCCGAACTGCGGGTGAAGATGATGCACAACAAGCGGGCGGGACTGGTGCTGGATTACCTGCCCCGACTGGCCAAGGCGGGCATCACCCTGTGCGGACAGCTGGTTCTCTGCCGCGGCATCAATGACGGCGAGGAATTGGATCGCTCCATGCGTGACCTCTACGCCTTGGGTGACGCTATGGAGAGCGTGTCCATCGTCCCCGCGGGGCTGACCAAGCATCGGGACAAGCTCTTCCCTCTGACTACCTACACCCCCGAGGAGGCCGCCGCCGTCATTCGTCAGGTAGAAGCCTTCGCGGAGAAGTGTCTGGCCGAGTGCGGTTCGCGAAAATTCTTCTGCGCCGACGAGCTGTACCTCAAGGCGGGACTTCCCCTCCCCACCGAGGACTACTACGAGGGTTATGCCCAGATCGAGAACGGCGTGGGGATGATCACGTCCCTGCTCACCGAGTTTGAGGATGAGATGAACTTCCTCGACGAGTATCTGCCCGACTACAAGGCTCCCCGCACCGTATCGGTCTGCACGGGTGTAGCCGCTTACCCCACCGTCTGTGCCATGGCCGCCCGCTTGGAGGCTGTGGTGGAGGGACTGACCATCCACGTCTACGAGATCATCAACCACTTTTTCGGCGAATCCGTCACCGTGGCAGGACTGCTGACGGGCCAGGATATGTACAAGCAGCTTGTAGGCAAAGAGCTGGGGGATGAGCTCATCATTCCCGAAAATACCCTGCGCGCCGACGAGGCTATGTTCCTCGACGATATGACCCCCGCCGAGCTGTCCGAGAAACTGAATGTGCCCATCCGCGCGGGTAAGAATAACGGTGCGGAGTTTATCAAGGAAATGCTGGGGATCGAGTGATCCCTCCTCCATCCACATCTTTTTAACTGAAGGAGGTTCCTCATGAAAGCCAAGTTTTGTTTCTTTCTGTGCTTATCTGTTCTGCTTCTTTTCGCTCTGTCCGCTTGCGGCAATCAGATCAAAGAAAAAAGCGACGAAATTCAAGTCGGCATGACGTATGAAGAAGTGGTTGCCCTACTGGGAGAAAAAGGAACCGAAGTCGGTTCGGGCTTTACCATTTTCGAATGGGATTGCGGAAACGGCGAAGCACTCCACATTTGGTTCCATGTAGATTCCAATGATGCTCTGATCGTTGAAAGCTTTGAAATCGGAGAAAAGCTCGCGAATTGATCCACGCAAGTATCTAAAAAATCAAAAAATACCCTTCTCTGACCGAAAGGAGACCATAACCATGTCCAAGCCTATCATCGCCGTCGTCGGCCGTCCCAACGTCGGCAAATCTACCCTTTTCAATAAGCTCATCGGTGAGCGTCGCTCCATTGTAGAGGACACCCCCGGTGTCACCCGCGACCGCATCTACGGCGAGACCGAATGGAACGGCCGCCAGCTTGTCCTCATCGACACGGGCGGTATCGAGCCCAAGACCGACGACATCATCCTGTCCCAGATGAAGGTACAGGCCCAGGTGGCCATCGACGATGCCGACGTCATCATCTTCATGTGTGACGTCCGCACGGGTCTGACCGCCGCCGACCGCGACATTGCCGTCATGCTTCAGAAGAGCGGCAAACCCATCATTCCCTGCATCAATAAGTGCGACCGCGTAGGCGACCTGCCCTTCGAGTACTACGAGTTCTACGAGCTGGGCTTCGACTGCGATCCCGTGGCGGTGTCCTCCATCCACGGCTCGGGTACGGGCGACCTGCTGGACGCCTGCTGTGACGCGCTGGCCGACTGGGAGGAAGGCGAGGAGGAGGAGAGCGGCATCAAGTTCGCCGTTATCGGTAAGCCCAACGCCGGAAAATCCTCCATCGTCAACCGCTTCCTCGGCGAGAACCGCATGATTGTTTCCGACATCGCGGGTACCACCCGCGACGCCGTGGACACCCGTGTGGTCAACGAGCGCGGTACCTTCACCTTCATCGTCACCGCGGGCATCCGCCGTCAGTCCAAGATCGGGGATCAGATCGAGAAATACTCGGTGCTCCGCGCCCACATGGCGGTGGAGCGAGCCGACGTATGCCTCCTGATGATCGACGCCTCCGTGGGCATCACCGAGCAGGACGAGAAGATCGCGGGCATTGCCCACGAGGCAGGCAAGGCCACCATCATCGTGGTCAACAAGTGGGATTCCATCGAGAAGGACAATTCCACCGTCAAGGCCTTTACCGACCGCATCCGCGAGGCTCTGGCCTACATGCCCTACGCTCCCATCACCTTCGTTTCGGCTAAGACGGGACAGCGCATCGACGGACTCTACGACCTCATTCTGTCGGTCTACGAGCAGTCTCACCTCCGCGTGACTACGGGCGCCCTCAACGACGTTCTGGGCGAAGCTATGATGCGTGTCCAGCCCCCCACAGACAAGGGCCGCCGCCTGAAGATCTACTATATGACCCAGACCCAGACCGCGCCCCCCACCTTCGTGCTGTTCTGCAACATGGCCGAGCTGTTCCACTTCTCCTACCAGCGGTATATTGAAAACTGCCTGCGGGAGACCTATGGCTTCAAGGGTACGCCCATCAAGATGATCATCAAGCAGCGCGGCGACGATCCCGAGATCAACGTCAGAGGCAAGAAGGACAATAAGGATACCGAGGACGACGGGTGGGATGAGTGATTTCATCCCACGCGGAGATTCACTTGGGTGACCTATTCCTCGCCCGCGTTTACCTTCCCCTCGGGGGAAGGTAAACGGGTATGTTTTCTGTTTGATGACACCCGATAACAAACAACATTTTTTGATTTTCCATCCTTCCCCACGAAAGGAGATTCACAATATGCAATTTTTCGACCACGTAAAAGTCTATCTCAAGGCCGGTAACGGCGGCAACGGCGCCATTGCCTTCCACAGAGAGAAATACGTCTCCCACGGCGGCCCCAGCGGCGGGGGCGGCGGTAACGGCGGTAACATCGTCTTCCCCCTGGACAAGGGCACCAATACCCTGCTGGCCTACCGCTACAAGCATCACTTTACCGCCCAGAACGGCGGCAACGGTATGCCCGAGAAGTTCCACGGCGCCAATGCCGAGGATTTGATCCTGCCTGTTCCCGAAGGAACGGTGATCAAGGATGCCGCCACGGGCAAGGTCATCCACGATATGTCCGAAAACG
>JAZRFR010000018.1:0-11910 GCA_045643785.1 Eubacteriales bacterium | reverse complement strand
GTGGGTGTGGACATGAACGCCTGCGGCGCCGAGGGAATGCCCTGCGCCACCAGCTTTGAAGCCGCCACCGACCCCGTGTTCACCACCGCCGACTGCATCGTGGATTTCTCCCACCACTCGGCCACTCCTTCCCTGCTGGCTTTCGCCGCAACCCACAAGATCCCCGTTGTTTTGGCCACCACGGGTCACACCGACGAGGAAAAGGCCGCCATTGAGGCCGCCGCCGCATCCATCCCCGTGTTCTTCGCCGCCAACTTCTCGCTGGGCGTAGCCCTCCTCATCGACACCGCCCGTCAGGTGGCCGCCGCCATGCCCGAGGCCGAGATCGAGATCATTGAGAAGCACCACAACCGCAAGCTGGATGCCCCCAGCGGCACCGCGCTGGCTATCGCCAACGCACTTTGCGAGGTACGCCCCGAGGCGACCGTCGTCACGGGTCGAAGCGGCTACGGCAAGCGCACCCCCGAGGAGATCGGCATCCACGCCATCCGCATGGGTAACATCGTGGGGGAGCACGAGGTCATCATCGGCACCCCCAACCAGACCATTACCCTAAAGCATGAGGCTCATGACCGCGCCTTGTTTGCCGAAGGGGCTCTCGCCGCCGCGGAGTTCCTCTGCAAGGGGCGTCCCGCGGGGCTGTATGGCATGACTGATCTTGTATCAAAAAATTGACAATTCCCTCTGTCAAACATCCCTCTCCATATTGTCTGGTTATCAAAGTTTTTGAAGATTGTCAAGAAACTTTTTTTCAAAAAGTTTCTTGACCGGGTGCAGGGCAGAGCCCTGCCGTTCCCCCAAGAAAGGTGTACCTATGAAAATCGCAATTTACGGATACGGCAATTTGGGTAAAGGCGTGGAAGCCGCCATGGGGCAGAACCCCGACTGCGAGCTGATCGGCGTATTCTCCCGCCGCGATCCTGCCACCGTCAAGACCCGCACGGGGATCCCCGTGTACCCCGCCGCCGATATTCTCCATTTCAAGGATCAGATCGATGTGCTCATCCTCTGCGGAGGGAGCGCCACCGACCTGCCCGAGCTGACCCCCGCCCTGGCCAAGGATTTTTGCGTGGTGGACAGCTTCGACACCCACGCCAACATCCCCGCCCACTTTGCCAAGGTGGACGCCGCCGCCAAGGAGGGGAACACCCTCTCCCTGATTTCGGCAGGCTGGGATCCCGGCATGTTCTCCATCGCCCGTGTCTACGCCCAGGCCATTCTCCCCGACGGACAGGACTACACCTTCTGGGGCCGCGGTGTCAGCCAGGGTCATTCCGATGCCATCCGCCGCATCCCCGGGGTTGTGGACGCCAGACAGTACACCGTCCCCGTCCCCGCCGCCCTTGACGCGGTAAAGAACGGCGAAAATCCCACCCTGACCACCCGCGACAAGCACACCCGTGAGTGCTACGTAGTGGCCGCCGAGGGTGCCGACAAGGAGGCCATCCGCGAGGCCATTGTCACCATGCCCAACTACTTCGCCGACTACAACACCACCGTCACCTTCATCACCGCCGAAGAAATGGCTCGCGACCACGCGGGTCTCCCCCACGGCGGCCAGGTCATCCGCAACGGACGGACAGGGCTTGACAGCGAGCACACCCATACCGTGGGCTACAGCCTGCGGCTGGACTCCAACCCCGAGTTCACAGCCTCTGCCATCGTGGCCTTTGCCCGCGCCGTGTACCGCATGAAGCAGAGAGGCCGCACGGGTTGCCTGACCGTCTTCGACGTGGCTCCCGCCGACCTGTCCCGGCTTTCCGCCGAGGAATTGCGGGCGCATATGCTCTGATGAATTGAATACGGATACAGAAATCCCGCCGAAGGTTTGGCCCTCGGCGGGATTTTTTCATCTGTATTTATCCAGAATCGTCTCCACGGTCTCCCGTTCTTCACGGGTTAGCTTCATGGCCATCCCCGTCCCGTCCAACACGAACATGCTCCGCGCCGAATCGTAACGGATGGTAGTATTTTCCCATCGGAACGAGCAGTCGAACTTACATTGCACCTTCTCCGCCTTCCAAGCATGCCCCCAGAGGCCGAGCAGGGTTTGAATGTCTTCCTCGTCCATGGGAGTCAGCGCCGAAGCATCCCCGCAGGATATGCGCATATCCCCCTCGCAGTAAAACTCGTAGTAGGCGTAGCTTTTGGTTCTACCGCCGCAGGATACGGCTGTCCATGCAAGGATCAGCAGCAACGGAAAAGCAAGCAAACGTTTCATATGATCTCCCGCGTTATGATTATGATTGATAGCAGACGGACAGGCTTCGCTATTATTTCCATTTCCCCAGCTCCTCGCGGCGTTCCTGTTCTTCTTTCTCCCTTTTCCGCTGGGCCTCGATGCGTTGCCGTTCTTTCCTCAGATCCGCACAGTCCCGCATATCTATACAAAACGCGAAAAGCTGAGGGACAATCAGCAAAAGCAGGCACCACAGTGTGTGGACCTCTCTGGAGGAAAACACCGCGAGGGGCAGAAAGAATGGCAGGAACGCAAAATATACGGTGGCCTTGATATAAAACTCCCGCATCTCCTCGGGGCCGATCCTGCGGTAGCGAGAATATCGGCCACCGGGACGTCTGTTCATGGTAAAGAGGCGATCGTCCTTGAACGCGCAAGCCAGCAGACCGCGGATCAACTGAATGGCAAAGAGTACCGAGGCGACGAGGGTGTTCACGGATTTTCCGATACGGTCTTTGAACAGGAGGATACCGATTATGTTTAGAAGGAAGAAGAAAACAGTCGAACAGAGAAAGACCGTTTTAGCGTTGATCTTGGATCTCATGGGGCACCGCCTTTCGGTGTGGGAAATCAAGGCCGCAGACCCATACCGCCCTCCAGGGTGAGGGTCTCGCCGTTCATATACTTGAGGTCGGGGTGGGTCAGCAGTACGCAGGCGCGGCCGATCTCGGTTTCGGGGTCGCCGTAGTGGCCTGCGGGGGGCATTTTCACGTTGGCCTTGAAGGCCTCGGGGTAGGCCTGCTCGAACTTCTCCAGCTGGGCTGTCCAGGCCAGGGGGCAGACGATGTTGGTATTGTTGCCGTCCTTCGCCCACTCGGTGGCGGCCACGCGGGACAGTCCTCGGATGCCCTCCTTGGCGGCGGCGTAGGCGCACTGACCGTAGTTTCCGAAGAGACCCGCGCCGGAGGCAAAGTTGATGATGCTTCCCTTGGTCTCCTTGAGGTAGGGGTAGCAGGCCTGCATATAGTAGAAGGTGGCGTACAGACCCGAGTAGATGGCCAGATCGAACTGCTCGGTGGTGTGATCCTGGATGGTGACACCCGAGGCCGAGGCCTGGGCATTGTTGATCAGCACGTCGATGCGACCGAACTCGGCAACGGCGGCATCCACCACGGCCTTGGCGGTGGCGGCGTTGTCGGCTCCTGCGGAAATGTCGGCGGGAATGGCCAGAACCTTGACGCCGTACAGGCGCTCCAGCTCCTCCTTGGCTTTCTCCAGCTTGGGGATCTGCCGACCCGTAATGACGAGGTTGGCGCCCTCCTTGGCGAAGGCGGTGGCGATGCCGTAGCCGATGGAGCCGCAACGGCCGTCGGAGAGGGTGGCGTAGCCTGCGCCGGTGATGATGGCGGTCTTGCCTTGCAGATGATTGTTGTTCATGGTAGTTTCTCCTTTATGAATGGGTAGGTTATGTTTGCAAATTGGGTTGGTTGGGAACTTGGCTCCCGTCAGATTGTCCCGACGCGAGGCGCGCTTATCTCTGCACGCGACCCGAGCCGTCTCCGCCCGCCAGCTTCTCTACTTCGGAGACGCTGACGCGGTTGAAGTCGCCCTCGACGGAGTGCTTGAGGGCGGATGCGGCTACCGCGAACTCAATGGCCGCCTGGGTGGTCTTACCCGTCAACAGGGAGTAGATCAGTCCTGCGCCAAAGCTGTCGCCGCCGCCCACACGATCCACGATATGGAGGTGGTAGGATTTGGAGAAGCAGTAGTTCTCCCCGTCGTAGAGCATCCCCGCCCAGTCGTTGTCGCTGGCGGAAATAGAGGAGCGGAGGGTGATGGCCACCTTCTCAAAGCCGAACCTGTCGGCCAGTTGCTTGGCGACGGATTTGTAGCCCTCGTGGTTGAGCTTGCCGCCGTAAATGTCGGTGTTCTCGGCCTCGATGCCGAAGACGTCCTTGGCGTCCTCCTCGTTGGAGATGCAGACGTCCACGTACGCGCAGAGCTGGGTCATGGCCTCGCGAGCCTCGGCTCTCGTCCAGAGCTTGCCGCGGTAGTTGAGGTCGCAGGAGATCTTGACCCCGTGGGCTTTTGCCGCCTTACAAGCGTCGAGGCAGATATTGACTAGCTCGCCGCCCAGAGCGGGGGTGATGCCCGTGAAATGGAACCAATCCGCGCCCTCGAAGATACTGTCCCAATCGAAATCGGCGGGCTTGGCCTCGGCAATGGCGGAATGGGCGCGGTCATAGATGCAGACCGAGCCGCGCTGGGATGCGCCCTTTTCCAGATAGTAGATGCCCACGCGGTCGCCGCCGCGGACGATCTTGGAGGTATCCACGCCGAAATAGCGCAGGGAATCCACCGCCGCCTGGCCGATGGCGTGCTTCGGAAGCTTGGTGATATAGGTAGAATCCAGACCGAAATTAGCCAGCGACACGGCCACGTTGGCCTCGCCGCCGCCGAAGGTGGCCTGCATCTGGTCGTTCTGGAAGAAGCGGTAATAACCGTTGGGAGCGAGGCGGAGCATGATCTCGCCGAAGGTAATGACTTTCATATTGATCTCCAAATTCTATAGTATTATGATCCAATAAGGAAGATTTCACGCAAGGATGAGGTGAACGCTTTTCCGCGGGGGCAGTTCAAGGGTCAGAGCGTTGCCATTGTGGAGCATACGGACACCCGTCTCGCAGTCCCAAACCTCCGCCACCTTCTCACGAACCGTGGCGGACAGGGGCGTTTCGCCCTCGTTGCAAAGGAAGATCACATCGATGCCGTACTTTCGTATATGGGTCATACGCAGATGCTCGGGAGCTTCGATATCCAAAACGGTACGGCTCGCCCGACAGACCTCCGTCAGGTAATCCGACTCCACCGCATAGTCGCGGAAGTCGATGACAACACCGCCCGCCGTGAGGAAATTCTCCAAAAAGGCGGTGGTTGCAGGGTCGTAATCACGGTCAATGATCATCACGCGGTACGCCTGATCTGCGATCTCGGCCACTCCGTCCTGCAAGGTGACCCGATCCAGGAGAGTGCGCTCCAGGTAGTTGAACTCCACCTGATGCTCGTACAGCACCCGCACTGCCTCGTCGGGCAACTCCCGCTCGGTACAGAGCACGGCGATATCCGTCACGTTGACGCCGTCGGTATTGAGGGAACAGCACCGCTTGACGTAGTCCGAGATCTCCTTGTATTCGTCCCAGAATACGCTGTTCATGCCCACCTCGGGAGGGCGCTCGTCCTTGCGAGCGTCACGGAGGGAATAGTAAAACGCGTGGGGGATGATCAGGTTGCACCCGCGGGCAAAGAGCCAGTCGAGATACCACTTCATGTCTTCCCGCTCAAAGGCATACGGATCATCTTTGTGGCCGCACACCCCGAAGCACTCGTTGCCGTTGCGGCGTTTGCCTCTGTGGCGGGCGCTGTCCGAAGCGCATTTGCCCATGGTACTGTGAACACCGCGCACATTGGTGGGATCCCCGGGATAGATATACCGCCACACGATGTCCTGGCAGGGGATACCGAAATGGGAAAGCAGATGAATGTCCGAACTGCTCTCGGGATGCCCCGCCAGCAGGATGCCGTGGCTTTCACACCAAGTGGCGATCTGCCCGTAAAAGTTGCGGTTCATGCGCTCGAAGACCAACCGCAGATAGGCCTCTTTCACCCGTGCCGATGCTTCGTCCCCGTTGACAAACAGGGCGGGGAGGTGGGTCTCATCATAACCGAGCGCCTTGAAATCATCCAAAAAGTCGGTTGTCCAAGGGATCAGTCCCGGGAAGGAGCCTCGCCCCAAGAGGCAGGGTTCATCGGTGAAGATGGCAATAATGGTGTCTCCGAAATGCTCGGACAGGGCATCGTAATACTTTTGGTGAGTCAAGCGGATAAAGGTGGCCACCGCATGGGGGTTCAGAAGATCCGCCGCAGGGGGCGCGCCGGGCTGGCCGTCGTCCTGACCGTAGTAAACGCCGCGAATGGTGCCGCGGGAGGGGGTCAGGATAAAGTAGACCGTCTCATCGCCGTATACGGTTTGAGCTACCAAGCTCTCCCCCTCGGCAAGGGTTGGGCTCTGGGACATTTTCAGGCCCTTGGCCGCGTAGTCGGGGTTTTCGGCCACCACCTGCCCACAGCAGGAGCCCGAGGGATACATGGCCTCATCGTACAGCATGACCTTCATGTTCAGCTCCTTGGCCAAGGCCACGGCATAGCGGACGAAGGACAGCCATTTTTCCCCCATATAGGCGATCTCGGGATCCAGACCGAGGCGGGGATGGATCACGAAGCCGTCCACGCCCTTTTCCTTGAAAGCGTGCATCTGGCGGGAGATCTCGGCCTCGGTCAAGGTGTCATTCCAGAACCAGAAGGGCATGGGGGAGAACTCGGGCGAGGGATTTTCAAACTCGCGGATGAGTTTGCCCAGTCCCTCCGCACGGGCGTTTTCCCGCTTGGAATCGCCCAATATTTGTGTGATCATTGGTTTTCCATGGCCGCCATGGTTTCCATGGCCTCCAACGCCTCCTTGACAAAGAAGCTACCGCCAATGGCCGCCACCTTGTCAAAGGCCAGGAACTCGTCAATATTGGAGCGATCCACGCCGCCCGTGGGGATGAACTTCACCTGGGGGAAGGGGGCGGAGAGGGCCTTCAAGGCCTTCAGGCCGCCGTAGATATTGGCAGGAAAGAATTTTACTGTGGTGATCCCCAGCTCCAAGGCCGCCATGATCTCGGTGGGGGTCACGCAACCGGGGTAGTAGGGGATACCTCGCTCGGTACAGATCTTGGCAACCGAGGGAGATAAACCGGGGGAGACGATGAAGGTGGCACCTGCGGCCAAAGCGGCCTCGCATTGCTCTGCGTTGATGACCGTGCCCGCGCCGATCTCCATATCGGGGTAATGTTCCACCGCATAGGCAATAGCCTCGGCGGCGCAAGCGGTGCGGAAGGTGATCTCGGCACAGTGGATGCCGTTATTTTTGAGGGCGGTCAAAATCTTGTCTGTCTCGGCAAGCTCTTTGATGACCACCACGGGGATAAATTTTTCCATAATCATAATGCTCCGTTCTGAAAGTTTTTGAAGGGGGTGCGCCCCGATTCGTTCTCCATCAAACCCCCGAGTAAGCCGCAAAGCCGCCGTCGATGGGTAGGACAACGCCCGTAATGGCCGAAGCCGCGCGGTCATCGCAGAGGAACAGAGTGGCGCCCAAAAGCTCGGAGGCGTCCAGATACCGGTGGGTAGGCGTGCCGTTCAGGATCTTATTGGAACGGGCGGTGGGGGTGCCGTCCTCGTTAAACAGGAGCTTGTAGTTCTGAGCAGACACCAAGAATCCGGGGGCAATGGCGTTACAACGGATGCCCGTACCCGCAAAGTGGGTGGCCAGCCATTGGGTGAAGTTGGAAATGCCCGCCTTGGCCGCGGAGTACGCGGGGATCTTGGTCAGAGGGGTGTAGGCGTTCATGGAGGAGATGTTCAGGATGCAACCCGCGCCCTTTTCCACCATGTCACAGGCGAAGGCCTGGGTGGGCAGGAGGGTGCCCTGGAAGTTGAGCTTGAAGACGAAGTCCACGCCGTCGGCCTCCAGATCAAAGAAGGATTTCTTGCCCTCCTGGGCCTCGTGCTGGTACTCGTTGTCGGTGGTGGCGCGGGGATTGTTGCCGCCTGCGCCGTTGATGAGGATATCGCAGGTGCCCAGATCCGCCACCACAGCCTCGTGGACCGCTGCTAACGCAGCGGGGTCAAGAACGTCGGCCTTGTAGCCCTTGCAGACAAAGCCCTCGGAAGTCAGCTCGTCGGCCAGAGCCTTGACGGCTTCTTCGTTGAGGTCAAGAGCGGCCACCTTGGCGCCCGACTGGGCGAAGGCGCGAGCCATGGCGGAGCAGATCAGACCGCCCGCGCCGGTGATGACGACCACCTTTCCGGTGTAATCGATATGCAAAGGAAGATTCAGCATGGTTTTTACCTCGTTTTATGTTATTACTTTGTAGGGGCGACATGCCGAGCAAGCTCGGCGGTTCGCCCGCGGGTGTTCAAAGAACGCCCCTACGGATTAATCGTAGAAATAAATCACTTCTTCTTCAACTTATCCAACATATCCCACACGCCCAGCATATACATAATGCCCATGGCGCGGTCATACAGCCCGTAACCGGGGCGTACGGTGCCGGGGCCCTCGTTCCACAGGTGTCTGCCGTGGTCGGGACGGATATAGCCCTCAAAGCCGCAGTCGTGGTAGGCCTTGAGAATGTCCAGAATGCCTGTGTCGCCGTCGCAGTCGCGGTGGCTGGCTTCGGAGAAGTCGCCGTTCTCAAAGTGCCTCACGTTGCGGATATGGGCAAAGGCGATGCGGTCGCAGTGCTTGCGGACGATGGCCGCCACGTCGTTATCGGGGTTGGCACCGAGGCTACCCGAGCAAAGGGTCAGGCAGTTGCAGGGGTGACCCACCATCTTCAGGAATCGGTCGATGGAGGCCTCGTCCACCAGGAGTCGGGGCAGGCCGAAGATGTCCCACGGCGGGTCGTCCATGTGGATGGCCATTTTGATGCCGCACTCCTCGCAGGTGGGCATGAGGGCTTCCAGGAAATACTTGAGATTCGCCCACAGCTTTTCGTGGTCGATGCCCTCGTATGCACGGAACAGCTCGTCCAGCTTGGCCATGCGCTCGGGCTCCCAGCCGGGGAAGGACATGTGGTACTTCTCCGTGAAGTCCAGAATGTACTGCGCCATGGCGTTGTAGTCGTCCTGGATCATGTTCTTCTCGTAGAACAGGGCGGTGGAGCCGTCGCCCACGGGGTGGAACAGGTTGGAGCGCGTCCAATCGAAGATGGGCATGAAGTTGTAGCAGATCACCTTGACCCCGAATTTGGAGAGGTTGCGAATGCACTGCTTGTAGTTTTCTATGTAGTGATCTCTTGTGGGCAGACCGATCTTGATGTCGTCGTGGACGTTGACCGACTCCACCACGTCCATGTTGAAGCCGTACTCGTCCAGTTGACGTTTGACCTCGGCAATCTCGGACTCCTCCCAGATCTCACCGGGCATCTTGTGGTGGAGAGCCCAGACGATTCCCGTCACGCCGGGAATCTGCTTGATATCGGACAGCGCGATACGGTCGTTCCCTTCTCCGTACCAGCGGAAGGTCATTTGCATGGGCATCGTATGTTTCCTCCTTGGGCGTTTGTTTTTTCAAGCCGTAGGCTTACATATATACGGAATTATTATAGCACAAAAAGGGCGAGTTGTAAAGGGTTTTGGAGAGGTCGGATTCCGTCTGATTGAATTTTTTGTTTGACGCGGACGGATGGACTCGGCTTTCGCGGTAAAGGATAAAAAAAGCACCCCGAAGGGTGCTTGAAAATGGAATCTATATGCCGCTCAATGCCGTTTTATTTTTTCTTTTTCAATCTTGCTTCCCTATTCTTCTCCATGTTCTTTTCCCAGAAGTCGGCTTGTGTGATATAGATTTCGTATAGCTGGTCATAGGACAGTATACGGTTAAAACGGCTGCTGCCGTGCCTGGAGGGGACGGGCGGCTGTACCACGCCCAGATAGACGCCGAGTAGGACGGTCACAATCCAGTTGGGGAAATAGCACACGGCCAGAATCACCGCGAAAAAGGATACGTAGTAAATACCAAGCAGGATGCAGGCCAGCCATTTCCTGGGCAGGATGGGGCGCCAGAAGCGGTAGCGCACGTCGTACGCGTCAAATACGGGGATACGGACAAGGCCCAGGATGAGCCAGATCACCGCCATTGCGACAAGCTGGGCGATCGAAGCCCCGGGCGAACGGACCAACAGCACCACGTAGAGGGGACAGAGGACAATAATCGCCGCCATGACCAGCGCCGTGGGCAGTAGCGAGGTCGCCCCCGAAATGCTGACGTCCAGCTCCGGGCGGTATTTTTTGATTTGGGGCACGGTACGCAGAGGTGCCTTGTCGAGGACGATATGCTTCCCGCCTCGGGTATACAGGATCACCCGAAACGCTTTTCCCGTGTCGCTTTTGTATCGCGGCTTTGTATCGATGGCATATTCGATCTTTTCGACGGTTTCCCAGCGGAGCAGTCCCTTGGGGTAGTGGATCCCTTCCTCGGTCAGCACGCAGATGATGCGTCCAAAGCAGTGGATATTCAGGGTTCGGAGGATCAGGAAGGGCAGCGAAAAGCAGAAGCAGACCCAGATCGACGTCCAAAGGGTGGACGGCCAAGCCGAGGGATCCAACTTACCCATGCCCCAGGAAATGACGAAAATGGCATAGGGGATGGCAAGCATCAAGGAATACAGGACAATCAGGGGCGCGTTAAAATACTGGCGGCGGATCTTTTTGCCGTCGATATGCCGTAACCGGTTTTCTTTCATGCTTTCACCGCCCTTCTGCTGTTATGATATCATAAATTTGCAACCGTTGTATACGGTCAGTCTTCCACAACGTACTGAAGCTTTACGTGGATCGATTCCTCCGGCGAGATCTGCTGAGCGCGGGCGCAAGTATCGGCATCCATGACTACGGACACGGTATGCTCGTCTTCCACCGTAGCCTCCAGCTCCGAGCCGAACAGGTAAAACCTGACCTTTTCGGCGTCCACCGATTCTTCCAGATGCAGCGTGATCTTGATGGAGTAGTAGGTCACTCTGGATTTATGCAGGTAGACGGATATGCCCCTTGTCCCATGCACGCACCAGGATCCATTCAGGTTACCGCCCTTGCCGACGATGGTATAGTCCATGCTTTCCACGATCCCGTAGGGATCCGTGCAGAAATCGGTCGAGGATAACTCCCGCACGTCGTCCCCCGTATAATCGTACGCGTCGTTGACGCCGTCAAAATCGAAATCGTGTATGGTGACGAAATGCAACGCGCCGCCCTCGCAGACCAAGGGGTACAGCATGGCATCCTTTTTGAGGGTGTGGTAATTGATCTGGTAGCACAGGATGGGCAGGATAACGGCCACCGCCGCCAACGCCAACCATGACAGTCGGCGCCTCAGGATCGCTTTCAATATTCCCGACACCAAAAGTGAAACGAGCGCCACCTGAATATGGTCAAAAATGACGCCGTCGCTGGGGGAGAAAAATCCGCCGTTGGTGTTTTCATCATACGCGGCTTTGTAGTCATAGATGAAAAGGAAGGCGCACAGGATCATGATCGCCGCCGCGAACATCAGGGTTACGATGGTTTGAAATCTCGGATCACGGTCTTCCCGTTTCCGTTCGGTTTCCTGTTCGGACATATGCTCACCGCCTTTCTTGCTTTGTTGGATATGCAAAGAGGATCCACCCTATATGACAGGAAATGCAGGAGAAATCTGTCACAGAAATAAAAAATTTCTGAAAGCTTTTGAAGGCGGGATTGTTGAGTATGGCTTGGCAGGCTGACTTCCCCGTGTCCATAATACCACAAATCCGCTTGCTTGTCAAGCCCCGGCGGTTTTTGCGAAAAAAGAAAGGCAAAAACGCCGCCAAGTCCATTTTTCTGCTTACAAAACGGTTGACAAAACAAAGAAACTGTGGTATAATACACGGGTATGCATTGGGATGTCGCCAAGCGGTAAGGCACGGGACTTTGACTCCCGCATTCGTCGGTTCAAATCCGGCCATCCCAGCCATGATGAGTGTCTGATTTAGATGCAGGCACGAAAACAAGAGAAAAACGGAGATTTCGAGAGATTTCTCCGTTTTTTTCGACCTTAAAGTTTTTCAGAGTTTTGTAGATGCATTTCGGGCTTTTCGGGTCTGTAG
>JAZRFR010000017.1:0-4728 GCA_045643785.1 Eubacteriales bacterium | reverse complement strand
GTTCGTTATCGGGTCTGTGTTATTTACGGACCGTCGAGGACGCCGGTCCCTACATTGGGCATTTGCTCTCCTTCCCGCTAAACCCGAATTTGAAGCCTTTCCTGCACGAACCCCGCCCCTCGGATGAGGGGCGGGGTTGTTTGCTTATGGGTTATAGACCTCCAGGATAAAGGGATATTCGTAGCAGGCCAGTTCGTCCTCGTTGACGAAGCCGACCACCTGTAGGATCACGATGATACGCCGACCGTAGCCATCGTTTTTCAGGGTATTCACCACAGAAAGGTCGTTCCCCTCGGCTACCAAGCCTCCCTCGGTATCGTACAGAGTCACCTTCCACAGCTCGTCTCCTGCGGCGTCCAACGCCACGGTAAGAGTATCGCCGTAGGCAATCTTCATGTCGGGAAGGGCGGCCATGGCCTCGTTATCAGCGAAGATCACAGAAGCGGCGGGGGTGCCTTCCTCGTGGGGCATCCAGGAAATTGCGGGGCCTAACCGGAATTTGCTCCATGCATGGAAGCCGTTCTGCTCGGTCTCAAAGACTGCCGTTTGCCCGCCTCCACTGACTACTACGCGGGGGTTAGTCTCGGGAACACCTGGATTCTCCAGGGGTTTCTCAACTACGTCCAGCTTGAAGGCGTACTCGTCCACGCCCTTGGTGTATTCGTCCTCGGAGTAATTGGTCTCATGGTAGACCTCCAGCACTACGGTGTAGAAGCCGCGCAGTGTGGCCAGATAGCCCATAGGATCAACAGACACATTCGGCCCGTCCACCGTACTATGAATTTCCTCAAAGGTCTTGGTCTGTACCTCCACCATCTCAAAGACCCGTACGCTACGCAGGGTCATGTTGTCGGGGAGGGCCAAATCAAAATCGTTCCCCGATGTCTGCAGGGTGGGCAGGCCATCCCAAATATCACCCAACTGATATACCGCTCCTAAACCGTCGCCATCCATGCCGATCAGCTCCCCGTTCTCATTCCGCCGCATTTCGGAAATATAGACGCAATACCCCTTGGGATACACCGTGATCCCGTCCGAGATCACCGCCACAGGCCCCTTTTGCGGCTCGGGATTTTCGGTGAGCGGAGGGGCAATCGTACCGTCGCTCGTATCGGATGTGTTCCCTGACTCATACGGTTGATGCCCATGGATCCCCTGGCTGGGATCACTTCCCGACGGGTTCCCTGTCCCCATCCGTCCCGCCGCCACGATGCCGGCCAGCACGCCAAAGGCCACCACCAAAGAGACGGCGGCGGCGAACCAACCGCTGGAGGTCATACGGGTAAACCAGTTGTCTTTTTCTTGTTTTGGTATTTTTGTAAATGCGCCCGCACCTTCTTGGATATCGGCGGGCAATAGAGAGGCCATCACAAAGCGGTCATCCACACCGCTCATGGCCGAAAATGCGTTGATGCCTTTCACAGGCGATACCCCCTTTCATTCAGGTATATTCGTAGCTTTTCCCGTGTTTTGTACAGGCGGATAGACACGGCGTTAGCAGTCATCCCATAACCTCGCGCCAGCTCCTTGACAGGATAGCCGTGCCAGTACCGTCCCATGAACAGGGCGCAGTCGGTCTCGTCCAATCCGCCCAGAAAATCATTGAGCAGGGATGGTAGCTTGTCGGCGTCCTCGTCGGGCATGGGGATGCACTCCTCCAGCTCCTCCAGGGCTATCGTGATGTCCTGCCCCCATCCCCGCCGCTCACGGGCGCGGATGCGGTCGATGGCCAGGTTGCGGACAATGCGGCAGAGGAACGCCCCCAGCACCCGCGGCCGCATGGGTGGAATGGAGTTCCAGGTTTTCAGATAGGTATCGCTGACGCACTCCTCGGCATCAGCGCGACTGCCCAGCATCCGCAGAGCCGTCCGCATACACATCCCGCCAAAGCGGCGTTCGGTCTCGGCAATGGCCTGCTCGTCACGGCTGAAATACAGCGCGATGATCTCTTCATCGGTCAACATACGACTCATGCGCATCCTCCCTTCGGTGGTTTTGAAAGTCCTTTCACTTATTATGACGAACAAATGTAGCCAAATCTTTCCGAAAGTGTGAAAAAGCCGCAACTTTTTTCAAGTTACGGCTTTTTGTGTGCTTATTCAGGGGCCAAAGTGTCCTTCTCCGCCTCTCACTCGGCGAATTCGGTTTCTCCCGCAACCCATTCGGTTTCGGGCTCGCTTTCCAAATTCGGTTCTTTTACGGTTTCCACCTCTTTTTCGTGGATCGCCAAGCGGAAGGGGAATTCTACCGCCATCTCAAGGTCCCCGTCCCTGACTGTATACGTAGCCACGACAGCGTAGACCTGCGGATCAAGATGGGGAATTTCGGTGCGGTAGGCTTCATCGGTATAGGTGCCAAGGTGCCCATACTGATCGTCATACAGATCCAGCGAAGCAAATTCCCATGCCTCGGTCACGGGGATCAGATCGAAGGATTTCTCCTGAATCAAGGTCACCAGGGGAAGCTCATCGTGTAATGCCTCCAGGTTGGCCGTCGCGCCGGGCATCTCCACGTTCACCTGCTCTCCCGATTCGCTGTCATAGTAGTTCTTGTAAAGAGGATAACCCGTGACCATAAAGGATTCCTTCCCTGCGGTGATATACAGGATTTCCTCCGCCGTATTCTCCTCCACAGCCAAGAGGAACAAATACTCCATGTCCTCACCCGTACCGTCTGCACGCATACGGCGGATGCCCACCTCCACCAGATACTCACCCACGGGCAGCTCGGGAGCAATGGCCGTATTCTTGTCCTGCACACAGGTCTCCATGGCATGGTTGAAGATGTTGATTTCTGTAATGATGGCATCGTCGGGCAGAGCAATAAGCATAGCACCGCCGCTGTAGGAGACCGCCCGTGTCAATCTGTCGCTCACCTCATCCAGACGCTCCAGCGCGGGTGTTCCCTGCTCGGTGATACGGGTTCCGCCGCCGTCACCTCGCTCCAACCAGGAGGTCACTACCCCCAAGGGGGCAAAGGTTTGATCCCCCACCGTCACGGTAATCGGGCCTGTCACAATGCTGTTGACAGGCTGCCGCTGGGTCTCCCCGGGCACCTCATCCTGTTCGTGATCGGGTATCTCCCCGGGGGCCATGGGCTCGTTGTTTTCGTTGTCCGGCACGCCCTCCAGCACGTCCTGATTGGTACCGGCAGGGACGCCCGGGCCGGGATTCGGGCCGTTCATTTCCTCACCCAGAGCGTTCTTGGGCGCCATCCGTCCCGCCGCCACGATGCCCATGAGCACAGCCAGCGCCACGGTCACCGAAATGATAGCCGCCGCCCAGTTGCTGTCCATAAAGCGGGCGAAGGGGCCGGGCTCGCGCTCGCGGCGGGAGGACTTGCCCACGATGATCCCGCCGTCCTCTGGCAGAGTGGCCGCGGCGATCATGCCGTCGTCCAGGTTCGATAACAATGCAAATGCGGAAAGTCCGTCTCGGTTGGTCATACGTGATACCCCCTTTCTTGCAGGTACGCGCGGAGCTTTTCTCTCGTCTTATACAGCCGCAGGGACACGGCGTTTCGGGTCATGCCGTAGCCGTTTGCCAGCTTGCCCACCTCGTAGGCGTGGAAGTAGCGCCCCACAAAGAGGTTGCGGTCCAGCTCGTCCAGGCCATACAGGAACGCCTTGATGTCCCCCAGAAGGGCGGCGGAGTCGGTCTCCTCGGGAGCGGGAATGCAATCTCCCAGCTCCGAGAGCATGACCGTGAACTCTCCGTTCCGCTTCTGCCGCCGACTCGCGCGGTAGCGATCCAAGGCCAGGTTGCGGGTGATCTTGGTCAAAAAGGCCGAAAGCACCGTGGGCCGCGCGGGCGGGATGGATTTCCAGGCCTTCAGGTAGGTGTCGTTGACGCATTCCTCGGCGTCGGCGGCGTTGCCCAGGATATTCATGGCCACTCGCATACAAAGGGCTCCGTAGCGCTTGGCGGTCATTTGGATAGCCAGCTCGTCCCGCCGCCAGTAGAGGTCAACAATCTCGGCGTCGATGGTGGTATGTGAATCCATAGTCGTTCTCCTTTCGTATGGAATGGGTCAGGGGCTTCTACCTGTATAGACGATGTTTTCAGGGGAATCTTTCCGATTTTTTGAAAAAATACAAAAAAATTATAGAAAATGGCAAATGGGGTGTCTACCATGCGGGTTGCATGGGGAGACACCCCGTTTGCGGTACGGCGGGAGGATCAGCCGCCCGGCACGTACCACGGATGCTCGATCCTGTAGGCTTTGCCTTCTTTGTCAAAGTAGATCATGAAGTACTCTTCGGGAGACGTCCCGAGATACCCCACTTGCTTTTCGCGGGTCAGATATCCGCAGCAAGTAGACACGTAGTTCCCTTCCTTGTTTTTCTTCTGATCACCACCGATCCTGATATCAAACGCGCCGTATTTCTCCTCGATCTCGGAAGAGGTCTTGCCAATGATCCAGTCCTCGTCGTAGCGAGAGCAGGAGGTCAGGCACAAAAGGGACAGGGTGCAGAGGAGCAACAGGATAGCACAAACGGTTTTCTTCATACAATACTCCTTTTATAGTCGATCAATGGGGAATTTCAAATTTGGGTTTATCGGGGAGCGGGGGAACGCCAAAGGGAAACTTCTTGAAAGAAGTTTCCCTCTGGACACCCTTCAAGAACTTTCAAAAAAGATATTGATAAATAACCATTTTTGAAAGTTTTTGAGATTCCAAAGAACTTTTTTCAAAAAGTTCTTTGTTGGGGTCCAGGGGCAAAGCCCC
>JAZRFR010000016.1:0-4743 GCA_045643785.1 Eubacteriales bacterium | reverse complement strand
CTATGAGGTGCACTATGGAATTATATCCTGTAAAGTTATCTCCTGCATATAAAGATTATTTATGGGGAGGAACACGGTTGAAAACCGTATTTAACAAAGAATGTGCGTTTGAGCGCGTAGCTGAAAGTTGGGAATTATCCGCGCACAAGGATGGGCAATGTACCGTTTGTGGCGGCTCATTTGATGGACTTTTGCTTTCTGAATATCTGCAAAAAATCGGCAAAGCGGCGCTGGGATCAAACTGCGAAAAATACGATTATTTCCCTCTTCTGATCAAGCTGATCGATGCCCAGGGAAATCTGTCGGTACAAGTCCATCCCTCGGACGAATACGCATTGGCTCACGAAGGTGAATACGGAAAAACCGAAATGTGGTATATCCTGGATTGCGAGGAAGGTGCTTCCCTGTATTACGGTTTTTCCCGTAACGTAACGAAGGAGGAATATGAAACGGCCATCAAAAACGGCGAGCTGACAAACATTCTGAACCAGGTGCCCGTGAAGCGTGGAGACGTGTTTTTCATTCCTGCGGGCACGGTGCATGCCATCGGCGCAGGGATCCTGATCTGTGAGATCCAGCAGAATTCCAACACGACCTACCGTGTTTACGATTATAATCGCCGTGATAAGGCCGGCAATCTTCGTCCTCTTCACATTGAGAAGGCGTTGGCGGTTTCTGATCTGAAAAAATCCCCCGACCTGCCCGCCACCCCCGATGGAGACGACGTGCTCCTTGCGACTTGCGAATATTTTGAGGTCAA
Organism: Eubacteriales bacterium; assembly: GCA_045643785.1. Lineage (GTDB taxonomy): Bacteria > Bacillota > Clostridia > Oscillospirales > CAG-272 > CAMEON01. Next base: position 3,983 of record JAZRFR010000016.1, on the reverse strand, counting down.
ACGTTTCCGTGCAGACGGAGAAAAAGAGATAACGGTCAATAACGACAGTTTTGTATCGCTGATGATTACCGACGGGGGCGGCTCGCTTACGTATGAAGGTGGTAAACTGGATTTTGATAAGGGCGACAGCATTTTTATTCCTGCACAGAATGCAGATTTCATCATCAACGGTCAATGCGAAGTGATTCTTTCCAAAGTGAATTGAAAGGGAGAAAATGAATATGTATATTGGTATTGATCTTGGCGGCACGAATATTGCGGCAGGTCTCGTCGATAAAAGCGGAAAAATATTGCATAGTGACAGCATCCCCACTCTTAAGGAGCGTCATTGGAGTGAGATCGTCAAGGACATGGCTTCCTTGGCCGAGCGTATTGTGACCGAGAGCGGACACAATATGAATGAGATTACTGCGGTGGGCATCGGTTGTCCCGGCTCCATCGATAAAGAAAACGGCGTTGTGGTGTATTCCAACAACATCGTCATGCATGATGTCCCTATGGCTAATGAGTTCAAAAAGTATCTGGATCTTCCGGTGTACCTGGAGAATGATGCCAATGCCGCGGCTCTGGGTGAATATACCACCTGCGGCGAAGGTATCGACAGTTTCGTATTCATGACTTTGGGCACGGGTGTCGGTGGCGGTATCATCCTGAACGGCAAGGTCTGGTCGGGTTTCAATGGCGCAGGCGCAGAAATCGGCCACCAGACCCTGATCTTCAATGGGAAACCCTGTACCTGCGGTCGGCGCGGATGTCTGGAAGCCTATGCTTCCGTGACCGCCTTGATCGAGCAAACCAAGGAAGCTATGGCCGCGCATTCCGAATCACTCATGAACGCATGGGTCCAAAAACACGGAAAGGTTACGGGACGAACCTCCTTTGAGTGCGCGAAGCAGGGAGATGCCGCTGCCATTGCCGTACGTGATCGTTATATCGAATACGTAGCCGAAGGCATCTGTAGCATCGTAAATGTGCTTCAGCCAGAAATCCTGGCTATTGGCGGCGGTATCAGCCGCGAGGGTAACGTTTTGCTGGATCCCATCAAGGCGTATTTTGCGGTGAATGATTACAACAAGCACATGAAGAAGACTGACATCCGCATTGCCAAACTTTTCGGAGATGCCGGAATTGTGGGTGCCGCCAAGGCCGCCGAGGCAGGCATGTTGAAATAAATGAATACGAAAGAGCCGTCTTTTATGACGGCTCTTTCGTATTTATGTGAGAAAGTACTCTCCTCTTTACTTGCTCAGCTTCCCGAACAGAGGGCCGAAATTGGCGCAAGCGCGGTAGTCGGCGGCTTCCTTGTCCATACCGAAGGCGTTCCAAGCGGCGGGACGGAAGATCTTGTCCTCGGGAACGTTGTGCATGCACACGGGAATGCGGAGCACCGAGCACAGGGTGATCAGATCCGCGCCGATGTGACCGTAGGAGATGGCGCCGTGGTTGGCGCCCCAGTTGTTCATGACCTCGTAGGCGGTCTTGAAGGGAGAGCCTTCCTTACCGTCGCAACGGGGCGCGAACCAAGTGCAGGGCCAGGTATAGTCGGTGCGCTTCCAAAGGGTGTCAGACACGTCCTCGGGGAGCCCAACCGTCCAACCCTCGGCGATCTGCAGCACGGGGCCGAGACCCTTCACCAGATTCAGACGGATCATGGTAGCGGGCATTTCGCACTTGGTCTCAAAGCGGGAGGAGTAGCCGCCGCCGCGGAAGTAGCCCAGATCGGCGTAGTTCCAGGTGGCGTTGTCCATGACGGCCTTCATGTCGGCCTCGGTCATGTCATACCAAGGCTTCATAACGCCGTTGCCATCCTCGTCCTTCACAGCGCCGCTGGCGTCCAGGCAGCAAGCACCCGAGTTGATCAGGTGGATGATACCGTCGGAATCCTTGGCTTTGCCCTCCAGATCGTATCCGGTTACGCGCTTGACGGCGTCGCCCGACCAGTAGGTACGGACGTCGGCAAACATCTGGGCGCGGTTGGTCAGCAGTTTCATGAACAGCATACCGATGCCGTTGAGCACGTCGTTCTCGGTGGCCAGGATGTAGGGCTCACGGGCGCCGTTCCAGTCAAAGGAGGTGTTGAGCATGGACTCGGGGAAGTCGCAGTTGGGGTAGAAATCGGTCCATTGACGCTGACCCTGGAAGCCGGCGGCGATGGCGTTGTGACCCACCATTTCCTCGCGGCAGGTCTCGGGCAGGTTGGGGTTGCCCTCCATGAGATCCTTGATGATGACCATCATCTTGACCACAAACTCCCAATCGGCATCCTTCTGCTCACGGGTCTTCTGCAGTTCCTCAGGGTTCTTGTCGAAGCCCTCGATGCAGTTTTCCTTGACCCAGGCCAGAGCCTTCTCGTACTCGGCCTTATCGTAGACCTCCTCGGTCATGCGGCGGATGATCTCCACCTCGTCCACGGATTCCACTCTCATTCCGAGGTAATCCTCGATGAAGTCGGTGCTGATGATAGAGCCGCCGATGCCCATGCAGATGGAACCGATCTGCAGGTAGGACTTGCCCCGCATAGAAGCGGCGGCGATGGCGGCGCGGCCGAAGCGCAACAGCTTTTCCTTCACGTCCTCGGGGACGGTGGTGTCGTCGCAGTCCTGCACCTCATGGCCGTAGATGCCGAAGGCGGGGAGACCCTTCTGGGCGTGGGTGGCGAGAACGGAGGCAAGGTAAACCGCGCCGGGTCTTTCGGTGCCGTTGAAGCCCCAGACAGCCTTGATGGTGTGGGGATCCATGTCCATGGTCTCTGCGCCGTAGCACCAGCAGGGGGTGACGGTGAGGGTGATATCCACGCCTGCCTTGCGGAACTGATCGGCGCAAGCGGCGGCCTCACCCACGCGGCCGATGGTGGTATCGGAAATGACCACCTTCACGGGCTCGCCGTTGGAATACTTCAGGTTTTCTTCAAAGAGCTTGGCCGCGGTGCGGGCCATGTTCATGGTCTGCTCCTCCAGGGACTCGCGGACGCCGAGAACGCCTCTGCGGCCATCGATGGTGGGGCGGATGCCGATGACAGGATACGTTTTCATTTTGCTTTCCTCCGTATTCATTTTAATGAGATTTATTTTATTTAGATTTTTCTTTTTAGAAAAGCGGTCTACAAATGCTATTGCAGACCGCTTTTGGCACCCGCAACGGGAATCGAACCCATAACTAACCCTTAGGAGGGGTTTATTATATCCATTTAACTATGCAGGCATATTTGTTTATAGAAATATGAGCAGAGAAGAATTCCTTCCCTGCTCACTGTGCGCATATGCGCGTTTGGTGGGCCATCGGGGGCTCGAACCCAGGACCAACCGGTTATGAGCCGGTAGCTCTAACCAACTGAGCTAATGGCCCCTATCGGGGAATTCCCAAACATGGGTATTATACCATAACAATGGCTGTTTGTCAAGTGCTATGGAAAATATTTATCTTTGAATTCATTAATAAAAATAAATCAATTTTTTTCAAAAAAGGGGTTGCTTTTTTCTTGCGTTTATGGTATAATATCATGCGTTTGAGAGTTCCGCTTCGCTTTCAGGCACATACATACGGAGGTGTATCGAAGTGGTCATAACGGTCTCGACTCGAAATCGAGTGGCGAGTAAAATCGCCCGTGGGTTCGAATCCCACCGCCTCCGCCAATAAAAAAAGCACTGCTACGGCAGTGCTTTTTTTATTGGTGGAAATGATGAGTGAGAAACACGTTCAAGCCGCAAGTTGACAAAAAACTTGTGATCTGCAACGACCAAAGGGAGTGGAGGACGGCTTGTAGCCGAACGGAGTTCGGCGGGGTTCAGAATCCCTCCGCCTCCGCCAATAAAAAAAGCACTGCTACGTGGAGTGAACCCAAGTCAAAAGACACGAAAAAGAAAAGCATTTCGTAGAATAGCTTGAAATATCTCTTAAAACCTCATTTTTTCTTGAAACTGACATCGTTTTTCATACGGTGTCAGTTTTGTTTTCAGTTGAATGCGCTCGTAATTGTAGAAGTG
>JAZRFR010000015.1:0-7617 GCA_045643785.1 Eubacteriales bacterium | reverse complement strand
ATACCACAAATGCTTTATTTTTGCAAGTGGTCAAATCTGTGGTCAAAACATTTTGTTGGTGTTTTTTTGAAAAGACAAACACCCGAAAAAGTCAGTGTTTTCAAGGGTTTTCAGAGTTTTTGAAAACTCACGGCAGGAAACCGCCTGCACGCTCCCAAAGCTAGCGCGCTACCAATTGCGCCACACCTCGATGTATAAGACATCTTATTATAGCAGATACTTCCCCGTTTGTCAAGTAGGCAAGCCAAAAAGTTCCGCCCGTAACAAAAGTATTACGGGCGGTTGTCCCCAAGGGACGGTGAATCGGCGAGGGGCGCTCAACCTCGACGGTTCGGGATCATTTCATTTGTTTCAGGCTTTCCAGGCAATCCGCGCACAGGCGCTTGCCGTTGAAGATAAAAATGTTCTGCTCGGCGTTGCAGAAAATACAGCTGGGCACGTACTTTTGAAGAATGATGCGATCTCCTTCCACGAAAAGTTCTACCTTATCTCGAATGTCAATATCCAGATTTTCACGCATTTTCTTAGGCAAAACAATACGGCCAAGCTCATCAACGCTCTTCAGTATTCCGGTGGATTTCATAGAACCGTTCTCCTTTCCATCATTGCTTATATGGGATCCTTGCGGTTTTGTTGGCATCTTTTGGTTTTTATTCGACCATTTTTTACCTTATTTGGTATTATAGCAGATATTTCGTGAATTGTCAAGACGTTTTGCGGATTTTTTCCTTTTTTTGCTAATTTTCTTCATACAGATTCCTTCGCCGCCGACGATTAAAGCAGAGTGGCACGGGCAATACTCTCGGCGATTCCCGAACGCGTTTCCCGAAAACCGTTTTCCCACGTAAAATGCAACTCTCAAGGGGGTGACCGTATGCTCAGAGGCGCCAAAAAGAATATGATCGTAGTTCGCACAAGGGACAGCCGTTTGTTTGAGGAGGCCTACTTTGTGATGCGCCGTGACAGAAGGCCGGAAACGGCGGACGATCGGGATATTCTTTGGGAAGCGAATCGGATCCTGGAAAGCACGATCCCGACGGCCGAGCGGACAAGAACCCCTGCTCCGCCTGTGAAAAGGCAAAGCAGACTGAAAAATCTGCTCTGGTTTGGCGCAGGTATGATCAGCGGAGGCGGGATCGGCGTTCTGCTTTCCCTTCTGTTCTGACACGGCGTGTCAATATGCCTGTCCGAATCCGTATGCAAGCGTGAAACATGATGAGTTTTCACAAACCTTTCAAAATACGGAAATATCTGTTGACAGATGCGCCCGGATGGTGTATAATATACGGGATGTTTGTGTTCGGTCGTTCCTCCTCCCATACAGCGGGATGCGGAACAAAACGCAAGGAATGCAAAGGATTTGGCGCATCGGACGGGTCGGTTATGGTTCGGTGCCGCGCACAGAGACTCTCCACACCTCTCGGCGCACCTTGGCAGGATCTGCGCGGTCGGGGCTCTGCCCTACCTCCGTCGTTTTTACGGAGGGTTTTTCCGCGCCTTGCGAAAACTTCACAGTACATAGCCCGTGTCTTCCTCACGAAAGAGACGGTGGATTCGTTATGCCGCGCGTTCTGTGTCGCGGCAATCCCCTGCGCTCGTCCGTTCTCCCGACGACCGCGGGTATATTTTCATGGAGAACAGAAAGGAAACTGCGTTACAAGAATAATGAGCGAAACCAAAAAAACCAAGAAAAAAGACGGTTCTGTGAGCCGTCCCGCTAAGGAAACAAAATCCTCCGCCAAAAAGAACAGCCGTGGAAGCGGAGAATTCCGCATCGGCTCCCGCGATATTCTGGCCACTCCCGAGATCCTCTCCCCCTTCGGCTTTGACGACGAGCCCGAGACCCCCAAGTCCCGCCGCAAGGGTAAGGGTGACACCGCCGCCGAGAAGCCCGTCGCGCCTACTCACAACCGCAAGGGCAAGAAAAAGGCTGACGAGCCCGCGCCCGCAAAGGCCGAGAGCAAAACAGCCAAGACAGGCAAGTCGTCCGAGAGTCGATCCGCCAAGTCCGCGGCCTCCGAGGTCAAGTCTGCTCCCTCCAAGCCCACATCGGGCAAGGGTCGCCGCGGCGCTCCCTCCATCGTCTCCGCCGAGGAGTCCATCGTCGTGCCCGCCAACACGGTCAACACTCCATCCCGCAAGGAATCCGCATCCCACAAGGCTCCTCCCGCCTCTGCCCTGCAAAAGATCCCCGGCGCCAAGCTCCGTGTGATCCCCTTGGGCGGTCTGAACGAGGTAGGTAAAAACATGACCGTCATTGAGTACGGCGAGGACATCATCATTGTGGACTGCGGCATCGGCTTCCCCGACGAAGACGAAATGCCCGGTATCGACCTGGTGATCCCCGACGTGACCTATCTGGAGCAGAACCGCCACCGCATCCGCGGTATGGTGGTCACCCACGGTCACGAGGATCACATCGGCGCTATCCCCTATATCCTGCAAAAGCTGGATATGCCCATCTACGCCACCCGTCTGGCGCTGGGTATCATTGAAAACAAGCTCCGCGAGCATACCCTGCCCTGGCAGGCCGATCTCCGCTGCGTCAAGGCAGGCGATACCATCCGTCTGGGCGCATCCTTTACGGTGGAGTTCATCCGCGTGAACCACTCCATCGCCGACGCCTGCGCCTTGGCTATCAACACCCCCGTGGGCATGATCATCCACTCGGGCGACTTCAAACTGGATCTGACCCCCATTGAGGGCGAAATGATGGATATCACCCGTCTGGGTGAGCTGGGTCGCGAGGGCGTTCTGCTCCTCATGTGCGAGTCCACCAACGCCGAGCGTCCCGGATATACACCCTCCGAGACCAAGGTAGGTAAATCCCTTGAAGTTATCTTCACCATGCATGAGGATCGCCGCATCGTGATCTCCACCTTCTCCTCCAACGTCCACCGCGTCCAGCAGATCATCAACATCTCGGCGCGCCACGGCAGAAAGGTGGCGGTCACGGGTCGGAGCATGATCAACATCGTCTCTGCCGCCGTTCAGCTGGGCTACATGAAGGTCCCCGATGGCGTGCTCATTGACATCAACGATATCAAGCGCTACAAGCCCGAGGAGCTGACCCTCATCACCACGGGATCCCAGGGCGAGCCCATGTCTGCCCTCTACCGTATGGCCTTCGGCGAGCACTCTCAGGTGACCCTGGGCTACGGCGACCTGGTGGTACTGTCGGCCTCCGCTATCCCCGGCAACGAGAAGCTGGTAGGCCGCATCATCAACGAGCTGTCCAAAATGGGCGTTACGGTCATCAACGATGCCTCTGTGGAGGTCCACGTGTCGGGTCACGCCTGCCAAGAGGAGCTGAAGCTCATGCAGGGTCTGACCCGTCCCCGCTACTTCATGCCCGTTCACGGCGAGTACAAGCACATGGCCGCCAACCGCGATCTGGCGGTGTCCATGGGTGTCCCCGAAGCCAACGTATTCATCTCCGACATCGGTAAGGTTCTGGAGCTGGACGAGACGAGCGCCCGTTGGGGCGGCACCGTCCAGGCAGGCGTGGTGCTCATCGACGGCCTGGGCGTGGGTGACGTAGGCAACATCGTCCTCCGTGACCGCAAGCATCTGTCCCAGGACGGTCTCATCGTGGTGGTTGCCACCGTGGACGCCGCTTCAGGGCTTCGCGTAGCCGGCCCCGATATCGTCTCCCGCGGATTCGTGTACGTCCGCGAGTCCGAAGCGCTCATGGAGGAAGTCCGTAAGATCGCAGTGGATGCCATCGACATCAGCCTCCGCCGATCCGGCTGTGACTGGTACGAGCTCAAGGCCGCCATCAAGGACGATATCACCAAATACCTCTACGCCAAGACCAAGCGCAAGCCCATGGTACTGCCCATCATCATGGACGTTTGAGCATCCATCCCCAGATTTTCTTAAAAAATTCTTTTTTAGGTGAAAAGTTTTACGCCGATTCACGACTCGTTCATAATTTCATCATGAAAAAGAGTTATAATAGTCGTATTGTCCGAGCGTATGCCCTAACTGCGCCTGCGTTCGGAACACCATGAAATACCCGCACCGATCGGGGATCTTCCCCCTCGGTTCCGGATAAAAGAAAGGATCATCAACCATGAATCAGCAAGCAAAAACCAAGCGCAGCTTTCCTTACGTTGCACTCATTCTGTGGGTGACCGTAGCGCTGGTGGTTCTCATCCTGGGTTACACGCTCGTGGACTCCATCGGTATCATCGGCCGCATGAATACCGACGCCCGCAGCAATAACTTCGAGCTCAACGAGAATCACGTGGAAGTGTACCGCAGCATCACCTACAACTACTACTACACCAACTTCTACTACGAGTACATGTACATGGCTTACGGCATGCAGCCTGACACCTACGGCGTTCTGAAGAAGTTCTCTTCCCCCGATGCTTACGCCGCTTCCATGATCTCCGCAAACGAGGATCTCCTTGAGGCAGAGGTCTACACCACCGTCAAGCAGTACCTGACCTACTGCGAGGGCTCTATGGAGGCAGGCCTGTACGACCAGTACAAGGAAGAGGTTGCCGCTGACGTCGACGCTTACATCCAGAACCTTAAGGACACCGCTGAGTCCCAGCTCCTCACCTTCAACCAGTATCTGAAGCAGAACTTCGGTGCCGGTATCACCGAGGGCGAGATCAGAACGGCTATGGAGTACAGCTACATCAGCTCCAAGTACGCCGAAAAGCTCTTTGACGATTTCTCCGACAAGGTCACCCTTGACCAGATCGACAAGTACGTTGACGAGAACAAGGGCACCTTCTACACCACCACCTACACCTCCTATCCTCTGCTCGTCAACGACAAGGTAGAGTTCCGCGAGGCTATTGAGGCTTGCAAGACCGCTGACGAAGTCAAGACCTTCCTGGTTGACCACTTCCTGGACGAGGATTACGACGCACAGCACAAGCTCAACTTCAAGGATAAGAATGTGGAGGATGCCGACGCAGCCAAGACCAAGGCAGACGTCCGCACCACCCTCCTCGCTTTGAACAAGATCGGCGATGCCAAGGAAGTTTTCAAGTCTACGGATACCGACGATTATAAGAAGGCCGCTTACGCCATTGTTAAGGCACTCAACAACGATCTTTCCAAGGAGATCGCCAAGGTTAAGGAGACCACCACCGCTTGGGTAGATCCCAAGAGCACCACGGCCACCGATCTGCAGAAGTTCGTCTTCGGCGAAGGCCGCAAGGAAGGCGATCTCCAGCTGGTTGCCACCACCACCACCAAGGATGGTAAGGAAACCACCACCTACACCTGGGTTCTCATCGGTAAGGACGTCCTGAAGCGCGATACTGAGAAGACCAAGAACGCTTACTTCATCCAGCTCTCTGACGATGCTAAGGATGTAGAAAACGGCAAGACCGCCGTTCAGAAGGCTGATGAGTTCTACAAGGCTCTGGAAGCCGACAAGACCGCCGAGAAGTTCGCCGAGCTGGTTGAGAAGTACGCCCCCGGCTACTCCTCTGAGCTGGCCGAGCGCATTTCCGAGAGCTCTGCCGAGAGCAACAACAAGGATCTCGCCAAGTGGCTCTTTGATGAGAAGGGTCGCACCAAGGGCGAGATTGAGAGATTTGACGTAAAGGGTGATTCCACGGACAAGAATAAGGTAACCGGCTGCATCATCGCTATGTACGAGGATGAGAACGAGGAGACCTGGAAACTGACCGCCCGCGACGCTCTCGCCAGCGAGGAGCTCCAGAAGTGGTACGACGAGCACGTGGATGCTTACGGTGTCACGGTTGACTACGAGTTCGCAACCACCGCAGAGACCACCGCTTCCGAGGCTACCACCAAGGCTCCCGAGGCAGGTACCGAGGCCGGTACTGAGTCTACTACCGAGGCCGGTACCGAGGCTACCGAGACCGACACTGCAGCTACTACCGAGGCTGCTACCGAGGCTACCACCGAGACCGGTGCCGCCGAGTAATTAAATTTTTCACACGCAGGGTGTCGCGCTTCGGCGTGGCACCCTCTGTTCTGCAAGCATATACTGATGCTTGAAGCATGATTTTACGCCCTGATCGGGCAGGCCCGCCCCGGGCAGGAAGGAACCCATTATGGTACTGAACGAAAAGCGCACCACCGTGGCCTATCGCTGTCCCGACTGCGGAGGCGGAATTCTGAGTGCCGTCGGCCTTTTCAATCTGTCGGCCGACATGGTCAAGCTCAAATGCACCTGCGGCAAAAGCGAGCTCAAGATCGTCTACAACCGCGACGGAACCGTGCGCCTCACCGTCCCCTGTCTCATTTGTTCCCAGCCCCACAACTTCACGGTGAAATCCAGCCTCTTTTTCTCGGATGAGCTGTTCGTCCTTCCCTGTCCCTACTCGGACATCAACATCTGCTTCACAGGCGAGATGAACCGGGTCAAGGCCGAGCTGGCACGCACCGAGCTGGAGCTTCTGGATATGCTGGAGGAGAACGGCATCACCGACTTTTCTTCCCTTCACGGCGACGAAAAGGATCTGGGTGACCCCCAGATTCTGGACATCGTCCTGTTCGTCATTGACGATCTGGATGCAGAGGGCAAGATCTTCTGCCGTTGCCATCCGGATCTGACTTTAGGCAGCGATGCAACTGCTGAATACCAAGAATGGAATCAGGAAGAGAGCCGTTATGAGGCCGAAATCACCGACGACGGCATCAAGCTCACCTGCCGCGTTTGCGGTGCCTCCCGGGTGATTCCCACCGATTCCATGCTGTCCGCCCATGCATTTTTGAACGCAGACAGCCTGCATTTGGAATGATTCTCATAAAAGAAAACCGTCCGGTCACCTCTGCATTCTTAGCGGAGAAAACACGAACACCACCAAGGAAATCTCTTTGGTGGTGTTTTTCTATCGGCGGTCGCTCTCCAAAGCCTCCCTCCGAGAGGGAGGGGGACCGCGATAGCGGTGGAAGGAGCCTGCGTGACTTGAAGTTTAGATTAACCTCATTGTAACGCGCTCTCCCTCAGTCGCCTACGGCGACAGCTCCCTCCCGGAGGGAGCCTTTGCTACACCGTTTTCCTTTGCGGATAGTGGGTTCGGGCTTCTGCCCGATGGTGCGTGGACATCCACGCGCTATGCTTGCCCCGGAGAGAACAATTATGTTGACAATTATTTTATCTTGTGGTATAATATTATCAATAAATCAAGTTTTAACAAAGCGAGGACAAAGATGAAACTCTTATGGCAAAACAAATTTGATAATTTTGATTTAGTAAGAACTTCTCCTTTGTATTACATAGGAATGGCTGAACGAGAGGAATCCACTCTGAATTTCTGGTTCTTTGACCTTAGTGTGGGCATGAAATTAGTTTCTTTTGATCCTCAAAATGGTCAGATTATTGCTTATAAGAACGACGGAAAAATCAGCAAGAAATCTTATGAAAGAAAAACAAATTCACACAATTTAACATTGGATGATTTTGTATTTGGAGAGTACACGATCTCCCATTATGGTGAGTGGGGATATATGTGTAAGAAAAACGGTAAATTATTGTGGAAAAAGTCCTTAAAGGGCTATCTCTATACTGAAATAGAATTAAATCAAGACAATATTGTTTTCGGTACAGCAGGTCAGGGTGGGCATTTTTATTCTTTGAATATTGAAACGGGTGAAATTGTATTCGATTTTAATACC
>JAZRFR010000014.1:0-1709 GCA_045643785.1 Eubacteriales bacterium | reverse complement strand
CATCCAATGGCTCCATGAGGAATTGGTGCGGAACACCTTCCCCAACGCCGCCCGTTTGGCCGAGCGCTTCGGAATCTCCCGCCGCCAAGCCCAGCGCGACATTGACTTCCTGAAAAAGCAGTTGGGCGCCCCCCTGGAGTACGACCAGCATATCATGGGGTATCGCTACACCAAGCCCTTTACCCTGCCCGTCTCCATGAAAAACGAGAACGACGGCGGACTCTCCCGCTTGCCCATCAACCCCTTCGGTCGAGACATGATGGGCGACTATTCCGCCGAAGCCGACAGCATCATCATCCAGGGTCAGATCCCCTACACCGCCACCCTGGCCATCACCGATAAGCTGACGGTACTGGAAATGCGTTCCTACATCATCTCCGAGGAAACCCGCGGTCAGTTCCTCTGCGAATTCCATAACATCGACCGCTTCCTCTGCGCCATTCTCACCGCCCGTTCGGGCATCCGCATCATTGAACCCGCCTGGCTGCGGGACAAGCTCCTCCACATGGCCGAGAAAGCCATCCAAAACAACAAAGACTGAAAAATAATCTCTGTGAGGTATACAATAAATGAAGAACTTCCACATCAACACCGAAATTTTCTTTGGAGAGAACGCCCTGGACCGTCTGAGCATGCTTCCCTACAAGAACGCGCTCGTCATCTCTGACCCCTTCGTGGTCTCCAGCGGCATGATCACTCTGCTCACCGCTCGTCTGGACAAGGCTCATATCGACTATGACCTCTTCACCGACGTGGTGCCCGATCCTCCCGTAGAGAAGGTTATCTCCGGCGTGGCTACCGTAATGCAGACCAAGCCCGAATGCCTCATCTGCGTGGGCGGCGGCTCTGCCATCGACACCGCCAAGGCCGTCAAGAAATTCGCCCGTCAGTTCGACGAGAACTACGATCCTCACCTCATCGCCATCCCCACCACCTCGGGTACGGGTAGTGAGGTCACCCGCTTCGCCGTCATCACCAATCCCGCCGCAGGCCGTAAGTACCCCCTGGTAGACGACGATCTGCTTCCCGACGAGGCCATTCTGGACGAGGTGCTGGTCAAGTCTGTTCCCGCCTCGGTTACCGCCGATACGGGTATGGACGTTATGACCCACGCGATCGAGGCCTACGTTTCCACCGAGAACAACGAGTTCTCCGGCGCTCTGGCCGAGAAGGCAGTAGAAATTTCCGGTCAGTTCCTCATTCGTTCCTACAGCAGCTGTGACGATACCCACGCCCGCCGCAAGATGCACATCGCCTCCTGCCTGGCCGGTCTGGCCTTCAACTCCGCATCCCTGGGTCTGAACCACGGTATGGCTCAGCAGTTGGGCGCCCGCTTCCATATCCCCCACGGCCGCGCCAACGCCATCCTTCTGCCCTACATCATCGAGTACAACAGCGGCATTACCCTGGCAGGCCGCTCCCAGCGCGAGTATCCCTCCTGCGTCCGTAAGTACTGCAACCTGGCTCGCATCCTGGGCGTGAGCAACATGAACGAGGTCACCACCATCCGCGCGCTGATCTCCTACCTCCACTTCCTCAACGCCGAGATGGGTATCCCCTCCAAGGTTTCCGAGGCTTGCCCCCAGCTGAGCGAGGCCGACTACATGGCCGCCCTGAGCGATATGCCTTCCGCCGCCCTGGTGGACGGCTGTACCTCCACCCACCCCCCTACCCCCCCCCACGAAGACGTCATCCAGATCTACCACAAC
>JAZRFR010000013.1:0-2161 GCA_045643785.1 Eubacteriales bacterium | reverse complement strand
TTGGGCTGTCTGTAGCGGACCGTCGAGGACGCCGGTCCCTACAAATCACGATTTCAATCCACCCATAAACCCCAATTTACTGTTCACTCCGCCTCTATATAGTAATACTTCCCGAACAAAACCTTCTTATCGGGCTTATAGGGGCACTCGTCCTTGCTCCCGCTGTACAGCACCGCGCCACTCCCCGCTCTGGCGCGGAGGACGAGGACGTTGCCCCGCTTGCCGATCTCGCAGACCTCATTGTAGATCTCGTAGGCGGTAGGATGCCAGTGGGTGATCCCGCTTTCGATCTTGCCGAACAAGAGCTTTTCCACGCCGATGTAGCAGTCTCGGAGATCGACACCCAGCGTGATCTGGATATCCTCACGGATGCGCCAGCGGATGCCCTCCTTATCCTCGGTCAGCTCATACTCCCCGCACAGGTCGGGGGTCTGTCGCATCATGCCGTACAGATCCTCGGCGCTCTGGGGGATGCGCATTTTCAGGGCAGAATCCTCGTTCTCAAAGGCAGTCTCGTAGCTCCCCGTCACGAACACGCAGGACGGAGGCGGGGTCTCGGTGAGGTCATAGGCGAGGATCATGCGCCGCTCCACCAAGAGCTTGACAGAATCACAGGGAGTGATGGTCATGTCCGACAACAGCTTGGCGTAGGCCTCCTCGAAGTCTACCCAATCCCCGTCGTAGTTGACCTGCCACGTGATACCGTCCTCCTCGGACAGACCCATCTGCTCAAAATCGGGGAACACGTACAGAGTGCCTTCATATCTACAGTGGAGGGGGCCGTGGAGTTTAGCCCCGAATTTCACGGGAAGCTTCCGCGCCACCGCCCCATTGTAGAAGCGGTAGGCAGGATCGGTGGTGATGCCCATGGTGAATTTTTCCTTGAAATCCGCGTAGTAGGGGGACTTGTAGTAGGCCTTTTTCGCTCTGGCGCGTTCTATGAGGATGAGGGGCACCGCGATGAGAGCCAGCAGGATAATGAGGGGAGAGCAGATAATGATGAGCAGAGCAATGAGGACTTTTTCGTACCATTTCATATCATTCATGTCAAAATTTCCGAAAGATTCTCCATGATCTTCCTCGCCACATCCGGCTTATTCATCGTGTACACATGCACGTTCTTCACCCCGTTGGCGTACAGGTCAATGATCTGGTCGGTTGCGTAGGCGATGCCCGCCTGCTTCATGGCGGCGGAGTTCGACCCGAACTTGTCCACCAAGGACACGAATCGGCGGGGCATGAACGACCCCGACAGCTGGATGGCGCGGGCGACTTGATTCCCTGCCGTAATGGGCATGATGCCCGGCACCACGGGTACCGTGATCCCCGCCTCGCGGATCTTGTAGAGGAAGTTGTAGAGGAGGTTGTTGTCGAAGAACATCTGGGTGGTGAGGAACTCCACCCCCGCGTCTACCTTCTCCTTGAGGTAGCGGATATCCTCCTTCTGGTGGGTGGACTCGGGATGCACCTCGGGGTAGCAGGCGCCGCCGATGCAGAAGTCCGCCGCGCCATCCGCCCCGCACTCTTTCAGTTCCCGGACAAGGTCTACGGCGTAGCGGTAGGGCCAGTTCGACCGATCCATCCCCTGCATATCGGCGGGAATGTCGCCGCGGAGAGCCATGACGTTCTCAATGCCCGCGGCCTTCATATCCTCAATGCGGGCGCGTACCGTCTCGCGGGGGGAGGAGACGCAGGTCAGATGTGCCAAAGTGGGCACGCCGTGAGCCTGTTTGATGGTCTTGGCGATCTCCAAGGTGTATTTACTGGTACCGCCTCCCGCACCGTAGGTGACGCTGACGAAAGCGGGCTTCAGATCCGCGATCTCCTCAGTCGCCGCCTTCACGGATGCAAAGGCGGTGTCGGTCTTGGGCGGAAATACCTCAAAGGACAGGGACAAGCCCTCGCGGGCGAGCAGTTCAGAAATTTTCATATCGGGCACCTCGCGAACGTTTCGATTGATTGTATTATAGCACATCGAGTGTTATTTGACAAGGGCTTTTCGGGAAAATCACACCGCGGGGTTGACAAATTCGCGATTTTATGGTATTCTGTTCATATAGTCGCATTGCTGTACATGCCGGCAATGAGTCGGTGGGCCTTCAAATTTGGGTTTGTGGGGAAACGGGGGAACGCCAAAGGGAAACTTCTTGAAAGAAGTTTC
>JAZRFR010000012.1:0-4496 GCA_045643785.1 Eubacteriales bacterium | reverse complement strand
GCAAAGACGGTGCCGTAGTTCTGGAGCTTCATGCCGGAGGCCTGGAGCGCCTTGTACAGTGCGCGGTAGAACTTGTCGTCGTAGCCGATGGCCTCACCCGTAGACTTCATCTCGGGGGAAAGGTAGGCGTCCAGACCGCGGAGCTTGTTGAAGGAGAACACAGGAACCTTGACGTACCAGCGCTTCTTCTCCTCGGGGTAGATGTCGAAGATACCCAGCTCCTTGAGGGACTTGCCCAGAATGACCTCGGTGGCGATGTCGGCCAGGCTGTAGCCGGTAGCCTTGGACAGGAAGGGTACGGTACGGGAGGATCGGGGATTGACCTCGATGATGTACACGTCCTCATGCTCGTCCACGATGAACTGAATGTTGTACAGACCCACGATGCCGATGCCCAGACCCAGAGCCTTGGCATACTGCAGAATGGTTCCCTTTACCTTGTTGGAGATGGAGAAGGGAGGATATACGCTGATGGAGTCACCCGAGTGAACGCCGGTGCGCTCAACCAGCTCCATGATACCGGGTACAAAGACGTTGCGGCCGTCGCAAATGGCGTCCACCTCGACCTCCTTACCGCTGATGTACTTGTCTACCAGAACAGGCTTGTCCTCGTCGATCTCAACGGCGGTCTTGAGGTACTGGCGGAGCTGATCCTCGTTACCTACGATCTGCATGGCGCGGCCGCCCAGCACGAAGGAGGGACGAACCAGCACGGGGTAGCCGATCTCGCGGGCGGCGGCAAGGCCGTCCTCCAGCTTGGTCACGGCCTTGCCCTTGGCGCGGGGGATGTTCAGGTCGTTCAGCAGATTCTCGAATGCGTTTCTGTCCTCGGCGCGGTCAATGGCCTGGCAATCGGTACCGATGATCTTCACGCCTCTGTCATAGAGAGGCTGGGCCAGGTTGATGGCGGTCTGACCGCCCAGGGAGGCAATGACACCCTCGGGCTTTTCAAACTCGATGATGTTCATGACGTCCTCGGGAGTCAGGGGCTCGAAGTAGAGCTTATCGGCGGTGGTATAGTCGGTGGAGACCGTCTCGGGGTTGTTGTTGATGATGATGGCCTCGTAGCCCGAATTCTTGATGGTGGCAACGGCGTGAACCGTGGAGTAGTCGAACTCCACGCCCTGGCCGATACGGATGGGGCCTGCGCCCAGCACCACGATCTTCTTCTTGTCGGTCAGAACGGAGGCGTTCTCCCCAGTGTAGGAGGAGTAGAAGTACGGAATATACGCGCCGGTGTGGCAGGTGTCCACCATGCGGAACACGGGGAACAGGTTGTGCTGCTTACGGAAGCCGAACACATCCAGCTCGGTGCACTTCCACATTCTGGCCACGTACTTGTCGGAGAAGCCCATCTTCTTGGCGGCGGTGAGGATCTCGAGATCGAAGGGATGAGCCTTCAGAGTCTCCTCCATGTCCACGATGCGCTTGACAGCCTCCAGGAAGAAGGGTGTGATCATGGTGATCTCGTGGAGCTTTTCCAGCGTCACGCCGCGGTAGATCAGCTCGGCAATGGCGAAAATGTTATCGTCGCGGAATTCCTTGATATAGTCCAGAATCTCCTCGGTGGACAGATCGTCGAACTTTTGATGGTAGATGTGGTTGACACCCACCTCCAGAGAACGCATGCCCTTGAGCAGGCACTCCTCCAGGGTGGAGCCGATGCCCATGACCTCACCGGTGGCCTTCATCTGGGTACCCAGGGTGTTGGAGGCGGTGGTGAACTTGTCGAAGGGGAAACGGGGGAGCTTAGCGATGCAGTAGTCCAGGCTGGGCTCGAATGCGGCGGTGGTGTTGGCGATCTTGATCTCCTCCAGGGTCATACCCACGGCGATCTTGGCGGTCACGCGGGCGATGGGGTAGCCCGAAGCCTTGGAAGCCAGCGCCGAGGAGCGGGACACGCGGGGGTTGACCTCAATGAGATAGTACTCGCTGGTGTGGGGATTGAGCGCGAACTGTACGTTACAGCCGCCCTCGATCTTCAGCTCGCGAATGAGCTTGATGGCGGAATCGTTGAGCATCTTTTGGTCGTGTTCGGAGAGAGTCATAATGGGAGCCACCACGATGGAGTCACCGGTGTGCACGCCCACAGGGTCAATGTTCTCCATACCGCAGATGGTGATGGCATGGTCGGCCGAGTCACGCATGACTTCAAACTCGATCTCCTTGTAGCCCTTCACGGATTTCTCGATCAGAACCTGATGGACGGGGGAGAGCTTGAATGCGTTGATACCGATCTCCAGAAGCTCGGCCTCGTTATTGGCGAAACCCCCGCCGGTACCGCCCAGGGTAAAGGCGGGACGAAGCACCACGGGATAGCCAATGCGCTCGGCGGCTGCCTTGGCCTCCTCCAGGTTAAAGGTGATCTCGGAAGGGATAACGGGCTCGCCGATGGACTGGCACAGCTCCTTGAACATCTCTCTGTCCTCGGCGCGCTCAATGGACTCGCTGGAGGTACCCAGCAGTTCGGTGTGACACTCCTTGAGAATGCCCTTCTTCTCCAACTGCATGGCCAGGTTCAGACCCGTCTGGCCGCCGATACCGGGAACGATGGCGTCGGGACGCTCGTAGCGCAGGATCTTAGCCACGTACTCCAGGGTCAGGGGCTCCATGTACACCTTGTCGGCAATAGTGGTGTCGGTCATGATGGTAGCGGGGTTGGAGTTGACCAGCACTACCTCATAGCCCTCTTCCTTGAGAGCGAGGCAGGCCTGGGTGCCCGCGTAGTCAAACTCGGCGGCCTGTCCGATGACGATAGGGCCCGAGCCGATGATCAGAATCTTCTTAAGGTCAGTTCTCTTTGCCATTGTTTGATCCTCCTGCGATCTATATGAAATGAATTTGAAACGAATGAAATGGGATCCTTCGACTACGCCGCTCTGCGGCTCCGCTCAGGATGACCTTCTCGGATGTTTTGAAACACCCAAGGTGATTTTTACGCCTTGTATACGACCTGCCCGTCCACCACGGTCATGAGGCACTTACCTCTGAGGGTATGCCCTGCGAAGGGGGTGGCGCGACCCATGGTTTTGAAGGTCTCGGGGTCGACGGTATAGACTTCACCAAGATCCCACACCGAGAAGTCGTTCCCCATGGGAATACCGAAGCGCTTGCGGGGATTGACGCACATGGTTTCCACCAGCTTGTCCATGGAAAGCACGCCTGCCTGCACCATGTAGGTGTACAGCACGGGGAAGGCGGTTTCCAATCCCACGATACCGAAGGCGGACTTTTCCAGTCCCTTTCCCTTCTCCTCGGCGGAGTGGGGGGCGTGGTCGGTGGCGATCATGTCGATGGTGCCGTCCAGAATTCCTTCGATGAGTGCTTCCCTATCCTCGGGGGCGCGGAGGGGGGGATTCATCTTGAAGCGGCCGTCCTCCTTGAGGTCTCCGTCGTCCAGCACCAGGTAGTGGGGGCCCGTCTCACAGGTCACGTCAAGCCCCTCGGCCTTGGCGCGGCGGATGAGATCCACACTCTCCTTGGTGGAAATATGACAAACGTGGTAGGCGCACCCGATCTCGCGGACGAGTTCAAGATCGCGGGCGATCTGGGCGTACTCGCTTTCGGAGCAGATGCCGCGGTGGCCGTGGGCCTTGGCGTACTCGCCGTCGTGAATATACCCACCTCGGAGCAGTTCATTCACCTCGCAGTGAGCGACGATCATCTTGCCCAGCGCTTTAGCCTTTTCCATGGCGGCGCGCATCATGTCGTCGCTTTGCACACCCCGTCCGTCGTCGGAGAAGGCGATGCAATCGGGCGCCATGCCCGCCATGTCGGACAGCTCCTGCCCCGCCTGACCTACCGTGATGGAGGCGTAGGGGTAGACGTGGATGACGGCGTCTTTTTCAATGATGGTCAGTTGCTCGCGAAGATGCTCCACAGAGTCGGGCACGGGGTTCAGGTTGGGCATGGTGCAGACGGCGGTGTAGCCTCCTGCGGCGGCCGACAGAGAACCCGTGGCGACGGTTTCTTTATAAGAAAAACCCGGCTCACGAAAATGCACATGCACATCGCAAAAACCGGGCAAAACAACAACGCTCCCGCGGTCGAACTCAGAAAAATCAACAGAGGTTCCACCGCAGAAAACAGTACCGTCAAAAATAGAGGAGCAAGCCAGCCCAGAGGCCGACAGATGAGCGATATTTGCTTTTTTCATAGCCGTTACGTTCTCCATTTTGACTCCTTTTCCGCATATTAAGTTATTTTATATATTATATCATACGGAAGGAAAAGAGTCAAGTGGCAAAGTGTATAATTAT
Source organism: Eubacteriales bacterium (assembly GCA_045643785.1). Classification (GTDB taxonomy): domain Bacteria; phylum Bacillota; class Clostridia; order Oscillospirales; family CAG-272; genus CAMEON01. The sequence continues at coordinate 237 of JAZRFR010000012.1, read as the reverse complement.
TGAAATGAGGGGCGATTTTTTTGTGGGAATTGTCGAGAAAGCATACCGCTGCACTCGTCGGAATGGATGGAAAATTGGAGTTTATCGAGCAGGGGTTTCACCCCTGCTCCCCACCAGAACCCTTTTTGAAAAAAGGGTTCTGGACTCCCAAAAACTTTTAAAAAGCATTCACAAATAATCTTTTTTGAAAGTTCTTGAAGGGTGTCCAGAGGGAAACTTCTTTCAAGAAGTTTCCCT
>JAZRFR010000011.1:0-1960 GCA_045643785.1 Eubacteriales bacterium | reverse complement strand
AGAAATTTTTCTCAACCTTTCGCCTCGGGCGGAAGTGCTCGACTATTATATCACACTCTCTCGCTTTTGTCAAGAGGTTTTTCAAAAGTTTTTTCAACTTTTTTCGTGATATTTTGTCCCGCTGTTCTGTAGCAGGCTTTTTGTGACCCGCTCGCTGACAGCTTGCATATTATAGCACTTTCGTTTCCATTTGTCAAGCACTTTTTGACAAGTTTTTCAGGTTTGGAGATTTGGGCAATTCAACACATTTTGACACATTGCAGTTGTGCAAAATGCACAAATCTTTCGTGCCGTGCACTTTTCTATCCCCTCCCACGATCCCTTCCCTTCTCCACTCTGCGTCAACACAATCTGCCCCATATATAATAATGGAAGTTTTCATCTGGCACGCAAAAATTCTATTTATTTTTTCATCCGTTCTATTGACTTTTTCTTCCTTTTGTGCTATACTGTATACATCACATTCAAGGAGGCTTCCATGACCGACATGCACAACGAACATTCTTCCCCTCTTACAACCTCCTCCGAAGATACCGCCTACTATGCCCACCTGGCCGCCGCCATGACCCGCGCTTACCGCCTCCGCGGATGGACGATTCCTCTCATAGGTGCGCTGACCTGTCTTTTGTTCGCGGTTCTGGTTCCCTGCTGGTACAACATGTGGATGGGTAACACCACGCCTATATCCCTTCTCGTTATGGGTGCCATTCCCATGATCCTCGCCATTCCCTGTCACGTGCTGGGCGGCAATCGCGGTTTCCTCGAGCCCCACGCCGAGATTCGTACCATATTATATATTCTGAGCATTCTCCTCAATGCCGTCGGTACTTCCCTCTGCATGACGGCCTACTACATTCATATCGAAGCCAAGCCCGCCCTGGCCGCCTTGATCGCGGCGGCGCTGGTATCGGTGGCTATCTACGCCATCCTGGCAATCCTGTTTCAATTTCTGCCCAATCGTTACGGCCTGTTCACGGGCGCTACCGGGCTGATCATTCTGGCTCTGCTCATCACCGCCATCATATTCTGGGTGAAGAGCGACAGCAAGGTTTTCTTTAGTTTCGGGTTCTTCACTCTGCTTTGGACGCTGATTACGGTCATTTCCCTTCACGTAGCCTGCTCCGACGAGGAATCCTCCTGGTTGCGCTTTGCCTCCTTTGCCGCCTTCGGTATTCTCATGGCGGTGGGTGGGATCGTGCTCATCATTCTGGCCTGCGCAGGCGGTGACGGATGCGACTGCGATTGCAGCGGTGATTGCTGTGATTGCAGCGGATGCGATTGCGGCGGCGGTAGCGGCGCCGAAACCCAAGGGGCCAAAAAAAAGAAACTGAAATAACACAAAAGCGGTACGACCCATGGCGGATCGTACCGTTTTCGTATATTCGATTTTAATCGAAGCAAACCGTTTTCCCCGTCTTCGCCGACTCGTATACGGCGCAGACGATTTTCACGGCCTTGATGGCGTCGGCGGGCATGACCTGGGGGTCACGGCCGTCCAGTACCGCATCGATCATGTCGCAGACCACGTGGTCATGGCCGAAGCGACGGGCGGCATCCTCGGGGAGTGCCATGAGATTGCCGCCGCCGTAGCGCGCCAGCATAGTCTCCTCCTCGACGTCCTCGTCCTCCGCGTCCTTGAACTTCCAGGTCTTCAGGCAATCGGCATCGGCCTCCACCGATCCGCCTGTGCCATACAGACAGATCTCGGTGGAAATACCGGGATAAGCGCAGGTAGTACTGACAAAAGTGGCTACCGCGCCGCTCTTGAACTTGTCGAGGGAGGCGGTGGTATCCTCGGTTTTGATATCGTGATCGTAAATATCTGCATGGGAGGTGACGGATTCCACGTCGCCCATAAGCCATTGCATGAGGCCAACGGTATGAACGGCCTGGTTCATGAGCGATCCACCGCCGTCCATCTCCCAGGTGCCCCGCCATCCGCCGTTATCGTAGTAGGCCT
>JAZRFR010000010.1:0-5192 GCA_045643785.1 Eubacteriales bacterium | reverse complement strand
GCGGTTGGCTGCCCGCTTGGATAAACCCACGGTTTCTTTTATCCGACAAGTTAAAATACGACTTTGAGTAGAAGCAAAGGGGCGAGTCCCGCGCGGGCGGCGCCCCGCTGTCCGTGCGGGGTTTCGGGTCTTGGCGACCATTTGCGCAATCAGACTCTTTCGCCAGGAGGCGAAAGAGTCGCGCGGATAAGGTGGTGGGTTTCTCAAGGGAGGCACCGTGGGTGACTCCCTTGAGGGGCGTTCTTTTGTGAAGTGCATAGCACTTCGCTTTTCATGTCGACATGGACAGAAAAGTACATTCATCCAACAGACCGATAAACTCCAATTTGAACACGTATAGGGAAGCGTAGGGCTAACGGGAATCTGAACCCCGCTCGGCAAGCCGAGCAACAAGCTGCACCGAGAAAGTGCAATGGAGAGGGTTGCTGGCAGCTTGCGGCGAATTCTCGCACCCATTATCGACTTCAATAGAGAAGGGACACCTACTGTGTCCCTTCTCTATTGGAGCGAGTAACGGGAATCTGAACCCCGCTCGGCAAAGCCGAGCAGCAAGCTGCACCGAGAGAGTGCAATGGAAAACGTTGCAGGCAGCTTGCGGCGAATTCTCGCACCCATGTATTCGCACGAAAGAAACAGGGCATAGCAATAGCTATACCCTGTTTCTTTGGAGCGAGTAACGGGAATCTGAACCCCGCTCGGCAAAGCCGAGCAACAAGCTGCACCGAGAAAATGCAACGGGGAACGTTACCGGCAGCTTGCGGCGAATTCTCGCACCAGTTACTTACTCCAAAAAGAAAGGGCATCTTTCGATGCCCTTTCTGTTTGGAGCGAGTAACGGGAATCGAACCCGCATAGCCAGCTTGGGAAGCTGGAGTTTTACCATTAGACTATACCCGCGAATGCATATATTATATACCATTGCGGGCGGTTTGTCAAGGGGTATTTCAAATTTTATTATCGCTTTCTTACGACAATATTTTGTGGATTCTTATGGGAAAAACTATTGAATAATCCGGATGTTTATGGTATAATACCAGTAAAGAAAATCCACTCAAGAAAGGAAACATACACATGAACCAGGACAGAATCATCAAATCCTACGAAAACGCCCGCGCCGAGTACGCCGAGTACGGTGTGGACACCGACAAGGTACTGGAGCAGTTTGACGACATCTCCATGTCCCTCCATTGCTGGCAGGGTGACGACGTCACGGGTCTGGAGGGTCTCGGTGACGTGGAGTCCCAGAATCTGGTGACGGGCAGCTATCCCTATGCCGCCAAGACGGGTGACGAGCTTCGATCCGACATCAAGATGGCCTTCTCCCTCTCCCCCTTCAAGCACAAGGTCAACCTCCACAGTATGTACGCCGAGCGAAAGAATCCCCGCAACGACCTGACCATTGAGGACTTCCGGAACTGGGTGGACTTTGCCAAGGAGAACGGCTACGGTCTGGACTACAACGCCTCCTTCTTCACCCACCCCATGATGAACAACGGCTTCTCCCTGGCTTGCCTGGATAAGTCCACCCGCGACTACTGGATCGAGGCGGGCATCGACAGCCGCGAGATCTCCCTTGCCATGGGTAAAGAGCTGGGTCAGAAGTGCTTCAACAACATCTGGATCCCCGACGGTCTCAAGGATATTCCCGTGAACCGCTACCGCTACCGCGAGCTGCTCATTGATTCCCTGGACAAGATCCTGGGCACCCCCTACACCGAGGAGGAGCACAAGTACGCCGCCGACGTGCTGGAGGGTAAGGTTTTCGGTATCGGCACCGAGGCATTTGTTGTCGGCTCCCATGAGTTCTATCTGGGCTACGCCGCCACCCACAACTGCGGTGTCACTCTGGACACCGGCCACTTCAACCCCACCGAGAACATCCCCGACAAGCTCTCGGCCTACCGTCCCTTCGTCCGTGACCTGATGCTTCACATCTCCCGCGGCCTGCATTGGGACTCTGACCACGTCCTCATTCAGGACGACTGCCTCATGACCATCATGCACGAAATGCGCATGGGCAACCTCTACGGCGACGTGGCCATGGGTCTGGACTTCTTCGACGCCTCCATCAACCGCGTGGCCTGCTGGTCCATCGGTCTGCGCGCCGCCGCCAAGGCCGTGCTGGCCTCCCTGCTGGAGCCCGTGAACCTCACCGACAAGGCCGAGGTGGAGGGTGACTTCACCTCCCGCCTTATGCTCATGGACGAGGCCAAGAACCTGCCCATGAACGCCGTTTGGGAGTACATGCTCATGAAGAAGGACATCGCCATAGGTCAGGATGCCCTGAAGGCCATCAAGACCTATGAGCGCGACGTTATGGCGACACGTTAAAAAATGCGAGGGATTCAAAAAATTTTCAGATAAGCTGTCATATTTTGAAAAATATCGTGTTTATATAAGTGAGACCAATGGGCGGTGTACAGTTTTTTTTGACGGTGCACGGCTCGGAAGGCGTTATCACATCTGTATGGAGAAAATTTATGCTGAACAAAAAAACGTTATTGAACGTCGTTTATGCCGTAGGGCTTGTCGGTATTTTCTTGACTTGCTTCGGGTTCCTCAACGAACTGTTGAATGTGTTGCAGTTGAACGATACGCAGGTGAGCAATCTCACTGTTTTTACAGGCGAGACTTTTACAGAAATCTGCTGGGTCTACGCGTTGGCATTCCTTGTCTCTGTATTCGCCGCTACGGTTTTGATGCTCCACGTATTCGGACCGCTGAAGCGCAAAAAGCGAACGGTGAACGTGTGCTTGATCCTGGCATGCCTTGTCTTGCTTGTGCTGTCGTTTTCTGTGATTTTCGTCTTTAGAAAGGATGCGGCAATGCCCGAGAAATACGGGTACTCGTATAATCTTTCCTACACTCGTTACATGGTCTACTATACCCTGCGCACGGGGATCATGCAGTTCCTTGGGAATATGGGCATCATTTTGGTTTGCCATATGATCGACCGGAGGGTAAGCAAGGTGCAGGCCGCTCCATCCGCCCGGGACGCAGTCGACGAAGAATTGCCCCACCTCGAGTTTTCGAACAAGGAGTCTCTATGACCAACACACTCACCCTCTCCGTCTCCTTTGGCTCGTCGGTGACTTTTACCCTCAACGAAAAATCTGCAGAAGGGTACGACTGTGTCTCCCTGACCGTCCCGCCCAAGTCAAAAAAGGCAGAGCTGATCTTTGCGCCTCGCGCCGCGGGGAGCCTGCCCTACATCTACCGAATGCTGGAGATGGATTCCGATCTTTTCCAGCCCGAGGGTTGGGATTTCGCCTTTGGGGACGGTCGATACGTCTACGTTCGTCGCCCGCTGCCCCGTCTCTGCCATGCGGATTACAAAGCTTTCCCTGACGAACAGGAAATAACCTTCCTTTCCGAAAAGGCCGCCGAGGGCTATTTTCTGGCAGGTGTGGTGATGGGGAAACAATATCTGTTCGTCCCCCATCCCGAAGGTGAGGCGATTACCTACCGCATTGATTACGGCCCCGAGACCCAAGACGGTGCTTGCTATGCCTTGCCCGAGCAGGATGATTCCGACGGCGACGGGAGGTATTTTCTCTGCGCCAATGAGAACATATCGCCCGTGAAGTATTACTTTGCCAATGCCCCGCTGTCCACCGAAGGGATGCCGCCTTGCGGTGACGTGCCTGTTCCCCCCGCGTTGTGGGAAGATAGGGTATATAAGCACTCGCTTCGTAAACAACTCCCTACTTGGGCAGCGATTGCGACCGCGTTCCTCATAACCATGGCGGTTCCCGACGGCTTTTCCGAGTGGTGGGTCTTCCTGCTGACATTGGTCGCCTGTGCCTTGACTGCGATCGGATGCCCCATCGCGTTTGCCCGCGGAGAGCGCAGGATCGTTCGACAGCACTTAAAGGAAAACGGCGGACAGGTGCCGCGGGTGTCTCGCTCCGCGCTCAATGCCACTCGCCCCACTACCGGGGAGATGCTGTCCTCCACCGCCACCTATCTGTCTAAGAAAGAACAGAAAAAAACACTTTGGTCTACAATTCTTCTCTTGCTGGTTGTAGGACTGATCTTTTCTCTGCTTGCCTTTTTCGGCATTCCCGTGGGTATCGGTACTCTGATATCCGACGGTTTTTCGGTAGAGTGGCTCATGGACGGATTTCCCTGGCTCTTTGTCGGTATCCTCAGCGCGCCTTTGGCCGTGGTGATTGCCATAGCTGTCTTTAAGACGATAAAAAACGTCTGTGCCGTCCGAAAAAAGAAGTAATAAAATGGGCTGGGTCAAATGCTTTGCGGTAAAGCATTTGACCCAGCCTTATCATTTGACACGGAAGCTTTGTTTTACTTGGGAGAGGATTCGTCCGTCTTCGGACGGTTCTTGTTCTTCTTTTTCAAAATGGCATTATAGATGAGCAGTCCCGTCCCGCTGACCACCGCCGTGACAATGACGAACACGATGGCCAGGGTATAATCCTTGGTGCCCACGGCGTCGCCGCTGAGGGTGGAGAGGATGACCGAGGGGAAGCGCGCCGCGGTGGTCAAGGCGATGTAGAGGGGGATGCTCATGTCGGTCAGGCCGATGGCGTAGGTCAAGAGGTCCTTCGGGGTCCCGGGGATCACGAAAAGGATGAAGGTGAAGATGTTTCGCTTTTTAGGGTCGTTTATGATGGGGAGGGCGTCGATCTTTTCCTTGGGGTAGAAGGCGTAGACGAATCGACAGCCGAAATAGCGCACCAGGAGGATGGTGATGCAGCTCCCCAGGACGATACCGCCCAGGCAGAGCAGGGAACCCATCCAGCTTCCGAAGCAGTATCCTGCCGCGATCTCCACGAACTCGCCGGGGATGAGGGCGATAATGACCTGCACCGCCGAGATCAGCACCATGGCAACCGCGCCCAGGAGGTAATGCTCTCCGATCTTTTCCCGCACCAGCGCAGGATCCATGAGGTATTCCCGCATGAACCAGACTCCCACCGCCGTCAGGGCAAGGAACACCGCTGAAATAATGCTTAGAATGATGGATGCCTTGGACTTCTTCATGGGAGGCGCCTGGGTTGGAGCCGCCTTGTCTGTTCGTTTCATGCCTGTCGGCTCCTTTCGCGAAATTGGGGTTTATAGGGGAGCGGGAGAGCGGCCTCCGGCGGCCAAGAACCTTTTTGAAAAAAGGTTCTTGGATCTCCAAAAACTTTCAAAAAAACATTGATAAATAATTTATTTTTGAAAGTTCT
>JAZRFR010000009.1:0-5377 GCA_045643785.1 Eubacteriales bacterium | reverse complement strand
AGGAAGAAACCGTGGGTTTCTTCCTTACGGGGCGCTCTTTCGTGAAGTGCTTGCACTTCGCCTTTCATCTCGTCATGGAGAGAAAGGGACATAACGCACCGCTAAACTGCAATTTGAAAATCGGGGAAGCATACGCCTCCCCGATACTATTTTATTTGAAAGTTTTTTGGAGTTCCAAGAACCTTTTTGCAAAAAGGTTCTTGGCGGGTCCAGGGCAGAGCCCTGGCGCTCCTTAAACCCCCAGACCCTCGCGGTACGCCGCCATCTTGGCTACGGTCTCGTCCTTGTCCTTGCCGATGAGCATGAAGTAGAACTTGATCTTGGGCTCGGTGCCCGAGGGACGAGCCACGATGACGTCGCCGTTGTCCAGGGTGAAGGACAGCACGTTGGATTTGGGCAGGTTGGTGGACTCCACGGTGCCGCTCACGCGATCCTCGATGGTCTGTGCCTGGTAGTCGCCGAACTTGACCACCTTGCAGCCCGCGATCTCGGCGGGGGCGGGGTTACGCAGAGCGTTCATCTTCTCGGCCATGCGGGCGGGGCCGTCCAGACCCTCCATGTAGATCTCTACGTTGGCCTCGTAGCAGTAGCCGTAGCGAGCGTAGAGGGCATCCAGCGCGTCGGACAGGGTCATGCCCTTTGCCTTGTAGTAAGCGGTCATCTCGCAGATGAGCATGGCGGCCACCACGGCGTCCTTGTCGCGGGCGTAGGTGCCCTTGAGGTAGCCGTAGCTCTCCTCGAAGCCCAGCACGAAGGTGCCATAGCCCTTCTTTTCGTAGTCCTTGATGACCTCACCGATGAACTTGAAGCCCGTCAGTACGTTGTGCATCTTGACGCCGTGCGCCTCGCAGATCTTGGCGGCTAATTCTGTGGTGACGATGGTTTTCACAGCGAAGGGGATCTCGGGCATGGTACCCGTCTCCTCGTAGGCGGTGAGGATGTAGTCCATGAGCAGAGCGCCCATCTGGTTGCCCGTGATGGTGGTGAAGGAGCCGTCGGGGGTGCGGGTGACCACGCCCACGCGGTCGGCGTCGGGGTCGGTGGCCACGACAAGGTCAGAGCCTACCTCGTCGGCGATCTTCATACCGATGTCGAAGACCTCCTTGTACTCGGGGTTGGGCTTGGCCACGGTGGGGAAGTCACCGCTGATGACCATCTGCTCGTCTACGGTGTAGAGATGCTTGAGCCCGGTGCGGCGCAGGATCTCGGGGACGAGGCGGTAGCCCGTGCCGTGGAGGGGGGAGTAGACGATCTTCAGCTCGTCGGCCACAGCCTTGACGGCCTCGGGGTTGACGGCCTGAGCCTGGACGCACGCCAGGTACTTCTCGTCCATGTCGGCTCCCAGCATGATGATCTTGCCGGCGGCCAGAGCCTCGTCGAAGTCAGCCAGCTTGACGTCCTCGAAGATGTCCAGCTTCTGCATGGTGGCGCTCACCACGTCGGCGTGCTCGGGGGGAAGCTGGGCGCCGTCCTCCCAGTAGGCCTTGTAGCCGTTGTACTGCTTGGGGTTGTGGGAGGCGGTGATGTTGATGCCCGCCACGCACCGGAGCTCGCGGAGAGCGAAGGACAGCTCGGGGGTGGGGCGCAGCTCGTCGAAGAGGTAAGCGGGGATGTTCGCGGCGGCCAGCACGCGGGCGGCGGTCTTGGCGAAGAGCTCGGAGTTGTTGCGGCTGTCGTAGGCGATGGCAACGCCGTCAGCGGTGCGGCCTTCCTCAATGATGAGCTGGGCGAGACCCTGGGTGGCGTAGGCCACGGTGTGGACGTTCATGGCGTTCATGCCCACCTTCATGGTGCCGCGCAGGCCGGCGGTGCCGAAGGAGAGGTAGTCGGTGAAGCGGAGCTGGATCTCCCCTACGTCGTCCTTGATGGACAGAAGCTCGGCGCGCTCGGCGTCGGAGAGCTTGTCGGAATTGAGCCAGCGGTTGTAGTTGTCGAGATAGTTTGCCATGGGGGTGATTTCCTTTCTGTATGTGAGATTTTTTATAAACGAGTGTAGGGCGGGGGCTTGTCTCCCGCCGAAGGTTTGTCAGATTACCTGAGTCGCTTTCGCCCATTCGTGGACGGTATTCTGCAGATCGACCTCATCCACGGTATTCATGATGTACTGGACGATGTAGAAGGCGTCGCTTCCTTTATAGACGTACGAATATACGCAACGGTAACTGCTGTTATTGTAGTTTACATAGTACCAAAGCCCGTCGCGGTTCTGGGGCTCGATATTGGTGTGACCGTTGTTTTTGATTACGTTTCTGATATATTGCTCCAAGGTTCTTTCAGCCAGTCCCTCTTCCAGTGTAAAGGCTTCCTTCAGTACCACCACACCGCAGAAATCCGATGTGTAGTACGCGTCGAAGCCCACCTCGCTTTCGGTTTCCTTGAATTTGTCGGTGAGGCTAAGGGTGATGCCTGCCTTTTCAAAGGTCTTAGCCGCGCCCAAATCCTCCGGAGCGGCGGGGAGAGGGCCAAGTGGGATAAAGAAACAACTGTTCAAGGAAAGGCAAAGGGCCAGTAACAGAGTGATGATGGCCAGCTTTTTCATGGTGATGGTCTCCTTTCGTTTTTGAGGAACGGCGGGAGCAAGCCCCCGCCCTACGGATCAGGGATTCAATTCCTTCTCAAACACATGATACCCCGCGCCCACGGTGGTCACCTTGCCGTCGAAATCCACGTCGGCGGTGACACCGAAGGGGGTCTGGACGAACAGGTAGAGCTTGCCGTAGCGCTTGGACCAGCGCACCGAGATCTCCCCCATGACGGTGTCCACCACGGCGTGGCAGGACAGGAGCTTCTCGGGGAAGTAGGGCTTGATGGAGACACGGCTGAAGGCGGGCTCGGTGGGGATGATGCCGCCCAGGTAGGCGTAGAACCAGTAGCCCACGGCGCCGTACATGGGGTGGTTGTGGGAGTTCATACCGGGATTCTTTTTCATCTCGAAGCGCTCCCAGACGGTGGTGGCCTCGTTCTGGAACATGAAGCCGAAGGAGGGGTACTCGTCGGAGGTGATGACCTTCCAGGCGTCGTCGATGTAGCCGAACTTGGTCAGCATGTCCATCAGATAGCGGGTGTTCAGGTTGCCCGTGGTGAACTTGTAATTCCGCTCCACCAGATCGTCGCGCATAACCTTCGCGGCCTGCGCCTCGTATTCGGCGGGCAGGATCCCCAGCCACAGGGCGAAGGCCTGACAGCCCATGGAGCCCGTGGCTACCTTGGCGGTGGCGGGGTCGAACCACTTGTCCAGGAAGGCCTTGCGGACGTACGCGGCCTTCTCGGTGTACTTGGCCTCGGCCTCGGTACGACCCGTGCGGCGGGCGAAGTCGGCCAGCAGCTTGCAGTTGTAGTAGGAGTAGCCCGTGGACATGACCACACCGGGGGTCACCGCGCTGCAAGCGAACTCGTCGCTCATGCAGGCGTAGGCGGGGCCTGCCCAGTCGCCGTAGTAGGAGTAGTCCACCGTACCGTCGGGACTGCGGGAGAGGAGGTAGTCCTCCCAGGCGGCCATGCCGTCGAAGAACTCGTCCACAGCACCGATCTCGCCGTAGTGCATCAGCGCTTCCTTGGCGGCCACGAGGTAGGAGGAGCAGACGGGATCGGCGGGGAGTCCGCCGTAGATGTAGGGGGAACAGCAGGTGAACTGACCCTCGGCGCGCTGTTCATTCTTGATGTCCTGCAGGATCTTGGGGAAGATGCGGGAAGCGTCGAAGTTGTAGGGGGTCTCCTCAAAGCGCACCGTGGCGTCGTTCATCCAGGCCATGCGCTCGTCGCGCTGGGGGCAGTCGGTCAGTATCGAGTGCATATTGTCACGTTCCGTCATGACCAGGGCATCCTGGATGGCGTTGACCATGGGGGAGCCGCAGGTGAAGGAGGAGCGGTTTTCCAGATCGGTGTGAATGAGTCGGGCATCAATCATGTAAGGCTCCAGATAATCCAAGCCTGTGATCTGGCAGTAGCGGAAGCCGTGGTAGGTGAACTCGGGCATCCATACGTCGAGATCGCGTTCGTCACCCGTGGCGATGTAGGTGTCGGTTTGCTTGGCGCCGCGCAGAATGTCGGTGTACACCGTGCCGTCCTCGTTCAGCTCCTCGGTATGAACCATGGTAACGGTCTGCCCCGCCTTCATGTTCTCGGGAAGCTCCAGACTCACCACACCCGCGATATTCTGCCCGAAGTCTACCACGAAGGTGCCGGGCTGGGGGCTGGTGATTTCTTTGGGGTCAAAATATCCCTGATCCACGATGGGCTGGAGGATCATGGGGCGCATTTCTCCGCCGGGGGCGGCAGTGGTCTTGACGGCGATCTTTTCGCAGTCGTCAAATTCGATGTTGAGGGAGGCGTCAAAGGTCTCGCCGTTGAAGATCGAGGAGGTGCGGGGGCTAAGAGCGCATTCCCAGGAGGTGTCGGTGACGATGTCCTCGGCGGTGCCGTCCTCGTAGGTGATGTGCAGATACGCCCACAGGACGCTGTCGCCGTAGAACTCGATCTTGCGCTCACCCAGCATCTGCCACATGAAGTCGGTGCCGTTCTTGCGCCAGCCGGGGGCGACCTGAATCTCCAGTCGGTTGGCTCCTTCGGTCAGGTACTCGTTTGCGTAGAGATCGACTTTATAGTAACAGGTTTTGGCGTAGTTGGCGTGGGCGGGGTCGAGGCGCACTCCGTCAATGGTCTTGCCGTTGAGCATGGCATCGTGATAGCCCAGACCGCAGTAGTACAGCATCGCGTCCTTCACGGGCTTGTCGATCGTAATATCCTTGACGAAGCGCAGAACCCGCTCGCCCTGATCTTCAGCCGAGGTGATCCACTCGCCGGGGAAGGTATCGAGGCAGCCGTTGAACAGCACCACGTCGCGGGGCTCGGTCTTCTCGGTGGCGGATTCCACCGTGAGGGTCAGGTAGGCGTAGACTCCCGCAGGGAAGGTAAAGCCGTCCAGCACGGCGGACTGGCGGGACGTTTCCACGCGGCCGCTGTCAAAGACGGTCTCACCGCCGATCTCCACAGTGAGGGTGTAGGCCACCTGCTTGTCGTCGGGGTTGCCGCCGCCGACCGACCAAGAGAGAACGGGAGTGGCGTGCTTCTCGGAAAACTCGCATATGGGGGAGAGGACGGGGGTGCCGTCCAGATAGATTTTCTTGATGTAGATCATATTCGTAAGTCCTTTCATGAGGGCATAGCAGGTCATGATACTTATACAAGTATATCATACCACTTTTCGGGGCAAAAGTCAAGAAAAATCTGTCGATTTTGCCGAAATTTTCCTGCTTGGTAGTGGGGAAATTGGTCGAATCCCTTGACATTTGGGGGGATTTTGCGTATAATAGTAGGGAAGATGAATTGCAGTTTATAGGCCAGGGGCTTTGCCCCTGGACCCCACCAAAGAACTTTT
>JAZRFR010000008.1:0-1928 GCA_045643785.1 Eubacteriales bacterium | reverse complement strand
ATCACCTTGTCGCCGCGCTTGATGCCGATGGAGCGGAAGTAGTTGCAGGCCTGGTTGGACTTGCGTTTGACGTCCTTAAAGGTGATGCGGCGCTCGGTGCCGTCCTCGGAAACGTGCATGAGAGCGGTCTTCTCCGGCTCCTTGTCGGCGATGGCGTCCACCACGTCAAAGGCGAAGTTGAACTTCTCGGTGTTCTTGTAGGTCAGGCTCTTGAGCGCGCCGGTCTCGTCTTCCACAGGGACGATATAATCCTCCCACACGCGCTTTTCGCTGTCCTTTTCCCGCTTGGGGGCGATGGGCGCCGCCAGCTGGGTACCGGTGTGGGCAATATAATCCGCCGGATTCAGAACGATGGCGTAGAACTCGCAGTCCTCACCGCCCACCGCCAGCAAGCCGTGGGGCGTGTTGGAGTCGTAATAGATCGTGTCGCCGGGGCCAAGGATCTCATAATGAGTACCGATCTGCACCTTCAGGTGGCCCTTGAGCACCAGGTCGAACTCCTGGCCCTCATGGGTGGTCAGGGGAATCTCCTCGCGCTGGGCGGCTTCGTCGTACTCCGCCTTGACGTACAGCGGCTCGGCAATACGGTTCTTATAGGCCGCGGCCATGTTGTAGTAGGTCATGCCGTTGGCCTTCTCGATGCGCTGACCGTCGCCCGCACGGGTCAGGTCATAGGTGGTCAGCGTGGGGCTGGAGCCCTGGATCAGGTCCGTCACGTCAACGCCCAGCACCTGCGCGCAGCGGTACAGGAACGCGAAGTTCAGGTCACGTTCGCCGCTCTCACAGGCCAGGTAATCCGCCACGGACACGCCGGTGCGCAGCGCCATCTGGGCGGGGGTGAAGCCCTCGATCTGGCGCAGTTCCTTGATTCGGTTGGCCATCTCCATGATGGTCAGATCCAACCCGGTGATGCGCTTTTCCATCATTTATCCTCCCTCAGGGACGCAAAAACCCGTCCCAAAGAAAACTGTTCTTTGAGACGGGCATTACTTACCCGCGGTACCACTCAAATTACGCAATTCCTTGCGTCCCTCACGCTCTCCATAGGAGCGTTCAGCTTTCACGCAGCCATACGGGAAGGTTCTACTTGCGGCAGCCGCTTTCTTCCTTCCGGCTCGGAAGCTACAAACAACAGGTCTCTCCCGGCAGCTTTCACCAGCCGCTGCCTCTCTGTGGGGAAAGGTTCCTGACGTCCTCTTCGTCACAGCCTTTACTCGGTCGATTATACCACAACTCTCAAAGTATGGGTGTTTTTTGTTTGTACTTTTCGGCCCTGCGGTACAGCGTTGTCCTCGGGGCTAGTCGGGCTATGGCCCGACCTCCGTTTTTCGACCTGATCCCCAATCATCACAGCTTGTTGCGCTGGATCTTGCCGGAGATGGTCTTGGGCAGGCTGTCGCGGAAGACCACGATGCGCGGATACTTGTAAGGCGCGGTGTGGCTCTTGACGTAAGCCTGGATCTCGCGCTTGAGTTCCTCGGTGCCTTCGGTGCCCTTGGTGAGGACGATCGACGCCTTGACCACCTGACCACGAATGGGGACGGGCGCCGCAGACACGCCGCACTCCAGGACGTAGGGCAGCTCCATGATGACGTTCTCGATCTCGAACGGTCCGATGCGGTAGCCGGAGGACTTGATCACGTCGTCCACGCGGCCGACGTACCACAGGTAGCCGTCCTCGTCCATCCAGGCGGTGTCGCCGGTGTGGTAGAGACCGTCATGCAGCACCTCGCGGGTGCGCTCGGGGGACTGATAGTAGCCCTTGAACAGACCGCAGGGGGCGCCGTTCTTGAGGCTGATGCAGATCTCGCCGGTTTCGCCCACCGGCACGGGGTTGCCGACGGGATCCACCACCTGCACGTCGTACATGGGGGAAGGCTTGCCCATGGAGCCGGGACGCACCTTTGCGCCGTAGAGGTTGCAGATGG
>JAZRFR010000007.1:0-9155 GCA_045643785.1 Eubacteriales bacterium | reverse complement strand
TCGTTCTCCAGGCGGTTGGCGATGGTCTCGGTCTGAATGGCGGCCAGAATGACGTGCTCGGAATCCGTGATGATGACGGCGCGGGTCTTACGTCCGCAGGTCACGTCGATGACCCGTCCCTCGTCCTTGGCGTCCTGAATGAGACGCTTGATGGGGGCGGAATCGGGGCTGACCAGGGTGACGATGCGGTCCACGGCGACCATGTTGCCGTAACCGATGTTGATGAATTTCATGGTATATCCTTTCTTCCGTCGCGGTTACTCGATGTTCTGAATTTGCTCGCGGATCTTTTCCAGCTCACTCTTGACCTCGGCCACGGTGCGGGCCATGGCGGCGTCGGAGCATTTGGAGCCGATGGTGTTGATCTCGCGGTTGGTCTCCTGGAGCATGAAGTCGATCTTACGACCCACGGCTTCCGAGGACTTGAACAGTCCCTCCAGGGCGTCGAAGTGGGACGCCAGGCGAACCAGCTCCTCGTCGATGGCCACGCGGTCAGCGTAGATGGCGCACTCGGTGATGACGCGGTTCTCGTCAAAGGTCGCTCCCGTCTCACCAAGGGCGGCGCGGAGTCTCTCCTCAAAGCGCACGCGGTAGGCGGCGACGTTCTCGGCGGAGCGGGCGGCGATGGTGGCCACCAGAGCGCGAATGCCATCCAGCTTGGCGAGCACGTCGGAAGCGAGTCTTGCGCCCTCCCGCTCACGGGCGGCGAGGAAGGCGGTCACGGCCTCGGTGACGGCGGGGGAGAGCTTGGCCCACACGGCATCGTCGTCCTCGGCGGTGTCTTCCTTAACAGGCACCATGACCCCAGGCAGGGTCAGAAGGCGGGTGGTGGTCAGATCGTGATCCACGTTCAGCTCATCCCGCAGAAGCAGGGCGGCCTCTACGTAGCGGCGGGCGGCGTCGAGATCGGGCTCCAGCAGGGCGGCGCCGGACTGGGCGCGGGTATCCGTGAGGGATACCGAGAAATCCACCTTGCCGCGGTTTACGCCCATGGCAGAGAGGGTCGCCTTGATGCGCTCCTCCTGGGCCGTCCAGGCGCGGGGCAGACGGAAATTCAGATCCAGGTAGCGGTTGTTGACCGAGCGAAGCTCGACGGTCAGCTCGTAGCCCTCTCCCGCGACGGTGGCGCGACCGAAGGCGGTCATGCTTCTCATATATTGAAGTTCCTTCCGAAATTAGTGTTGGCATATCTATACATTTTCAATTTTACACCATTTCCGGAATCTTGTCAATGGTTTTTGTGAAATTTCGGATTAGTTGCACAAAAGAAATTTTATAGAGAAAGGGACATTGGGCAAAATGACGGAAGGCGAAGGGGGACTTCAAATTGGGGTTTGGCGGGGGGTTTGAGTCCGGCCAACAAATTGAATCTGTAGGGACAGGCGGTCGAACTTGTTCGACATCTCGTCTGTCCGAAATATCCTTGATTCGACAACAAACTTTAATGGGTAGGTCACGGACGGTCGAGGACGCCCGTCCCTACATTGGGTCATTGGAGAACTCACCGCCAAACCCAAATTTGAAATCTCGAATATTTTTTCAAATATCCCGTCATATTTCCCCAAAATCTTCGTCTTATATGGTATAATAAATCCATAGCCCCATTCCAACGAAAGGAGCAACACCATGAAGAGCGAAAAGCCCCTCACCGACGCGGACATCGTGGCTCTCTACCTCGCCCGGGACGAAGCCGCTATTGAACATACCGCCCGCATCTACGGCCACTACTGCCTGTCGGTGGCCATGAACATTCTGAACAGTCAGCCCGACGCCGAGGAATGCGTCAACGATACATACCTCAAGACCTGGAACTCCATCCCGCCCCAAAAGCCCACCGTTCTGCGGCTGTTTCTGGGAAAGATCACCCGCAATCTGGCCATTGACCGCTACCGTCAGCGCAAAACACGGAATCCCGAGTTTGACCTCGCGCTGGAGGAACTTTCCGAGATCCTCCCCGCGAGAGAGGAGGAGGACTCCGACCTGCCCATGCTGCTGGCGGGCTTTCTGGAGGATCTGCCCGCCGAGGAACGAAATCTCTTTATCCTGCGCTACTGGCACGGCCACTCGGTGGCGCGGCTGGCGGGGGCCTTCAAGATGCAGCCCAACAACCTCTCCGCCCGCCTCTACCGCACCCGCGAGAAGCTGCGCGCCTATCTCTCCGAAAGGGGGCATCAAGTATGACCGAACGGAATAAAACCCGCGCCCTGAACGCCTTTGCCGCTATGAGCCGGATTTCTGACGAATACGTGCTGGCCGCCGAGCAGATGCTCTACGAGGCCGAAGCGGGCATCGCCTACCCCGCAAAGCCCGAGGGTCGTTTCCGCCGCTTTCTGAACAGCGGCTGGAGCGCCGCCGTGATTTCGGGTCTGATCGCACTTGCCGTGCTTGTTTTCATCATCCGCGCGGGGAAAGAACCCCCGACCTCCCCGCCGCCCGCTCCCCCCGCAGACAGTACCATTGAAATGAGCGATGAAGGGGTGAACTACTCCCTGATTATGGAGCAGTCCAATTACCCGGAGGGCGCCGACAGTATCACCGTGGCCATGGTGGGTAAGGACAAGGGAGAGCCCATCTCCACCCCCGGCGGTTGGCATCTGGAAAAGCTCACCGCAGAGGGTGCCGAGGCCGTCCCTATTTCCTATACGGAGGAATTCACCGAAGCCGCCCCCAAAAAGGATGAATACGCTTTCCTCACAAAAGCCATCCGCATCGAGGGCTCACCCCTAACCGCCGGCACCTACCGTCTCCACGCCACGGAGTATGATGGGGAGAAGTACGTGTCGGTGGCTTGGTGTGAGTTTACCGTCGAGGATGCGGAGACTCGGACACAGGAACCGGAATCCGGGCACACGGAAACGGAAGTCCACCCTGTCACAGAGTTCCCCGCCGCTGAAGACAAGCTCTTCGCCATAAACGAAATTACGGTCACTCCGTCTCCGTTCGGCGGTCGCATAGACGTGGCGGCGCTCATCTTGGCCACAAAGCCAAATGAGGTGCTGGAGATTCCCGATCACACAGTCTTCGTGGTCAAATTAAAGGGGACGCCCAACCCGTCCGAGGCCACATGGAGCCTGTCCTCCACGGGCATAGGCACCCGCGATCCCGCTAACGGAGTCTGGGTAGGCGACGATGCCTACGCGGCCTTTGACGTCCGCATCTCCCTGCATACCCCGGAGGCGTGGCTCCCCGGTGTGTACCGTCTGTATATTCTGAATACCGACGAAGAAGCGATAGACTATGCCGATTTTTCCCTGGGCGTATATCAGCCGCCCGAAACCGCCGTTCCCTCAACCGATGAGTACCCCGCCGTCACCGAGCCCGCCTACGAATGAAGCGAGTTTCTCTCATAACCGAGCCCCCATTTCCCGACTCCCCGACCATCGGGGAGTCCTTTTTTCAAAAAATCCTCCCCAAACCGCAAAAAACTTTCATTTACCCCCTTGTCAAAATCACAGTTTTGGTGTATAATAGAGTGTAACTGTAGGCGGACGCCCTCGTTTTGAGGGACAAGCCCGCAAAAATAAGAAAAATAAACCTTTGGAGGTATTTTACAATGGTAGTAGCAGGCGATTTCAAAAACGGTCTGACCTTTGACATGGACGGTGTCGTCTATCAGGTCATCGAGTTCCAGCACGTTAAGCCCGGTAAGGGCGCCGCTTTCGTCCGCGCCAAGATCAAGAACTGCATCTCCGGCGGCGTGACCGAGCGTACCTTTAACCCCACCGACAAGTTCGAGAACGCGTACATCGAGCGTAAGGACATGCAGTATTCCTACGACGACGGCGATCTGTACCACTTCATGGACACCGAGACCTGGGAGGAGACCCTCATCGGTCACGATCAGGTTGGCGACAACTTCCAGTTCGTCAAGGAAGAGATGATGTGCAAGATCATCTCCTACAAGGGCACCATCCTGGGCGTTGAGCCTCCCACATTCGTGGAGCTGGCCGTTACCGCCACCGAGCCCGGCTTTGCAGGCAACACCGCCACCAACACCCTGAAGCCCGCCACCCTGGAGACCGGCGCTGTGGTTAAGGTTCCCCTGTTCATCAACGAGGGTGAGGTTCTGAAGATCGACACCCGTACCGGCGAGTACCTGTCCCGCGCATAATCTGCGTGCTCTGCGCGCTCCGCGCGCTCCGCGGCCTTACGGTCGCAACCATTCCATTCTGTAAAGGAGACTTGTATCATGTCTATGATGGAAAAAGCAATGTATCTGAAGGGTCTGTGCGACGGCCTGGAGCCCGATAAGACCACCAAGGAGGGCAAGCTGATTGCCGCTCTTCTGGATATGGTCACCGAGATGGCCGCCGAGATGGACGATATGCAGTCCGAGATCTGCGAGCTCCGCGACTACTGCGAGGAGCTGGACGAGGATCTGGGCGACGTCGAGGAAGTCCTTCTCGATCTGGACGACGAGGACTACGACGATGACGAGGACGAGGACTTCGACGAGGACGACATCGACTTCGAGTGCGACGGCGACTGCGCCGGCTGCGATTTCGACTGCGGCTTCGACGAGGACGATGACGACCTGTTCGACGATGAGGATGATGATTTCTTTGAGGTCATCTGCCCCGCTTGCGGCGACGTCATTAACTTCGATTCCACCATCGATCCCGAGAATCTCCGCTGCCCCAACTGCGGCGAGAAGTTCGAGTGCATCGTGGAGGAGGATGACCTCAAGGCTCTCGACGGTATCGAGACCGAGGAATAATTTCCCGATTCAATTAAGAGGAGATCGAAAGGTCTCCTCTTTTTTGATTCATTGGAGTGCAAATTGGGGTTTAGCGGGGAGTTTGAGTCCGGCCAACAAATTGAATCTGTAGGGACAGGCGGTCGAACTTGTTCGACATCTCGTCTGTCCGAAATATCCTTGATCAGACAACAAACTTTAATGGGTAGGTCACGGACGGTCGAGGACGCCCGTCCCTACATTGGGTCATTGGAGAACCCACCGATAAACACAAATTTGAAGTGTGGCTGATTCGTTGCATCTGAATTTATCATTCTCCGAGGGCATACCCCCCTTTTCGCCGAAAAATCTCCATACCCTCTTGAAAAAACGCGAAATATATGATATAATATACTGAATATCCATATGAACCCCGCCGAATTTTCATTTCGGAGCAAAGAAAGGAGTCCGCCATGTGGCTTTGCGTTGACCGCATTGAAAATCACACCGTAATTCTTCTGGATGACGAAGAGAATATCTACCCCCTCTCCCGCGCCGACTATATGGCTCTTGTGGGGCTCACCCCCGCCGAGTCGGCGATCCTTGCCGCGGAAGTACAGGACGGCCGCATCGTAGCCGCCACCTACGACGAGGCAGAGACCGCCGCCCGCAAGGCCGCCGCCCGCGCAAGACTGGATCGGCTGTTCGGAAGAAAATAATCCCGAAAATCAAAAAGCAAACAAAACACATATACAGGAGTATCGATTATGAACGGAATCGGACAATGGACTCTGGTATCTTATCTCATTGAAAAGCTGGGTATTGCCGGCACCCTCGGCGCCACCGCCATCACCCTCGGCGGTATCCTTCTCTGCATCGTCATTCCCTACCTGCTGGGCAGCATCAATTTCGGCGTCATCATTTCCAACAAGAAATACAACGACGACATCCGCAACCACGGAAGCGGAAACGCCGGCGCCACCAATATGCTCCGCACCTTCGGTGTCAAGGCCTCCGTGCTGACCATGCTGGGCGATATGCTCAAGGCCGTGGTCGCTGTGGGTCTGGGCTACTTCATCGTGGGCACCAACGTACTGCTCACCGATCCCGAGACGGGCGACCTGTTCCGCTACAAGGATCAGTTCGGCGCCGCCATCGCAGGCTTTTTCGTCATGATGGGCCATATGTTCCCCATCTACTTCAAGTTCAAGGGCGGTAAGGGCGTGGCCACCTCGGCCATGGTCATGCTCATGATCTCCCCCATTACCTGCCTGTTCTGCTTCCTCATTTTCATGATCATCGTGCTGGGCACCAAGTACGTATCCTTGGGCTCCATCATGGGTCTCATCTTCTACCCCATCATCCTCACCGCCTTCTCGGGCGGTCAGAACCCCACCGCCTGCATCATGGCGGTGCTCATGGCCCTGGCTGTGGTGTTCATGCACCGCGAGAACATCAAGCGCCTGCGGGACGGCAACGAGCGCAAGATCTCGCTGGGTAAGAAGAAAAAGACCGAGGAAGAAAAATAAATTGCAGTTTATCGTCCAGGGGCTTTGCCCCTGGACCCCACCAGAAACCCTTTTGAAAAAGGGTTTCTGGACTTCCTAAAACTTTCAAAAATGATTATTCATGAATGTTTTTTGAAAGTTTTGAAGATTCCAAAGGGACTTTTTCAAAAGTCCCTTTGGTGGGGTGCAGGGGTGAAACCCCTGCCCGCTGGGCTTAGCTCAGCGACAAACCCAAATTTTCCGAAAGGAGTCCGCCATGGAACAAAACACCCCCGCGGCAACTCTTGCCACGCTCATAGCCGATGCCGCCGCGGCCGAGATCCTCAGCAAGGCGGTCTTCTCCAAAGCCCACGATAAAACCGTCTCCCGTATCACCCTGACCCTCAAGCGAGTCAAGGGCGATGTCATTCTCCAGATGGAGACCTTGCGGGTCGCCGACGTGGCGGATGCCGCGGTGAACGGCAAAAAGCCCGTTCAGGCCTCCCACGAAAACCTGTCTGTCACCGACGCCTTCGAGCGGTTGACCGCCCTTGCGGGTCAGTTCGATCAGATCAACGTCATGACTACCGCAGGAAACTGCGAGCTTCGCCGCGCCAAAAGCGGCAAGGAGACCCTGTTGGGCGCAACACCCATTCAAAAGGCCATCAGCGGCGGGAGCGGCAAAGCCCCCGTGAAGATCACCGTGGGCGGCAACGACAAGGTCAAGCGCCGCATTCTCTCGGGTGCCGAGCCCTTCCTTGTGGAGCTGGGTGTCAGCGATACGAACGGCCGCGTTCACGACAAAAAGCAGGCCAAATACCGCCAGATCAACCGCTTTTTGGAGCTGATCCGCGACGTGGAATCCCACCTCCCTGCCGAGGGCGCGCTGAATGTCGCTGACCTCTGCTGTGGGAAAAGCTACCTTTCCTTCGCGGTCTACCACTACTTCACCGCCATCCGCGGACGCTCCGTCCGTATGGTGGGCGTAGACATGAAGGCCGAGGTCATGGAGGAGTGCAATACCATCGCCCGCAACCTGGGCATGGACGGTCTCACCTTTGTCTGCGGGGACGTGACCCAATATGAATTCCCCGAAGGGGCGCAGGTACACATGGTCATCTCTCTCCACGCCTGCGATATCGCCACCGACATCGTGCTGGACAAGGCCACCGAGTGGGGCGCCAAGGTCATCCTCTCCACCCCCTGCTGTCACCACGATCTCAACCGCCGCCTGAACAGTCCTTCCCTGTCTTTCGTCGCGGAGCACTCTATGCTCCGCCAAAAGCTCTGCGACGCCGCCACCGACGCCCTCCGTCTCAAGAAGCTGGAGGCAAACGGCTACGACGTCACCGCCCTGGAGCTCATCGACCCCGAGGAGACCCCCAAGAACATCATGCTCCGCGGTATCCGCAAGTATGATCCGAAGTCCTCCCGTTGCCGCAAGGCCGCCGAGGAGTACGCCGCCGCCTACACGTTTTTGACGGGGGAGAAGATTGAATTGTAAATTGGGGTTATGGGAGAACGCCTGGGAGGAACTTCTTGAAAGAAGTTCCTCTCTGGACTCTCTTCAAGAACTTTCAAAAAGGGATTATTTATCGATGTTTTTTGAAGGTTTTTGGAGATCCAAGAACCTTTTTTCAAAAAGGTTCTTGGCCGCCGGAGGCCGCTCTCCCGCTCCCCCACAAACCCAAATTTGAATTTCAAGAAAGGAGCCGCGCCATGGGCTTTTTCAAAAAAGTCGTGTCCCATTGGACGAAAAGCAAGAACCCCGAATCCCCCCGCTACCGCCACGATATGGCCGAGAAGATCTGCGGCTACCCCATCAAGTACATCACCGAAAAGCACGGTGACAACGAGGACGTCATCGGGCGCAGCGGCTCCCTCAACATCAAGCGGGAGACCGACGAGCTCATCGTCTCCACACCCTCGGAGACCATCCTGCGGTGCGATATTGACCAGCTGCAGGCGTGGATTCTCATGTCCGGCGACGGCGTGGTGATCACCGCCCCTGACAAGGAGCACGGCGGGGCGGAGCGGACGATTACGGTGCATTACGTCTACTACCGCAAGTAATGAACAATTTAGATAACCGCATTGTCTCCGACAATGATATCATCCGCGCCAACGCCATGTTCACCGAGGGCAAATACACCGAGGCGTTGGCCATATACGAACGCGGAATCAAATCCGGCCACACCCGCGCCATCTTCAACTACGCCTACTGCCTCCAGTACGGCTACGGCGTATCCCCCGACCCCGCCAAGGCCTTTGAACTCTACACCTACCTCCGCTTCGAGGAGGAGGGAGACGCCGCCTACAACGCGGGGGCCATGCTGGTGACGGGTCGCGGCATTCCCTGCGATCCCGAGGAAGGTTACGCCTACATGCTCACCGCCGCCGAGTGCGGATGCATCGAGGCCCAGCTCTACCTGGCCATGGTGCGGCTCACGGGTTGCGTGGGCGAGCCCGACATCATCAGCATCCGCCGCATTCCCTTCCACCGCCCCGACACCCCCGATTCCGCATTCCTATTGCCCCCTACCCCCGACGAGAACGGCGAGTACGCCGACGAGCTCATGGACAAGCGCTTTGAGATCGTGGAGGCCGACGAGTACGAGGCCATCCGCTACATCCGCAAGGCCGCCCGCCATGAAGGCGACTACGTGGGGGCGGCCAAGGGCAACGCCGAGTTCCTGCTGGCCAAGTGCGCCGAGGAAGGACTGGGGCGTATGTACGACCGCGAAAAAGCCATCGAGCTGTACGTCCGCGCCGCCGAGCACGGGAGCTTCGATGCTTTCAAGAAACTCAAAACTCTCCCGCAATACGACGTGGAAAAAGCCCGCGCCCGCCTCCGTATGAAGCCTGCGAATACCCGCAAGCGGATCGGAGAAAGTGACGAGGACGATTGAAATTTGCAAATTGGAGTTTGTAGGGCAGGGGTTTCACCCCTGGACCCCACCAGAACCCTTTTTGAAAAAAGGGTTCTGGACTCC
>JAZRFR010000006.1:0-1884 GCA_045643785.1 Eubacteriales bacterium | reverse complement strand
CCAACTCAAAACAAAACTGACACCACTCGAAAAGCGATGTCAGTTCGTTGCCTAATTGTTAAATATCCTACCCTCAGGGGGCTTTTTGTACTGTCCGTACAATTTGGGGCAGTTCACACGGCGAGGGGTTTCTGTATGTGCCATTATTTTCTGCGGTTCTTGGGGTCTTTGTACGTAAACACATCCATCCTCGTCACGCCCATGGCCGTAAGCTCTGCCACCGAGGCTTCCACGTCAGCATCGGTATTGAAGCCGGGAATGTGGGGCACGCGGACGGTGACGCGGTCGGAGCCCACCAGGGACAGAAGCAGAGCGAGATTCTCTTTTACAAGAGCATTCTCACGCCCCGTGTAGGCTTTG
This sequence comes from Eubacteriales bacterium, assembly GCA_045643785.1. Lineage (GTDB taxonomy): Bacteria > Bacillota > Clostridia > Oscillospirales > CAG-272 > CAMEON01. The sequence continues at coordinate 1,524 of JAZRFR010000006.1, read as the reverse complement.
TAGATAACGGGATTCATGTCCTTGATATCTACGAAAAACCAATCCACCACGGCCGACGCCGCGATTATATGCTCCCGCGGGATATTGAGACAGGTCTCGGCGTAGATGCGCCAATCCTTGGGACAGAGGGCGCGGAAAGCGGTGATGAACTCCGTATGGAGCAGAGGCTCGCCGCCGCCGAAGGTGATCCCGCCGCCCGTGGCCAGGTAGTACAGGCTGTCGATCTTCACGCGGTCATACAGCTCGGCGGGGGTGACCCGCTCAAAGGAAGGCTTTCCGTCGCTTCGTTCGTGCCAGGTCTGGGGATTGATACAGAGCTTGCATTGCAGGGGGCATCCGTAAGCCCCCACCAGCGCCGTAACCCCCGCGCCGTCGGTGGCCATGCGGAGGCGATCATAAAAGGCAAGAGGAAACGCAGGTGTTTTTTGATCGATTGTAGCGGTCGTAGCGGTCGTAGCGGTCATAGCCGTTACTCCTCGGTCTCGTCATCGGGTAGGAGCACAGGCACTCCTGCCGTAACAAACCATTCCGACTCGTCATCCGGCAGAGGCTCTCCCCCCAGAATATCCCAGTCTGTTTCCTCATCCGAATCAGCCTCGTCGGTTTCATCCTCCACGTACTCCCCCTCCCAGACAGGCGCACCCATGAGCTCCTCCGGCTCGGTTTCGGTCTCGGGCAGAGCTTCGCCCGGCACGGCGATCTCCCCCATCTCGGTCTCGCAGATCAGGGTATCGGATTCGGGAGTCGTCTCACGAGTCTCCTCGGCGATGTTCTCGGGCGGGAGCATACCGCCATCCACCGGCACACCTGCCGTCGTCTGGATGAGAGGATTGGCACACCCCGTCACCGACAGGGAGATGGCGGCAGATATTCCCACCACGGCCACGGTCTTGCCCAGAGCCTCCCGACGGGTGAGAGCGGCCTCCAGCTGTCGCACCTCCTGCTCGCACTTGGGGCAGGTACCCTTACAGTTGCCCTGATGCTTGCACTCGGAGACAACCCACTCAATGTCGTTGGCCTTTGCGATCTCGGCGCGGATCTCCTTGAGAATGCGGCATTTTTCTTTTCCGTAGTATTTCATGGGGCTGTCTCCTTTCGGGTATTATGATCTCTACTCATACAGACGGCAAAAATCAGGGAAAGTTTCCTGCCTTTTTAAGGATTTACACTTTGTTTACAAAAGCCCGCATCGCGGGAAAGCGGCATGCGGGCTTACGTTTCATTCGGTGGGAGGCGTTTTCTTGGGTTTCCCGTGCTTCTTTTTGAGCTTCTTCAGCTCGTCCATGAAGGAATCCACGTCGGTAAACTCATGGTACACCGAGGCGAAGCGGACGTAGGAGATCTCGTCCAGATCCCGCAGCTTGGCCAGCACCATATCGCCCAGCTCCACCGAGGTCACCTCCAGACGAAGGGTGTTCTGAAGCTCGGCCTCAATCTCGTCCACAATGGCATCGGCATCCACGCTCCGCTTGCGGGTAGACTTCAAAATACCGTTGACCAGCTTGTTGCGGTCGAAGGGCTCCT
>JAZRFR010000005.1:0-10228 GCA_045643785.1 Eubacteriales bacterium | reverse complement strand
TTTTCAAAAGGGGGCTTGGGGGGTGCAGGGCCAAAGCCCCCCCAAACCCCACTCCCCCTGCTTCCATCAAATATTCCGAAGCGCGAACACCACGCGGGGCAGGCCGGAGAAGCGCCTGAGATTTTCCTCGGTAGAGAGCTTTTGGGGAACGCGGACGAGGATCTCCATCCCCACGTGGGGGGCGGTTCCGCTACGGGGCGGGGTGACCTGGACCTCCATCAGGCCGTATTCGTTGCGGAGCAGATCCAGCATGGGAGAGACAGCATCCACGTGCTCCAGCTCCAGGTAGATGGCCATGCGCTGGCGTTTCCGATTCATGAAGCGCTCTACGCCGGTGATGAGGGTGAAGGTAAACATGACCGCAAACACCGTCATGAAGGCGCCCACGTAGAAGCCAATGCCCACGGCCAGGCCGATGGAGGCCGCCGTCCAGAGTCCTGCCGCCGTGGTCAGACCCGTAATGCGGGAGCCGCCGCCGCGAAGCAGGATGGTGCCTGCGCCGAGAAAGCCCACGCCACTGATGACCTGGGCGCCCACCCGCATAGGGTCGGAGGAAATGCCCAGCTCATGGACGGTATACAGTCCGATCATGGCAGCCAGGGCGGCTCCCAGGGCGACCATCATGTGGGTACGCATACCCGCCGCGCGGCCGTGGAATTCCCGTTCCAGTCCCACCAGCGCTCCCGCCAAGGCGGCCAGGAGGACACGGAGGATGACGGTGACGGGATTGAAATCGGATAAATATGTGATCATATCTTCCATTTTTATGACCATAGCTTTCGCCATGCGAAAGCTTCCTTTCTTGCGGAATTGGTGCCGGTTTTGTGAAGCAAAATCGCCATCGCTCCGATGGCGAAAGCAACAAAACGCTGTTTGAAAGATTGATCTTTCAAACTTCTATCCTTTCATTCGCTTGTGCGATCAGATTTCAGTAAAGATGAGGTCGTCGGCGGGGTTCAGGCGGCAGAGGACTACCTCGGAGGCGAAGGTGCGCACACCGTTCTCCTCGGTGCGGGTGAGGTGCTTGGAGAACGCGTAGCGGCCGTCCCCGAAGGCGTACACGCCTGTCTGCCCCAGACCGAACCAACAGCCGCCGTTTTCGGCTACCGAAGGATTCGGCCGAGCCGCCGCCAGGAGCAGTCCTCGTTCCCCGCCGCGTCCGATCAGCTCGCCCTCGCAGGGCGCCTTGGTTGCGTCGATGAAGAACAGGGGGTAATTGGTAAAGCTCTCCTTCTTGCCCGTGTAGACCGCGACGAGATAGCTACGGGTGTGGGGATCGTACTCCAGATTCTGCACGCCGTAGCGGGTATTGCCCGTGTAGAAGAAGTAGCGAGCCTCGCAGGGGCAGCCGCTGTGATGGGGGGCTTTCTGGGTCAGGGGCTTGCCGTAGGCATCGATCATGGCGGGATCGTACTGCAGGATGACCTGGTGGTCGTTGTCCTCGCGGCTGACGTCGCTGTACACGCCGTAGCAGACCATCATCTTCTTTTGAGAGTCTGCAGGAGCACCGAACACCGGCCCATAGGCCAGGCCGTCGATGCCGCTGCAGCCGTAGCGGTGGAGCGCCCCCGTGGCCTCGTCGGTGTCGGCGTAGTCGCGAACCACGTCGGGGAGGTACAGGGCGGTCATGACGGATCTGCCGCTTTCGTCGGTGACCTCGGCATCCATGTCCATGGAGTCAATGGCATCGCAGTCAAAGGACACACAGTAGAAAGCGTCCTCCTCGGCCAACTCCTTCCCCGTGCGGCTGACGATCCCCTTCCCGATGGCGTCGTGCTTCAGCTCCAGAGAGCCGTACACGCGACGGCGGTCGGGGTCGAAGGTGATGCACCCCAGGTGCCCCACGATATTGCAAACGCTCCCCACGGGATTGCCCGCCAGATCGGTTTTGAGCAGAATGGTGGTAAAGGAATAGTAAACGTAGCCGCCGACCTCGTCGATGGCGATGCCCTGGACGTGTCCCTCAGGCCAGTAGCCGCTGTGGATGCGATGAGGAAACTCGGTGGCAGTATATGTTTTGTTTGACATGGTTGTGCGTCCTTTCAAATTTGGGTTTGTCGGCGAGTTTGAAATATGAATTGTAGGGACAGGCGTCCTCGACTGTCCGGGACCTACCCATTATATTTTGTTACTGGATCAAGGATATTTCGGACAGACGAGAACGCCTGTCCCTACGGCTTCAATTTGTTGGTTGGATTCAAACTCTCCGACAAACCGCAATTTACATATAAAACAAATTATACACCCAAAGCACCGAATACCGATCCTTCAGGTCTTTGGCATAGCGGATAGCTTCGTCGATATGCGCCTGTCCGTAGGTTTCGTACAGCTCGTCCATGGACAGCCCCACCGCCTCCACCATGCGCCGAGCCTCGGCTTCGTCGGGGGCTTCGGCAAGGATGGCGCGGATGCCGTCGGTGTGGGACAGGATAAACTCGTCGGTGGCGGCTTCGTGGTACCAGCCCAGGCGATCCTGCTGGGCGATGACCGAGTCCGCGATGGAGGTATAGGCGTTTCGGATGTCCGCTTCGTAGGCTTCGCGGTCAAAGGGGCGACGGGCGGGGTCGCGGCGCAGGATCTCTTCCCGCAGGCGGGCGGTGATGACCGAGGAGTAAGCCACGTCGGTGCCGTGGGGGAGGTAGGGTGTGCCGTTCAGAATGCCCGTAATCTCAAAGAAATGGGACAGGTGATGCTCGCTCCCCGAGGCGGGACGGGAGTTCCCCACGTAGGCCATGGCCACCCCCACCTCCACCAGCGCCTCCATGAGGGTAGCGATGGCTTTCCCATCGCGGTTTGAAATGGCCTCGGCCAGGTCGCGGATGCGGTTTGCGGTGTTCATCACCAAATTGTATACGGTCTCACAGAAGTATTCCCCTCGAATATAGGCAGACAGCTTCCAGTCGTTCAGGCAGGAGTACTTACCAATGATGTCCCCGTACCCCGCGCGGATCATGTCCATGGGCGCGTTTTGCAGGACGGCGGTATCCGCCACGATAGCCATGGGAGGCGGTGCCGAGGGGGTCACCTTCATGCCGCCCAGGATCATGGCCGCCCCTGCCGAGGCGTAGCCGTCCATGGAGGGAGCGGTGGCCACGATGACGTAGGGGAGTCCGTTTTTATGGCTGACGTACTTGCAGAGGTCGTTGATGACCCCCGATCCCACGCCCACGATGAGATCGGGCCTGTCAGTCCCGGCGGTGTCAGCGGTCAGCTTCGCCTCGATAGCGGCCACGGAGGCTTCGTCGGGGATGACCACGCCCTCCCCTTCAAAGATGTGGCGGGAGGCCACAAGACCGCCCAGAATCCCGTCCACCTCCCGTCCGCAGGCGGCGTAGGTGTTGGTATCCGCCACCAGAAGGATGCGGGTAAAGCCCTCGCACAGAGACGGAAGTGACGACAAAGCCCCCTCTCCGATTTCCACGGCTTTGATGGGGCAAATATGAGGCTTTCCGCAGGGGCAATCGGTAACAGAACGGGTCAAATGGGACATAGAGGCCTCCTTTTGGGGTTACTTGCATACCTTTATTATAAGGGATACGCCCACATTTGTCAAGCCGGTTTTTGTTCAAACCTCACAAAATTCTTTAGGAAAATACACGGGTTGTTAAAAATGTGAAGAATTTGTAAATTCATGTAAAAACTATTGACAATCACGTGACCGTGTGATATAATATACTCACAACACAAGCAGACCGTACGCCCCGCGCAGGTCTGCCGTGTATAAATTTGAAGGAGGAAATAACTATGTTTATTCCCGTAACCAACGCCGCTCTGTTCGCCATGTCGGCGACAACGCCGATCATCATCGGCGTTCTCGTCGTCGCCGCGCTGTTTCTCTTCTTCGTGGCGTCCTACGTCAAGGCCCCCCGGAACAAGGCCTACATCATTTCGGGTAACCGCAAGAAGAAGAAGATCCTCATCGGTCGCGCCGGCTTCCGCGTTCCCTTCCTGCAGCGCCTGGATAAGCTGTCCTTGGACGTCATGCAGGTAGACATCAAGACGTCCGAAGCCATCCCCACCAACGAGTTCATCAACGTCACCGTGGACGGTGTGGCCAACATCAAGATCTCCTCTAACCCCGAGCTTCTCGAGAAGGCCGCCGAGGCTCTGCTGGGTATGGATCAGCGCCAGCTCATCTTCCTGGTCACCCAGGTGCTGGAAGGTAACATGCGTGAGATCGTAGGTTCCGTGGGCCTGAAGGAAATGGTTCAGGAGCGTCAGGTCGTCGCCGAAAAAATCAAGGAGAACGCCATTCCCGACATGATGAAGCTGGGTATTGAGATCGTCAACTTCAACATCCAGAACTTCAAGGACGGCGCCGGTACCATCGAGAACATGGGTATTGACAACGTGGAGCAGATCCGCAAGGCCGCCCAAATCGCCAAGGCCGAGGCCGCCCGCGATATCGCCATCGCCGAGGCCAACGCCCGCGAGTCCGCCAACAAGGTCGCCGTGGAGGCCAACCAGCGCATCGCCGAGCAGAACACCGCTCTGTCCATCCGCGAGGCCGAGCTGAAGAAGGACGCCGACATCAAGAAGGCAGAAGCCGACGCCGCTTACGACATCCAGAAGCAGGAGCAGAGAAAGACCATCGAGGTCACCTCCGCCAACGCCGATATCGCCCGCCGCGAAAAGGAAGCCGAGCTGTTCGAGAAGGAGATCGCGCTCCAGGAAAAGAAGCTGGATGCAGAGATCAAGAAGAAGGCAGACGCGCTGAAGTACGAGGCCGAGAAGAAGGCAGAAGCCGATCTCATCCGCCGTCAGAAGGAATCCGAGGCAAAGAGATACGAGGAAGAGCAGGCCGCTCTCGCCCGTATGAAGGCCGCAGAGGCAGAGAAGTACGAGCAGGAGCGTCAGGCAGAGGCCAAGAAGGCCATCGCAGAGGCTGAGGCCTTCGCCAAGCTGAAGGAAGCTGAAGGTATCCGCGCCGTGGGTCTTGCCGAGGCAGAAGCCATCGAGAAGAAGGCAGAAGCTCAGAAGAAGATGGGCGAAGCCTCCGTGCTGGAGATGTACCTCACCGCTCTCCCCGAGGTGGTCAAGAACGCCGCTTCGCCCCTGGCTCAGACCGACAAGATCGTTATGTACGGCGACGGCAACTCCACCAAGCTCCTCCGCGACGTCATGCAGTCCTCCAACCAGGTCATGGAGGGTCTCTCCGAGGCCACGGGTCTGGACGTTAAGAGCATGATCTCCGGCTTCATGGGCGGTAAGGCCGCGACCATGGGCGAGGAGAAGTAATTTCTACATAAGCAGGGGGTTTTGCCCCCTCGACCCCCACCAAAGGGACTTTTGAAAAAGTCCCTTTGGAATCTTCAAAACTTTCAAAATAATGGTTTTGAAGATTTGTCGTAACCACCATCGCCCCTCTCCCGAAAGGGGGAGGGGGTGGTTTATGGGGTTCAAATTTGGGTTTGGCGGTGGGTTGGCACCGGCCTTCGTAGACCTTCCCCTTTGGGGAAGGGGGACCACCGAAGGTGGTGGATGAGCTAAAAACCATTGGCAGACAACATGTTTTCTGACAAACCTCACCCACCGCTCCGCGGTCCCCCGCACCCGCTTGCGGGTGGCACATAGGGGAGGGTCAGAGAACGCGGTCATCTTACCGTTAAACCCCAATTTGAACCTCATAAACGATAAACGATAAACGATAAACGATAAGCAGAAAGGAGCCGAAAGCATGGATGCCTTTTTCACACTTTTATTCCCTATCCTCTTTTCGCTGGTCTGGGCTTTGCTCTTTTTCTTCATTCGGAAAGAGGATAAAAAGCACACCTACGGTGCGGTTTTCCGCGTGCAGGCGGCGCGGACGGTGCGCCTGTTCTTCATCATTTTTTCAGCCTTGTTGTTCGTAGGGATGGTTGCCTTAGCCGTATTGCATTTCGATGTCCCCAACAAGACTGCTTTTCTGATCGGAGAAGGGGTTCTGGCGGCTTTTGCCTGTCTGGGGCTTTTCGGGTATATCTATACGCAATGCACATACTGCGTGATACACGAGGATCATCTTCTTATGGTCAGGCTATTCATGAAAAGCCGCACGATCCCCTTTGAAAAGATCGCGTATATATCCACCTACGACGCGGGATTCGGAAATATCAGCGGATTCGACGAAAACGGCATTCCTTTGTTCGGTTTTGATCACACCTACGTGGGGATCTCAGAACTGGAAACGAGATTGCGGGCGTATGGAATCCCTCCTGCTCCCAAGCCCTTCCCTACCGAGGCTATGAAAAACACCGAGGCCTATCAGGCATACCGAAAGCATTCCAACCGTTTGGCCGGCGGTGTGATTGGCGGGCTCTGGGCTGCCATCATTCTGTCCATTCTGATCATTTGGCTTGCAACCAAATAAGGAATATACATAAAATTGCGGTTTAACGGGGAGTTTGAGTCCAGCCAACAAATTAAATCTGTAGGGACAGGCGGTCGAACTTGTTCGACATCTCGTCTGTCCGAAATATCCTTGATCCGACAACAAACTTTAATGGGTAGGTCACGGACGGTCGAGGACGCCCGTCCCTACATTGGGTCATCGGAGAACTCACCGATAAATCCGAATTTGGACATTTTGCAATCGACTTAATTGTACTGATAAGAAGGAGAATCTACCATGAAAAAATCCCATTCCGAAACTCTACGGGAGCGGAAAGAAACCCGTGCCTATGGGGCAGATACCATCAGCCGCTCCGCCTACAACGGTATCATCGGTCTGACCATCCTCTACGGCTTTGTAGTCAACGCCTTGATGGTCATGTTCGCCCGTCCCTTTTTCGAGGGTCTGCCCATCATAGGTGTCTTCATCGGATATATCGTCTCTTGCATTCTGGGAACGATCATCGCTACCAAGTCCTCCAAGCCCGCCATCAGCTTTTTGGGCTATAACCTCATCGTTGTGCCCATCGGTATGCTTCTGAGTCTGGTTCTTCCAGGTGAAAGCGCGGGCAATATTTTCCTGGCAGCCCTGCTCACGGGTATCGTCACCGTCATCATGATTATTTTGTCGGTGATCTTCCCCAACTTCTTCGCAAGGCTGGGCACCTCGCTGCTTTGGAGCCTTCTGATCGGTGGTCTTGTGGAAGGGGTGGCGTACTGGCTGGGTTACGGAGGCAATATCTTCAACTGGTTTTTCATCATTATTTTTTCCCTGTACATCGGCTACGATTGGCACGTGGCGCAGTCCTACTCCAAGACGGTGGATAACGCCATCGACTCGGCCATTGATCTGTATCTGGATCTGATCAATCTGTTTCTTCGGATACTGGATATTTTGGATAGGAAGTGATCGGAGAATGCGGATCGGACAGCTCTCTGAAAGGAAGGAACCGACATGAAAGATTTTTTGAAGAAATACTGCCCCATCGTCAGCAAAATACTGTCCGTTCCCTTTTGGATCGTGGCTGTGTTTGTTTGCTGTTTGAAACTTTTCGGTGCTGAGAGGATAGATGAATTTCTGGCATCCTTGCAGATCCCCTTCAACTCTCTGCATATCCTGTATGTGGGCGGTGTTGTTTTTCTGCTCTGGCTCCCCTGCTACGCCTTAACCGCGTACTACAAGGAAACAGAAGCCAAAACCGCCGCCGAGGCCGAGGCCAAGGCGTATTTTGCCGAAAACTTCGATCCCGGGCAAACCGACACGCCTTTGCGGGTGGCCGTGAAAGACGTCAAGTGTCGGATCCTGCTGGAAAAGGCTGTCGGGACATACCGCATCTGCTATCGGCGCGTGGGCAAGACCAATGAGCTGGTAGTAAACGGCATGGTCTACGACGACATGACGGCTACCCTGGAAAGCGAGCACGAGCTGACCGCCGTGGTGGACGGTCACAATATCCGAGTGGGGCTCGACAACACCAACCATAGCTACGTCACCTTTGACGGCGAGACTGTGGCAAAGAAAATCAGATGGATTTGATTTCAAATGAAAGGAGCCGCCATGAGATACACCGACATTCAAAAAACTCCCACGGGCTATACCATCCGCCACAGCCGCGCCACCAAGCTCATGACCCTCATTCTCTGCGCCTTCTTCGGCATCGTCCCAACGGTCATGTCGATCCTGCTGTTTTTCATGGAGGGAACCGATCCAAGCAACCTCTTGCCACCCATGCTGGGTATGGTTATCATGTGGGCAAGCGCGGCCTATCTCTTCTCCCTTGCCTTCGGCTACCGCATCGTCGTCGATGAAGCGGGTGTTCACCGCTACTCCTTCCGCCGCGTAAAACACACCCTGCTCTGGCGGTATGTCCGCTCCTTCGGTATCGGCGTGATCCCCGTCCCTTCCACCAGATCCGGACCATCGAATCATCTCGCCTTCTACGCCAGCACAGAAGCAAAGCCCATAGACTACAAAAGAAGAAAGGTGTTCATCAAACTGACCCCCGCCGACGAGCAAGCCCTCCGCGCATCGGGTCTGCTCACCTTCTGCCACACGCAGATAGAGAACGCGGATCGAACAGTTTTCTGAAAGAAAGGAGCCGACATGAAATCCTCTCTCACCACCGTCCTGACCTGCGAGCGCACGGTCTACGGCTATATTCTGCGAAGGAGTCAGCAATCCATGCGCCTGTCCTTGCTCTTGACCCTCATCCCCATCTCGATCTTCGCCCTCCTGTGCTTCGTGCTGGATCCCGAGGATCGGGTCCCCTACCTTTTGTTTGTGGCGGTGTGCCTCGCCATGCAGCTCCTCATGATGCTCCCCCTCCTCCTCCTCTCCAAGGGCCAGCGGCTGGAGCTTGACCACGAGGGCGTCCACCTCCGCTTCGACCACCGCAAGGGTAAAGACCTCTACTGGTCGGATATCCGGGACTGGGGCTTTGGCTACGTCGTAACCAAATATGGCAAAAGCTATTTCCTCTACTTCTCCCCCGCCAAGCTGGCCACCGCCGGGCCGGACATCAAAAAGTTCGTCGGTGTCAAGGGCCTGCTCACCGTCCATGTCGTCAAACAGGACTACATCGAGCTGTCCCGCTCGGGGCTTCTGACCTTCTGTCGCTCGCATCTGGGCGACGGGGAGGAGACGGACGAGCGGTATGTCCCCATGTTCCTCTCGGATATTACCGAAGGGCTTTACGGGGACTAATCCGAATCAAGCCCGCATCTCTCCAAGAATAAACAAAAACCTACATAAGAAAGGAATCCCCATCATGCCACCCAAACCCTTAAACGACGATCGCAGCTTTATCAAGCTGCTGGTTCTCTCCATCGTAACTCTTGGCATCTACGAGCTCTGGCATCTCCACCACTGGACCAAGGACATCAACGAAATCTGCAAGGATGACGGCAAGAACAACGAGGGGCTTTTGCTCCACATTCTCCTGTCCCTGGTCACCTGCGGTATGTTCTCGGTGTTCTGGTGGTTCAAAGCCGCAGACCGTCTGTCCCGCGCTGGCGTGCGTGAAAGCGTTGCTACGGACGTCAGCGGCGGCAAGGTACTGGTTCTGTACATCGTCGGCATGTTCACCTGGGGTATCTTCATCTGGTACGCCCAGTATCTCGTCCTGCAGGCCACCAATGATCTCGCCACCAACTACAACAGCAAGTACGTGTACGCGAAGTCGGTCATTGACGGGACGAGTTCCGAGAACTGATCCCTCTTCGACAGAAAGGAACCCCCATGAAAATTTACAAGACCGACACCGGCTACACCCTACGGCAATCCCCCTTCCCCGTCGTTTCGGGAGGTATTCTACTGGTAATGGGTCTGATCATGACGGCTTTTATGCTCCCCTTCCTCTCCACCGTCAGCGGCGCAAAGGAATTGGCAGCGATGGTATTTTTGGCCGGCCTTCTCGCCATCCTCATCGGATCGGGTATCTATCTGCTTGTCACCAATCTCGGACGGCATCTGGTATTGGATCAGGAAGGGGTGCATCTGCGGTGTACTTTGCTGAAGGAACGCTTCCTCCCTTGGAATACGGTGCGGGATCTGGGCTGTACCCACGAGGACGGTACTTACCGCCGCAGAAGCCAGCGCGTCCACTACTTCTATATCGCCCCCACACGTCTGGGCTCCAATGGCAACATCCGCGTCATCCGCAAGCATAACCGCGCGATGCTCCTCATGGTCTCCCGCGACGAGATCGACGAGCTGTACGGGCGGGGTGTGATCGACCTCTGCGAGAAGAGGGCCAACGAGGGTCGGGAGGACTGGGACAAAGTCGTTCCCTATTCGTCACTGGCCATAAACCGACGCTAAAAAACTGCAGCAAGGCAAAGCCTTGCGGGGGTTTTTATG
>JAZRFR010000004.1:0-5292 GCA_045643785.1 Eubacteriales bacterium | reverse complement strand
GGCAAACAAAATCACGGCAAAGAAGCACAAGCCCATCAACCGCCAGCGCATGAACCAGCCCATCCCCCGCGCCAGCGACGTGCTGGATCTGATCGAGCAGATCGCCGATCACGGCGACCGCGTCGCCTACCGCTACTACGTTGGCAAAGAGATCAAGGTCATGACCTACGGCGAGCTGCACACGATGGTGTATGAATGCGCCGCAGGCTTTGACGCTATGGGGCTCAAGGGTAAGCGCGTGGCCGTTATCGGCGACACCTCCCCCCAGTGGATTTGCACCTATCTGGCCGCTCTGGCCTGCGGATGCGTCATTGTGCCCATGGACAAGGAGCTGGACGTCAGCGAGATCTGCAAGTTCCTGGACATCGTGGAGGCCAAGGCCATCATTTACTCCAAGTCCTTCAACGAGAAGTTCGTGAAGGCCATCTCGGAAAATCAGACCGGCGTAGAGTATTTCGTCCCCGTTACCCCTGCCTACGACAACACCTTTGACTCCAAGGTGACCTCCTTCGATCAGGTGCTGGAGTGCGGCCGCGACCGCATTGCCCGCGTGGGATACAAGTTCCCCGTTGTGGAGAACCGCGAGGAGATGGCCGAGATGCTGTTCACCTCGGGTACCACCGGCACCAGCAAGTGCGTCATGCTGTCCCAGAAGAACATCTTCGCCGCCGCCAACGCCGCCTGCGAGACGGTGTGCTTCTCCCCCGACGACGTCATCATGTCCGTCCTTCCCGTGCATCATACCTATGAGCTCATGTGTCTGCTGGCCGCCGCTCTGTTCGGTATGGAGGTCTGCATCAACGACACCCTGCGCCACGTGCTCAAGAACCTGCAGGTATTCAAGCCCACGGGTCTGGTACTGGTTCCTCTGTTCCTCAACACCATGTACAAGAAGATCTGGTCCGAGGCCGAGCGCACCAAGAAGGACGGCGTGCTGAAGGCGGCTCTGGCCACCTCCAAGACCCTGCTTTCCATGGGTATCGACGTGCGCCGCAAGCTCTTCAAGACGGTTCTGAATTCCTTCGGCGGCCGCCTGGATCACATCATCTGCGGCGGTGCCAAGCTGAATCCCGATCTGATCGCCGCCTTTGAGGACTTCGGCATCAGCGTATTCGAGGGCTTCGGTATCACCGAGTGCTCGCCCCTGACCAACGTGACCCCCTACTACAACCGTAAGTACGGCTCCATCGGTCCCAGCGTGCCCTGCTGCCGTTGCCGCATTGCTGACGCCCAGCCCGGTGAGCACGGTTACCCCGAGGGTGAGCTGCAGATCAAGGGTGACAACGTCATGATCGGTTACTACAACAATCCCGAGGCAACCGCCGCCGCCTTTACCGAGGACGGTTGGTTCCGCACCGGCGACGTGGCCTACAAGGACGAGGAGGGCTTCGTGTATATCACCGGCCGTATGAAGTCGGTCATCGTTCTGGAGAACGGTAAGAACGTCTTCCCCGAGGAGATCGAGGAGTATCTGGACGAGATCGAGACCATTGCCGAGTGCGTGGTCATCGGCCGCAAGGCTCAGGACAGCGACGAGGTCATTCTGACCGTTGTGGCCTACCCCAACTTCGAAAAGCTGCCCGCAGGCGCCACCGAGGAGCTGATCCACGAGACCATCTACAAGCAGATCATGCAGATCAACCGCCGCCTCCCCAGCTTCAAGCAGATGAAGGCCCTCGAGCTCCGCTCCACCGAGTTCGAAAAGACCACCTCCAAGAAGATCAAGCGCCATCTGGTGAAGTAATAAGAACGACGGGGGAAAACTTCTTGAAAGAAGTTTTCCCCCGAACCCCCTTTCAAGAACTTTTGAAAAATGGATTGGTGAATGATATGAATCGAGAATCGACAAGACCGATCGGATTATATTTGCACATTCCGTTTTGTCGGAGTAAGTGCCCCTACTGCGATTTCTGCTCCTATCCCCGCCCCACCCGGGAGCTGATGGAGGCCTACACCCACGAGCTGGCTCGCCGCATCCGCGAGGACGGCATAGCTCGGAGCGCGGTTTTCCACAAGCCGAACGGAACGACATCCAAGATCCCCGTGGATACAGTTTATTTCGGCGGAGGAACGCCGACCCTGCTTTCGACGGAGAGTATCCGCGAGCTGTTCGAGGCAATTCACGCCGCGTTTGAGGTTTTGCCCCACGCCGAGATCACGGTGGAGGGCAATCCCGCCACCGTTGACCGCGAGGCCTTGGCCGTGTGGCGGGAAAACGGCGTGAACCGCCTGAGTCTGGGCGCGCAATCCGCGCAAGCCGAGGAACTCAAGGCCTTAGGACGGCTTCATCGCTGGGAGGACGTGGTGAATACGGTTCATGCCGCCAGAGATGCGGGGATCGAGAACATCAACCTGGACTTCATGCTGGGCATTCCCCATCAGACCCCTGAAAGTCTGGACGACACCCTGTCCCGCGCCCTGGAGCTGGAGCCCACTCACCTGTCCGCCTACACCCTCATGCTGGAGGAGGGAACCCCCTTTTACCGCCGCGGACGGGCATCTCTGGGGCTTCCCGCCGACGAGGATACGGCCGACGAGCAGGCGGTTTCCCTGTGGGAGCAGGCCTCCGCCACCCTCCGCGCCGCAGGCTATGAGCATTACGAGATCTCCAACTACGCCCGCCCCGGCTTCCGTTCCCGCCACAATCTCCATACCTGGCAATGTCGCGATTACCTGGGCCTGGGCGTAGCCGCCCACTCCTGCATGGACGGCGTGCGCTTCGGGCAGTCCCGCGATTTGGAGGGCTTCCTCCGCGGGGAGGACATCACCGAATTCCGCGAGGTGCTGACTCCCGCCGACAGGGAGTCGGAATACATCATGCTGGCTCTGCGGCTGTCGGACGGCATCAGCGAAGACGAATTTGCTTCTCGATTCGGGCGGGATTTCTGGCATACCTACGGCCCGTCCTGCATACCCTATATCGACGGTGGTTTTCTTTGCCGCGAGGGTGGACGAATTTTTCTGACGGAACGCGGATTTCCCGTGAGCAATACGATTCTTTCGGATATTCTTTGAATTTTTCTCGGTTTCCGCCCTTCATATCCGAAAAACATGGAAAAACCCCGTTGACAAGGACGGGGTTTTCGTGTATAATATAAGTGACCAAAAAAGTCGCCGCAAAGGTTTTGCGGCACGGAAAGGAAGTTTCCACCATGGATGAGAAAGAATTTCAGAGCGAATACTATACTTTGACCGACGAGGAGGGCAACGAGCTTCAGTTTGAAGTCATCGGTTCTGCCGAGATCAATGGTACCATGTACTATGCCATGATCCCCGTGGACGATCAGCCCGAGGAGGAGGACGTATACGAGTACGTGATCCTCAAGTCCGAGAAGGACGAGGACGGTGAGGACGTTCTGGTCACCATCGACGACGACGACGAGTTCGACGATGTGGCTGACTATTTCGACGACATGCTGTCCGACGAGGCCGACTACGACCTCAATAACGACGAGGAGTAATCCTCCCACTCCCCCCGATCACAAATTCCTGCGGGGTGCGTGATATGCAGATATTGTGACCCACATCTGATTAAAGGAGATCGACTCACGTGGTGGTTTGCAGACCTCCCGCTATCCTCCATCGGTTGACTTGTCCCGAAGGATACGCGGACGCTGGGAGCAGTAAAGCCGCGGATAGATCACCGCCCTGGCAAAACAGGGTTCCGAATGCTGTGTACACGGCCTTGCGGGGTTATTGGACAACACGAGTGGCAGGCGATTTTTTGCCTGCGGATAAAGAGCGTATGTCGGATCGGCATACGCTCTTTATGTTTAAATAAAATAATTACATTAAAATAATTACATACAACAAAAGAAAGGAATCAACATGGGCATTATCAAAGCAACGCTGGGCGGCATTGGCGGCGGCCTGGCCGATCAATGGCTGGAGGTACTGGAAGCCGACGATATGGGCGGTACCATCCTGTTTACCAAGGGCGTTAAGGTGCGCCGTGACGACCGCAGAAGCGAAAAGAGAAGCAGTAACAAGAAGGGAACCGAGGACTACATATCCAACGGCTCCATCATCCACGTCTACCCCAACCAGTTCATGATGCTGGTGGACGGCGGCAAGATCGTGGACTTCACCGCCGAGGAGGGCTACTACAAGGTGGACAACTCCACCGCTCCCTCCATGTTTTCGGGGGGCTTTGGCGCGTCCCTGAAGGAGTCCTTCTCCCGTATCAAGTTCGGTGGTGTACCCAGCACCTCCCAGAAGGTCTACTTTGTCAACCTGCAGGAGATCAAGGGCATCAAGTTCGGTACCCGCAATCCCATCAACTATTTCGATAGCTTCTACAACGCCGAGCTGTTCCTCCGCGCCCACGGCACCTACTCCATCAAGATCACCGACCCCATCAAGTTCTACACCGAGGTGGTGCCCAAGAACCAAGATAAGGTAGATATCTCCGAAATCAACGAGCAGTATCTCAACGAGTTTTTGGAGGCGCTTGGCGCGGCCATCAACTCCATGTCGGCCGACGGCATCCGCATTTCCTACGTGGTCTCCAAGTCCCGCGAGCTGTCCCGCTACATGCAGACCGAGCTGGACGCCGACTGGAAGGATCTCCGCGGTATGGAGGTTCTGTCGGTGGGCCTCGGCGGGCTTTCCTACGACGAGAAGTCCCGCGAGATGATCGATATGCGCAACCAGGGCGCTATGCTGGGCGACGCCTCCATCCGTGAGGGCTACGTCCAGGGTGCCGTTGCCCGCGGCATGGAGGCCGCCGGCAGTAACGCAAACGGCGCGGCGCAGGCTTTCATGGGCATGGGTATGGGCATGAATGCAGGCGGCGGCTTTATGGGCGCGGCCTCCGCCTCCAACCAGGCTCAGATGCAGCGAGATCAGGAGACCCGTGCCGCACAGGCGTCCGCACAGGCGTCCGCTCCCGCAGGCGGTTGGACATGCTCCTGCGGTCAGGTCAACACGGGTAAGTTCTGCGCCGAGTGCGGCTCTCCCAAGCCTGCCGCCGCCGCTGGCTGGACCTGCTCCTGCGGTGCCGTCTGCACCGGTAAGTTCTGCCCCGAGTGCGGCTCCCCCAAGCCCGCCGCCGAGTGGTTCTGCACCGATTGCGGTGCCAAGAACAACGCCTCCGCTAAATTCTGCGCCGAGTGCGGCAAGAGAAAGTGATTTTTTGCAGGGGTTTCACCCCTGCACCCCACCGGAACCCTTTTTTCAAAAAGGGTTCCGGCCTCCCAAAAATCTTCAAAAAAGAACACTCTTTTTGATGCCTTAAAGATCCCAAAGAACTTTTCAATAAAACACGTGCATGTTTGAAAGTTTTGAGGATTC
>JAZRFR010000003.1:0-4348 GCA_045643785.1 Eubacteriales bacterium | reverse complement strand
TCATTCTCCTGCTCCTCACAGCCGCCCTGCTACTGCCTTGCGTGGCCTGCACCGGCAACAATACCCCCGCCGACACGGATGCCGCCACGAACCCCTCTGCAGCCGTCACCGACCCCGCCGAGACAGATGCCGAGACGGATGCCGATACCTCCACCGAAACCGAGGCCGAAACACAGCCTCCCGCTCCCGAAATGGGCTCCCGTATGGATCTCGTCGCCCACACTCTCACCGCCGCGAACGGTAAGGTGACGGTGACCTTTGACGCGACGGCCGTAGCAGAGGGAACTACGGGCAATATCACCTTCATCCTCTTTGAGGGCGAAACACAGATCGACCAGAAGACCCTCACAGGGGTCAGCGGCCGCCAAACCGTGGAGCTGTCTTGCCCCGAGGATCAGATCATGGGCGCGCTGTCGATCTACGCCGTCGCCACCGCCGACGGGGAAACCGAACCCCTGGATGAGATGTTCCTGGGTCTCAAAAAAGGCCTCCCCCAGCTCACCCCCGACGGTGTGCGCTGTGTGGTGGCCGCTATGACAGACGATGAGAAGGCCCACATGGTCACGGGCGTGCAGAATCCCGTAAAGCAGGGCGCATCGGGCGGTACCTACTCCATCGACCGCCTGGGAGTCCCCTCCATCACGGTCAACGACGGCCCCGCAGGCGTGCGCTACAGCTCCTCGGTGTGGTATCCTTCGGTGCATAACCTCACCGCCTCCTGGGATGAAGCCCTCATTTCCTCGGTGGGTCAGTCCATCGGTGAGGACTCCCTCGCCCTGGGCATCGACATCGTCCTGGGCCCGGGTATGAATATCCAGAAGAACATCCTCTGCGGCCGTAACTTCGAGTACTGCTCCGAGGATCCCATCCTCACCGCCCTCATGTCGGCGGCCTACGTGGGGGGGATGCAGTCCTCCGGCGCGGGCGCCTGCATCAAGCACTACGCCGCCAACAATCAGGAGACGGCGAGAGGCTCCACCTCCTCCAACGTCACGGAGCGCGCCCTGCGGGAGATCTACCTCAAGGCTTTCGGTATGGTGGTGGCGGATGCCGACCCCATGACCGTCATGTCCTCCTACAACTGCCTCAACGGCCCTCACACCTCGGTCAGCTACGACCTGCTCACGGGCATTCTGCGGGGAGAATTCGGCTTTGACGGCTTCGTTATGTCCGACTGGGGCGCCGCAGGCTCTATGACCGATAAGGTCATGGCAGGCAACGACGTCAATATGCCCGGCAACGCCACCGACCCCGCCGACGTGCTGGCCGCCCTGAAAGCAGGGGTTATCACCGACATCGCTCTGGACGCCGCTTGCTACAACGTCCTGACGGTTGTCGCCCAGTCCCCCACCTTCAAGGGAATCAAGATGAACACCCGCGTAGATACCAAGAACCACAACAAGCTGGCCACTGAGGCTGCCGCCGATACGGTCATCCTGCTCCAAAACAACGCCTCCGCCCTGCCTCTCGCCAAGGATGCCGCGGTAGCCGTCTTCGGCAACGGCGTCTATAAGACCGTCTTTGGCGGCGCAGGCTCGGGCAGCGTATCGACCAACGCCTCCGTCAACATCATGGACGGCCTTCGTAAGGGGAATCTGTCTGTGGTGAACGGCCAGAATAACCCCTTCAAGAATTGCGACTACCACGACGCCATGGATCCCTCCAAGGATGTGGTCGTCACCGAGGCCTACGCCCGTGAGATGGCCGAGGCCGCCGAGGCGGCTCTCATCGTTATCTCCCGCGGCTCCACCGAGGGACAGGATCGCTCCAACCTCAAGGGTGATTTCCTGTTGAACGATACCGAATCCGACATGATCGACCGCGTGTCCGCGGCCTTCCACGCCAAGGGGAAGAAGGTCATCGTTGTGCTCAACATGGGCTCGCCCATGGAGGTCGTCTCTTGGCGGGATAAGGTGGACGCTATTCTCTACCTCGGCTATGCGGGACAGGGAAGCGGTACGGCTCTGGCATACGTCCTGACGGGAAAAGTCAACCCCTCGGCCAAGACGGCTATGACGTGGCCTGTGGATTACGATTCCACCCCCGCCGCCGAGTATTTCCCCGGTAGCGCCTCCGACGTCATTTACTACGAGGACATCTACGTGGGCTACCGCTACTACTCCACCTTCGGAGTGGAGGTATCCTACCCCTTCGGCTACGGCCTCTCCTACACCTCCTTCGCCTACAAGGATTTCACCGCAAAGAAGAACTCCGACGGCACCCTGACCGCCACCGTGACCGTCACCAACACGGGTAGCGTGGCAGGTCGCGAGGTCGTCCAGTTCTACGTCACCAAGCCCGAGACCCTGCAGGAGCAGGCCAAGCTGGAGCTGTGCGGCTTTGGCAAGACCGCCCTCCTGGCTCCCGGAGAATCCGAGACGGTAACCGTAACCGTCCGCACCGAGGCCCTCATGACCTACGACACCGAAAACAGCCGTTGGGTGATGGATCAGGGCGAGTACACCCTGTCGGTGGGCGCGTCTGTGGCGGATATCAAGGCTACCGCTACTCTTTCCTTCGACACCCTGACCGTGGTGCAGGACGTGGAGAACCGTTGCGTACCCGATGCGAAATTCCCCTACATTCAGAAGGCTACCTACAAGGTGCCCGATCCCGCCGACCGCAAGGAGAATCTGGCGCTGAACAAGCCCACCTCCTCCAACTACAACGAGAACGACACCCTCACTCCCGACCGCGCCGTAGACGGCTCGGCCACCACCCGCTGGAGCGGTCTGGGTCTCTCCTCGGGCAATCACTACTGGCAGGTAGATCTGGGCAAGACCTATGCCGTAGGTGAGATCCGGATCATCTGGGAGTCCATCCACGTCCCCTTCACCGTCCTGCTGTCCGAGGACGGCCAGACCTTCACCGCCCATAAGATGTACGTGGACGACGGCTCCATGCACACAGCCATCAACCTGCACGGCAAGGAAGCCCGCTTCATTCGGGTGGATATCTCCCGCGGAAACGCCGTCTCCATCTTCGAGTTCCGCGCCTACGAGGCAACCCCTGAGGACATCGAGACAGGGAAGGAGGAGGCCGAGCAGGTCAATATCGCATTGAACAAACCCGTCACGGCCACAACCCAGGAAGGGAATTATCTGAAGGACTACGCCGTGGACGGCGACCCCACCACCCGTTGGGGCTCTCTGCCCTCGGGGGAGGCTTGGCTGCAGGTAGATCTGGGGGAAGTGACCCCCTTGCGCGGACTGGAGCTCTGGCTGGAATCCGCCTGGGTGCCCTACCGTATCGAATACTCTACCGACGGTAAGAGTTACCAAACCCTTCATGAAGGCGCCAAGGATGAACTCCTGGTGGTGCTGGATGACCTTGGAGGCATTGAAGCCCGCTATATCCGTCTGTACCGTGATGGGGAGAACTGGTTCTCCATCTACGAGATCGCCGTGTACGGCGAGTAATAACCAAAGCAAAAAGCCCCCGCAAGGGGGCTTTTTAATTTGGGGTCGTCGGGGTGACCATTTCACCACCTCAGCCCCTTGGGGTAGTGATTCTTCATCACCCCGTCGGAGGCCTTGCCCCAGCCGAGGGGAAGCCCCTCGTAGGTCACGGTATACCAGCCCCGCAGGTCGCAGGGCAGGGTCTCACCCCGCAGGTAGGCGCAGGCGCCGTCGTAGTCCACGGGGAAGGAGCGTGGGGAAAGCCCCGCCGCCAGAGCCAGAGCGTGGTCGGGCTCAAAGCGCCCGCGGCCGCGGTCAAGACCCACCACGCATCCCACGCAGAGTCCCGCCCGCAGAACCCGCAGACCCCGCAGAACCTCGGCGGGATCCCCGTCGTAGCACAGCGCCCGCGGGATCAGGTAGAGCTTGTCCCCAAAGAGACAGGGAACCGTCCCTGCCGCGAAATCAGGCATCTCCTCCATGACCTCAAAGCAGAAGTCCTCAAAGAGCCCTGCCGCCACCGCCACGGAATTGGCATTCCCCTTGCCGCCACCCGACTTTTCGGGCTTGCGGCCTTTCTTTTTGCTCTCCTTGGGTGCGGGGGTGACCTCACCGCCGTCCCACAGCTTGCGGAGCAGAGCCGCGAAATGCCCTTCGCCGTCACAGCGGTGGGGGAAGACGCGGTAGGCCGAGCGAATCGACTGCCGCAGAGCCCCGGGGTACTGCTCCCAGCCCTCCACCCATTCGGGGTGACCGCCGTCCAAAAGGCCCTCCCGACGGGCGACCGCAACGGCAGGCGCCTCCGAGGGGATCACCTCGAATTCGGGATGGCGGGTGAGGAAGGCCAGCACCGCGCCCTCGTTCTCGGCGGGGGCAAAGGTGCAGGTGGAATAGGTCAAGTATCCCCCGGGACGGGTCATCTTGGCGGGCTCGTCCAGGATCTCAGCCTG
>JAZRFR010000002.1:0-13360 GCA_045643785.1 Eubacteriales bacterium | reverse complement strand
CCGCAAATGCACAAGCATTTGCGGCGCTCCCTTCATGCAACCGTTCCCCGTTCATTGAACGATCGCTTTCAACGTATGGGTATTTCCCCATCCCCGCAGGATCTCCACGGTGGAAAATCCGCCCTCCAGAAGGGCTTCGATCTCATGGGTCAGGGTCAGCGGCGTATCGTAGTGGTAGAACTCATCGTCAAAGATCCCCTGCGCGGTTTTCAGACGGAGAAATTCCGCGCGATGGAACAGTTCTTCCCGCTCGGTGGATACGAAATAATCCGTCAGGACAAAGTATCCGCCTGGCATCAGCGCTTCGCGCACCTTGCGGTAAAGAGGGATCTTCTCCTCCTTGGTAAAGTGGTGAAGCGACTCCACCGAAACGGCGGCGTGGTACTTCCCCTTCTCCATGGGAACGTCAAAATATGAGCCCTCGATCAGAGTCAGATCCTTGTCGGGGAATTTCCCCCTGAGTGCCTCCAGCATTCCCTCGGACAGGTCAATACCCGTCACCCGCGCGGCAGGGTTGACTTCGTAATAGAACTTCAGCTCCAATCCGGTTCCGCAACCGAGATCCAACACCTCAACCCCTTCCCCTTGCGGAAGAAGGGAGGCGGTGAAGGGGTAGAATTGGCTTGCGGACTCGATATCCACCATCATATGGTCGTCGTAACCGTCCAGGCGGGCCTCGAAAAATGCGGCCATTTTTTCCAACATATCAACGCTCCTTGGGTTTGTAGAGGATCACGGCTGCTTCCATCAGCAAAACGGGGATCACAAGGGAAACAACCGAGGTGCAACCGCCCTCTGCGGTATTTTCGGTCGTTACTTCAGCGGATTCCTGAGCAGTCTCTGCGGGAGTCGTAACGGGAGCCGTCACGGGCTCGGTAAGAGCCTCGGTGGTCACCTCGGTTTCAGGCTCCTCTGCGGCGGGATTGAGCAGCTGCAGATTGAAAATGACGGCGTTATGATCCGAGGCGTACATGGTTTTGGCATCGTCAATAAATGCCTGATCCATATGAGCGCTGTCCACAAACACGTTAGCCGACGAGATGAAGCAATGATCGATGGGGGGGCGGGTGGTGTACTGATCGGTGTACTCGCCCCACTTGTTGTAGGTGTTGTAGATGGTCATATCCTCCAGATCCGCAGTACGGTAGCGAGCATCGGCAAAGCCGTCGCAGGTCAGCTCGTCGTAGGCGGGCTTTCGCTCGTTGGCGTTCCAGTCGCCCACCATGACGATAGGACGACCGGCGGCCAGCTCGACAGCCTTTTCGCGGATCAGCTCAGCAGACAAAGTGCGAACCTCCTCAACCTTAGCATCCAGGTGGGCGCACAGGAAGAAGAACTCCACGCCCGTGGCCTTATCCTTGAGGATGACCCAGTTCATGGCGCGCCCCATATCGCCCACGATATTCCCCGGCCAGTTGCAGGAATTGGGGCGATTGGGGGTACGGGAGCCCCAGAAAGAGCCCTGCTCCACCAGATCGTACTTATCGGTACGCCAGAGAATGAGGCTGAAAAGATCCCACTTCTGACCCGAATAGCGACCGCCACCATAAGTCGAGCCCTGACCAGATCGGCCGTAAGCGGCGTATTTGCCACCCTCAACCGTCACTTTTTCCTCCAGGTAAGGAAGCCAGTGGGTGTTGATCTCGGTGAGACCGATGACGTCGGGATCGTGACTTCCGATCACGTCGAAGACCATTTCAATGCGCTCGTCCATGGTAGGCTGACTTCCGTCGGGATACGTCTGCTTGGTGTTCTCGGCGCAGACGTTGTACCCCATCACCTTCAGAGGGATCGTCTCCCCCGTAGGCGCCAGTCCTTCGGACGCGACCTGGTTATCGCGGATCATACCGGGGGTACAGCCTGCGATGTTGTAATCCTTGGACGCCTTGGGGTGATCCGCCACGATACCGGGACGGTAAAAGAGGTTCATGGAGAACCAGTTGCGGTTCCAGGTAGCGGCGTTGTAGCCGACTTCACAGAGAGTTTCACCGTTCTTATCCGCGACACGCACGACTACGTTCTCGTCCTTGTTCCCAAGACGGAAAGCGCCGTCGATATGCGCGCCCGTGCCGCTCTCCACGCCGGGGGCGATGTAGAAATGATTCTCGTCCAAGCGATCGGCGCAGGCGTAGAACTCCACGAAGAAGTCGTAGTATGCCTTGCGCTCGTCGGCGGTGGCATACGCCAAACCTGCCGTGGCGGTGTCCTCGTTGTAGACCGCAATGACGGCGATCTCACCGGGGGCAAGGGTCAAGGGATTTCCTTCCAGAGCCAAAACCGAATCGGTTTTAAAGCTTCCCCCGTATCCGTCCTTGGAGTATTGCAGAGTGATTCCTTCGAGGGATACGGTCTCCTCGGAAATATTCACGAACTCTACGTACTCCAATACGTCGGCCGTGTCCTCCAGCCCCTTGTCATTTTCCGTGAAGGTGGGGTTGTAGCAGATCTCGGTCAGAACGATCTGCGGAAGGATTTCTTCGGCAGAGGCGGCCATGGGGAGAGCGCACCCCAGCAAAAGTAGCAGGGTCATAGCCACAGCTGTGATTCTTGCTTTGATTTTCATGATATGTACCTCGCTTGATTAGAATTCCAAAAGGCGGATGGGGCCGAGAAGACCCGAAGGGGTAACGGGCATGCAGTGGGAGAAGGGGTCTCTGACCTTGCCCACGAGGGTGTTGGCCACCTCGATCGTAATGGTATTCTCTCCCTTTTTGAGCAGGTAGGAGATGGGGCAGGAATAGGGGGCGGTGATGCGGATGCCTGCCTCGGTGCCGTTGACCAAGAACTTGGCGGTCTGACCGACGCGGCCCAGATCCAGCACAGCCTGTGCGGGCACCTCGTCCAGATGGAGGGTGAAGGTGTAACGCATCAGACCCGAGAAGGAGGGCTTCTCTTTGGCGGAGGTGATGTTGACCAATTCATCGGTGGTTTTGTAGGAGTAGAAGGCGGTGAGATCCTCGGAATCGGCCAGAGAAATCTCATAGGTGGGGGTCAGGGTGGTGACCTTCACGGGATTCGTGAGACGAGGCATATGGGCATGCGCCATCTCCTCTGCCGCTTCTCCGAACACCAGAATCTCAGATTGACCGGGGAGAAGATCCACGGTGATTTTGCCATCCTCGGTGGCATCGGCAAAGATGCCGTTCTCGATGAGGCGGAGACGCATAAAGCGGCCGCTGACGGGCAGGGTAACTTGTGCCTTGGCGGTATTCACGCTGTCCTCGTTGAAGAACATGAACACGTCGGCGCCGTCCCGCTTGACGTGGTAGTGGCGCAGGAGCGGGCAGTTCCCTTCCACGGTGATGTCGGAAAGTCCCAGCTCGCGGATGCGGTCAGCAAGATCCGCCTTCCACACCACCTCGCCGCACAGATTTGCGGGCTCGGTGGGTTTCCCTTCACAGAACAGCACGGGAACACCGGCTTGGGTGAATTTCTCGGTCAGGGCGGCAAGGGAGTTGGGCAGAACTCTGGCGTAGGGGATCACCAGCGCGCCGTAGCTTTCGCCACCCACCACCAGCTTTCCGTCGGTAACGGTGGCCTTTTCCAGCATTTCCAGGCAGATGATGTCGTAGCAAAGGTGGTTATCCAGCAGAGCTTTGGCGGGCACTTGGGTGAACATATACCCACCCTTAAGGTTCATCCACTCCCCCTCGGCGTGGTAGAGGATGGCGCAGGAAGTGATATGCTCCCCGCCGTAGAGGAGGTGGGAGACCTTATTGGTGTAACGCATCAGGTGGGTGAAGCCCTCGAACTGGGGATCGTGTCCCTCGGCTCCGAAGTGGGGGGGACAGTCGGGATCGGGGTAGTTGGGGGAGAAAGCGTGAGGGACGAAGTGGTTGATGCCGCGAACCAGCAGGAAGTCTGTGATCCACTTCATCATGGTGCTTCCCTCCGCCCAGCCGTAAGCGCCGAACTCCTCGCACATAGCGCGGCCCTTCATCTGAGGGTACTGATGCGCCAGAGATGCGCCCAGCTGACCCAGGACGTAGTGGTAGAAGGCGGGGTCGCTGATACCCGTACTCAGGCTGGTGTTATGGATGTGATGGGCCATGCCGGGCATGACCTGATGGAGGACGATGTCGATGCCCGCCATGTCCTGACCCTCCAGGGCGCGGAAGTAGTGGCCTGCGCCCGTTGCCATACGGGCGTGGCAGTTGAAGTCCTCGATGATGTGGCCGATGTACATGACTCCGTGGTCACGGCACCAGTTGCCCAGCAGGTAGCTGAAATTGTCGCGGTAGAGGCGGGTGACGGCGTTCATGTAGGCCAGACGGGTGGCAGAGGCGTGGGCGCCGGGATACCACAGCTCACCCATGTAGGGCATGGAGGGCTCTCCCAGCTCCTCGTCCATCATGGCGGTGACTCGCTCGTTGTAGGGGAGAGCCATGCCCACGGTGCCCAGGGGACGCTCGTGGCCGCTGGGGTCAACGGGATGACGGGTAGCCATGCTGTTGCCGAAGGAGGGCTCGTCGGAGAAGAATCCCACGAAGGTATTGCCGAAATACTTGGCGTAATGCTGGAAATGAGGCTCGTACACCGCCTCGATCTGCACCTTACAGGACTCAAGAGAGGTCATATCAATGTAGTTTGGACGGTTTCCGCGGCGGGATTTTGTGTAGATGAACACGCGGTGGATGCCCTCGGGGACGTCCCAGTAGGCGTAGCCCTCGGTGATCGTGGGGGTGAGAT
Source organism: Eubacteriales bacterium (assembly GCA_045643785.1). Lineage (GTDB taxonomy): Bacteria > Bacillota > Clostridia > Oscillospirales > CAG-272 > CAMEON01. The sequence continues at coordinate 8,671 of JAZRFR010000002.1, read as the reverse complement.
CCACGTAGTCCCCCACGATATACTCCCCGTAGTCACCCCGCTTACAGCCGTACACGCCCAAGATCTCGTCGTCGGGAAGCACCTTGCTGACCAGAAAGGCGGTATCGGGAGCGGGGCCCAGTACGTCGATATGCTCCTCGATGATCTCCCACTGACGGAGGTGGGGGTATTTCTTTTCGATAAGACCGTTGGCGTATCCCGTGGGGAACCGCTTGTCGTCCAGTACCCAGACCTTCATATCCCGCTTTTCGCATTCTGCCAGGATGATATCCATATCCGCCCACCAATCGGGGCCGCAGAAATCGGGATGAGGACGGGACTCCACGCAAAGGGCGCGGCATCCGCTGTCGTAAATGCGCTGAATCTGGGCGGGAATACGGTCGCGATGGTTACCGTGCTGCCAGTAGAAAGGCAGGAGATAGTTGGATTCATTATGGTTCAAAACGTCGTGCAAACGTGAATCGGACATGGGATACCTCCTTATACGCTTAAATACGAGTACATTATAGCATGCTTTCCTCTGCTTGTCAATGCAATCCCTCGAAGCAATCCGAATAAATTATTCTGCCTCGCCGAGCCTTGTCGATTTCGCGGTCAAGGAATGACAAAGTGTTAACAATATGAAAAAATCGCCAAAACCTACTTGCAAAACAGACAATTATTTGGTATAATATTCGTAATACTGCGCGTGGTATGCAAATTTCCCGTGCACAGAAGAGAAAGGAAACCACCCCATGAAAAGAAAGTTTTTGTCGGTCATGGCAATCGCCCTCGCCGTCCTGATGATGGCATCGGCCTTTGCCGTTATGATTCCCTTTGTTACGGCAGCAGAGGACAAGACCTTCAACACCACCAGCCCCACACATTTGTATGACTTCACCAACGATGCCATCCAATCCACCTTCGCCAACACCGCCCATATGACAATGACCATGGGAGATGGCTACACCACCTTTACCGCTACCGCTGACGATCCCTACACTTGGATCCAGGTTCCCGCCTGCAAGCCCTGTGAGGCCAAGTACGCGGTGATCCGTTACCGTACTACCGCCGCTTACAAGGGCGAGTTCTTCTGCTCCCGCTCCGACAACGGCGCCATGGGTACTCCCGGCACTAACCAGCAGTGGGTATGGAATCCCTCAGGCAACTGGGAGACCATCGTGGTCGCCAACGAGGCCTGGATGAACGCCAAGGATTCGGTCACCTTTGATATTTTCCGCATCGACCCCCTGGAGGGCGGTGTTCGGGCCGGCTCCTCCATCGACATTCAGTACGTAGCATTCTTCTCTTCCGAGGCTGATGCAAACGGCTTCAACTTCGACGAGTACAAGGCTATGCTGGCTTGGGAGGAAGAGCAGAAGAAGGCACAGGAGGAAGCCGATAAGGCCGTCAACTGGCCCGATCCTACCTACAAGGAGATGGAGACCTCCGCCAAGGATACCTCCGCAGGTACCCTGAAGTACACCCCCTCCGAGGACGGCTCCACCGTGACCATCTCCTACGAGGTCAACGGCGAAACCATTTCCTACACCGTTCCCAACAACCACAACTACCTCATGGGTGGCTACGCAGGCACCGACGACCTGAACCGCCCCCTGTACACCTCGAACGACGTGGGCAATTACGGCTCCACCGGTGAGAAGTACATCGGTCTGTTCTACTTCCTGTGGCAGGGCGAGCACGGCGACCACGGTATCTTCGACCTCCAGAAGATCATCGACGAGGTAGGCGTTGAGGCTGCCGGCTCCACCAAGTGCGGCAAGTACGGCCCCGTAGGTGCCATGCACTGGTTCGCAGAGCCTCTGTACGGCTACTACTACGCCAACGATGCGTGGGTGCTTCGCAAGCACGCCGAGCTTCTGACCCTGGCCAACATCGACTTCCTGTATTTTGACGTAACCAACGGTTTTTCCTACCTCCACAACGCTAAGAAGCTTATGCAGTTCCTCCACGAGCTGAACGAGAAGGGCTTTGACGCACCTAAGGTGGTGTTCTACACCAACTCCAACCCCGAAAACGTTATCCGCGAGGTCTACAACGGTATCTACAAGGCCAACGTATATCCCGATACCTGGTTCTGCATCAATGGCAAGCCCGTCATCATCGGCCCCATGGACGCCAATATCGACGACTACTTCACCATGAAACAGAACCAGTGGCCCAACGAGCAGTCCAAGCGCAACGGTTGGCCCTGGATGGACTTCGAGTGGCCCTCTCGCCTGTACAGATCCGCCTACGACTTTGACGGTGCAGCCATCAGCGTCTCCATCGCTCAGCACAGCGGTACCGTTGCCTTCTCGGATTCCTCCCTGTACAACAACCCCACCAACCGCGGCCGTTCCTTCTGGGCCGAGAAGCGCTCCAACGATACCATTCTCCAGGAGCGTTACGATGCATGGAAGGCCGATCCCACCCTCACCAACCACGGTCTCAACTTCCAGGCACAGTTTGACCGAGCCATTGACTCGGGTGCTATGTATATCCTGGTCACCGGCTGGAATGAATGGGTCGCTCAGAGACAGGATACCAAATCCGACCGCATCTGGTTCGTGGACACCTCCTCCATGGAGTTCTCCCGCGACTCCGAAATGATGCGCGGCGGTTACTTCGATAACTACTACATGCAGCTCATCTACAACGTCCAGAAAGCCAAGGGCACCGCTCCCATCGTGGTTCAGGACAGCCGCAAGCCCATCAACGTCACGGGTGAGTTCGATCAGTGGAACGACGTGACCGTAACCTATCAGGACGCTACCGGCGACACCGTAGACCGCGACGCCATCGGCTTTGGCCGCACTCCCTACACCAACACCACCGGCCGTAACGATATCGATATCGCCAAGGTCACCTCGGATACCAAGAACCTCTACTTCTACGTCAAAACCGTCCACGACATCACCATGTTCGACACCGCCTCCTCCTGGATGCAGCTCTACCTCAACGTAGACGGCCGCGACGGCGAGGGCGGCGAGTCCGGCTGGTACGGCTACGATTTCGTGATCAACTACAAGGCCAAGGACACCTTCACCACCACCGTAGCCAAGTATAACGGCAAGGACGGCGCATACGGCTTCGAGTCCGTCGGCGAGGTTTCCTACCGTGTCAAGGATAACGAGATGATGATCGCCGTTCCCCTGTCCATGCTGGGCATCGAGGACTACCGCGCCATCGACGTGGAATTCAAGTGGGCCGACAGCGACACCGTTTACGATGAGATGGAAGACTTCTACTGCGACGGTGACGTAGCGCCTCTGGGCCGCCTGAACTTCATCTACCAGAACTACATTCCCGGTGTGACCGTTCTGGAGCCCGAGACCACCGCTCCCGAAACTCAAGTTCCCACCGAGCCTGCTACCGACGAGCCCGCTACCGAGGCTCCCGTTGAGACCACCGCCGGAACCGAGGACGAGACCGATCTCACACTCCCCACCGGTTGCGCCTCCTCCGTAAGCTTTGCCGTTGTAGCGCTGGTTGCTCTTATGGGTACTGCCCTGCTCCGCAAACGCGAGGAGTAATACGATCCCAAAATCCCTTATCCGCCCTCCCCTTCGGGGGAGGGCTTTTTTCGAAAAGAAATATGTAAAAACTCTCAAAAGCTCTTGCAAATTTCGCAAAAATCATGTATAATCATGAATATCACGGATAGCTTTGATCAGTGGGAAAGCTCTCCGTGACCTACACCGGTCCTGCAGGAGACACCCTCTACCGCCGCGCCCTCCTCCAGAGGTTGCGGCTCTGTGATCGGTGCCTCGGCTATCTTGTTTATGATCGCGATCCCTGCGATGGCCCTCTGCGTCCGCAAGAAAGAAAATTGAACCCCACTTTGATGAAACTTGAATCAACCATTATGAATCACACGATACACTACGGTCACCTCACAGTAGAAAACACAGAAAGCGGAGCCGCAAGGCTCCGCTACCTGGGATATCCTCTCCGCCTGTCTCCGGGCGAGCTTCGCCTGTTGTGCATCCTTGGGGAGGTCGATCCTGACCAAACCGACAGCGAGGGCTTTATTTCGGTTGACCTCCTCTGCAAGCTCATGAATGAATCCGACAAAGCCGCGGATGCCTTGACCGAAGAAGAGATCCTGGCCATTTTCTTTGGCTCGCACGACCCTGCGCCGCAAAAGCGCACGGCAGAACTCACCGCAGCCACCGCAGCCGCGGTCATTGAGCGGATCAACCGAAAAGCATCCGCCATCAGCGGGCGCAAGCTCATTCAGGGAAAAAGCCACCACGGCTACCGCATCAATCCGTATATGTAATCCGAAAAGGGCGCCCGCACGGGACGCCCTTTTGCTATTTCGTATGCACGTTTAGTCGGAAAGGATGACCGCCCGTCCCACGGGCGCAAAGGCGGCGTAGGCTTTTTCCGCGCTCTCGCTGTTCCCGCCTCGGCAAATAAATCCCGTCCCCACGCGGGCATAGAGACCGCTGACATCCCCCGCGTCGGCAGGGTCGTCGGGAATCCACGTCAGGGTGGACAGAGCCTTGGAAGCATCCAAATAAGCCAACAGGGTTACCACCGCCTCGGGACGTCCTCCGCGAAGGAGGATGTGGCCGCGCCCCACCTGTCCCCACACACGAAGGGCCTGGGTCAGGAGCAGGTCACGCTCCCGTCCTGTCAACTCGTCCCCTGCGTACACCTTGCCGACGGCCAAATTTGCGTGGTAGGGATTGGGGCGGGTAAAGGCATAGTCTTCGGGGAGTGTGAACAGCGCGGGGGTCTCCCCCACGGGCAGGGCGGACGCCAATGCCGCGCTCCACGCATTCAGGTCGGGAGCCTTCACGGCGGTAGGATTTGGGAGGGCGGTCAAATCCTCCTCCCGCAGTACCGTGGGCATGGTCGCCGCGCAAAATGGGCAGACCGCGGGGATGGCGGAAGACGTCGCTCCCCCTCCGTACCAATGGGTTTCTACCCACGCATCCCAATGGGGGTGCGCCGTATGGGGGCACAGAGGGACGGCCAGACCCGTGGCGTCCTGCAAGCTGCGGTTGACCGCCTCCCGCAAGGGATGCCCCTCGCACAACGGCATAGCCTCGGCCAGGGCAAGGAATTTGTCGTAATCCGATGCGCCGCCCGTGATGCAGGCCTCGTCTGCTCCGCAGGCGCGAAGGAGACGGGCAAGGGCAGGGTCACGGCCAAGACCGAGCAGGTCGGTTGGATTGCGGTGATGGTTCATGCTCGTCTCCTTTCTTGCGGCAGCGCCGCATTGTACGCATGTCTACGCATATTATACTCCTATGGGTGAGATCTGTCAAGTCAAAACGCAAAAAGAGCAAAAAAGGCCGCTTACGCGACCTTTTTTTAGTATGAATTACTGCTTGGTATACTTAACGATGCCGATCTTGATGTAGTTTTCACCCTCTTCAAAATCGAAAGTACCGGAATAATCCTTAGCATTCTCGTCATCGTTCTCGAAGGTGAACGTGATCTTGTCGTCTTCGATCTTGTAAGTACCCTCGATCTCATAGAGAACGTTGCCCAGCGCCTTGTAGGTTACGGTAACGTTCTTGCCGCTGAACTCGTAGCTAGCACCGGTACCAAACGCCTCGGCAGAGTAGGTACCCTTCAGGGTCTTACCGCAGGAAGCGAACACCAGCGTAACCATCAGCAGAGCCATGACAACGGCCACAATGCGAACAGACTTCTTCATCTTAAAAGGTCTCCTTTCAAATTGCTTACGGGAAATCCCCGCATACGTATATTATAGCGTATAACGGGGATTTTGTCAAGAGGATTCTTCGATTTTTTGTCACAAAACGCACAAAGAAACGGGATATTATTCCATTTTCTTAGCCTTTTTGCTTAACATTCGGTTCACAATAGCCTCGCCCACAGGCCACAGGATCGCGGCGGCTCCCGCCGCTACACACAGGTAGGCAAAGACGTTTCCGATGACGCTGTAAACCGTCACGCGGTCGGACAAGCGTACCTCCTCCAGGACGTAACCCGTCTTCAAGGGTGCGAGTGTTTCGAGCACCTCCCCCTTTTCATTGATGACAGAGGAGACACCGGTGTTGGCGGAACGAACCACGCATCGCCCCGTTTCAATGGCGCGAAGCTGGGACTGGGCATGGTGCATCCACACGCCTCGGGAATCGCGGAACCAGGAGTCGTTGGTGGAGACCGCCAGAAGCTGCGCGCCGTTTCCAATACTGTCCAGCGCGTTGCGCTCGTAGATGGAATCAAAGCAGATGAGAGAGCCCACATCTCCTGCCTCCAGATCAAAGACTACCGAATCCTTCCCTGCGGGAATATCCTCATCCAGGGTATTGATCTCGGCCAGCGGTGGGATCAGGATCATGATGATGTTTCGGAAGGGTACGAACTCCCCGAAGGGAACAGGATTGCGTTTGTTGTAGACGGTGTCGTGGAGGGTTCCGTTGGGAAGGGCAACCACGATGGAATTGTAATCTGCGTTGCTTCCCTCCTCCACGCGGGTAAAGAGACCGCAGAGAATGGGCACGCCGCATTCCTTGGACAGGTTCGTGACGTACTCGTATATGCTGGCGTGGCGATCCACGTTGGCGGGAATGCAGGTCTCGGGCCAAACGATGATCTCCGCGCCCTCAGCGGCGGCTTCACGGGAGAGATTGCCGTAGACCTCCATGACTTCATTCATGGTATTGAGTCCCCAGAAATCCAGCGAGCCCTTGTTGCCTTGGATAGCGGCGACCTTGACGGGTTCACCTTCATTGGTCAGCGTCGCCATACGAATGGCGCCGAAGGTGAAATTACCCGCAAACAGGCCCACCGCCAGCACTCCGCAAAGGATGCGCTTGGAGGGATGGAGCAACAAGTATGCCAGAAGCCCGTTGACGGCTACGATGAGGAAAGTGACGAAATAAGCGCCGAACAGGGCGGCGGATTGCAAAGCGGGGACCATTTCCGCCTGTCCCAAGGACAGCCGTGCCCACGGCACCCCCGACCAGCCGCTATGGGCTTGCCACCATTCCAGCGCCGTCCACAGGCAGGCGAAAAGAATGGGGTGCAGGATCGTGTTCTTGGAGAGCCACTTGCCCCGTACGGCCAAAGCCATCAAGGGAAACAGAATGGACGCCCCCAACGCCTGGAACAGGGAGAGCCCCAGGCAGGCCACGGTCACCACCACCGCCGAGGCGGCGCGGGACATGTCTGCGAAATCCAGCGGGTACATATAGAAAAACCAATGGAAATTCACGGCGAAAAAGGGCCAGAAAAAGGCCAGGCCGAGGCCGTACAGACGGCGGTATTTTACCGTAGGATCAGCGGTCAGGGTCAGGATGGAGAGCAGGGCGGGGATCAAAGCGATCCACTCCAAAAGCCCGATCTGCGGAAAGATCACGGTCAGGGCAAAGAGTATACCGCCGAGGGGGAGAATGAGCCAGCGCCACTTGACGGCTGTATCCCGCAGAAAGCCGTACAGGGAGGTCTGTCCCATGGAGCCACCGAGGATATCCGTCATGCCTTGCCCCCTCCTTCGGACGAACTTGCGGGGCGGACGTCCCATTTGGGCACGCCCTTCCCTTTGAGATCAAAGCCCTTGGTGAACCAGATCTCGGCGGGAGGAATGACGAATTCCCGCCCGCGCAGGTAATTCAGCGAGCCTGCGTCCTCGGGGAGATCGAAGCGGAGGCGGTAGGCGTAGAGGGCCTGGTATTTGTAGCCCGATTTCTTATCGTCGCGGTTGACACCGTACTTCCCGTCTCCTACGAGGGGATGGCCGATGTGGGCCATGTGGGCGCGGATCTGGTGGGTACGTCCCGTGACCAGCTCCACCTCAAGCAGGGTGACGATCCCGCCGCCCTCGCGTCTCTCACCCAGCACGCGGTACTTGGTGATGATCTCCTTGGAGCCTGGGAATTCCTTGTCCCGCACCTCCACCATATTTTTGGCGCTGTCCTTGCGGAGGTAGCCGCGAAGGGTCGCCCGCTCCCGCTCCACGCGGCCGTGGACGAGGCAGAGGTAGAACTTGGAGAGCTGATCCTCGCGGATGACCTCATTCATATCCCGCAGAGCCTCGGCGTCCTTGGCGGCGATGACCATGCCACCCGTGTTGCGGTCGATGCGGTTACAGAGAGCGGGAGCGAAGGACTGCTCGCTCGCGGGGTCGTACTCCCCTTTTCCGCAGAGGTAGGCCTGTACGTGCATGATGAGGGTATTCTCGCCGCCCTCGGCATCGTCGTGGACGAGTACTCCGGGGCGCTTGTTGAGGAGCATGATATGCTCGTCCTCGTGGACGATGTCCAGCTTGGGCTTGATGGCGGTCAGCGCCCCTGTATCCTTAGAGGCGGAATCGAAAAATTCATCCTTGATGAACAGTTGGATCTCGTCGCCTTCTTTGAGGATCTGGTTCTGTTCACAGCGGGCGCGGTTGACCTTGATCTTTTTGGTGCGGATGAATTTGTACATCAGTGACTGGGGCAGACCCTTGACCGCCTTGGATAGGAACTTGTCAAGCCGCTGTCCCGCGTCGTTTTTTTGAATGGTTAGGATTCGCATGGGTTCTCCTTGTTGGATGGAGTAGAGATAAATTTGGGTTTGTCGGCCAGGGGCTCTGCCCCTGGACCCCGCTTAAGGAACTTTTGAAAAAGTTCCTTAAGAATCCTCAAAACTTTCAAAAAAGGTTATTTATCAATATCTTTTTTGAAAGTTCTTGAAGAGAGTCCAGAGAGGAACTTCTTTCAAG
>JAZRFR010000001.1:0-5070 GCA_045643785.1 Eubacteriales bacterium | reverse complement strand
AGATGGTGGTCTTATCGGCGCGGAGGCGGTCGAACTGGTTGAAGATCTCCTGCTCGGCCATGGGGTCCAGGGAGGCGGTGGGCTCGTCCAGAATCAGCACGTCGGAGTCGCTGTAGAAGCCGGGGGCAATGGCCAGCTCCTGCCACTGACCGATGGACAACGCCATGCCTTCCTCCACGAAAATACGCATGAGGGGGGTGTCGAAGCCGCCGGGCAGATGGGAGATGTAATCCGTGGCGTCGGCCTCTTCGGCGGCCTTGCGGATGTCCTCGTCGGAGGCTTCCTTGTGGATGTCACCCAGACGAATGTTCTCGCTGACGCTGACGGCGTACTTGCCGAAGTCCTGGAAGATAATGCCGTACATGCTGTACAGGTCTTTGACGTCGTAGGCGCGGATGTCCTCGCCGTCCAGAAGGATCACACCCTCGGTGGGATCGTAAAGGCGGGTCAGAAGCTTGAGCAGGGTGGTTTTACCCGCGCCGTTGAGTCCTACCAGCACCAGCGTTTCTCCGGGGCGGATGACCAGGTTGACGTCATCCAGCACCTTGCGCTCGGTACCGGGGTAGATGAAGCTGACGTGGCGGAATTCGATGGTATGAGCCTGGCCGTGGGCCACCTTGAGGGGGCCTTCGGCCTGTCTTTCCTCGGGAATCACGGGAACCACGGTGGATTTTTCACCCATGAAGGAGGTCAGGTTGTCGATGAACAGGGTACCCTCGTAGATGGTGGCGGAGATGGAGATCAGGGCACCAACCTGGCCTGCGATCTGTCCCAGAGCGCCGGTGTAGAGGGAGTAGGTACCGATCTGGTAGCCGCCGGATACCACGCGGTAGGCAAACCAGGCGTAGAAGCCGCAGTTGACCACCGATGACACGATGGTAATGATGACGTGCCAGACATTCTCCCGCAGAATGAGGGAGCGGATGCCCGCGTAGTAGCGGTCGAAGGTCTCGCGGTAGCGGCCGATGAAGGTATCGGACAGGTCGAACATGCGGATCTCCTTGGCCATATCCTTGTTGACCATGAGATCGGAATAGTAGTTCATCTGTCTGCGATCCTTGGAGCGGCGGCGCATATACTGGAAGTGCTTGCGGCGGAAGTAGAAGTTGATGATGGCCGAGGGCACCGAAACGGCGACCATGACCAGGGCGGCCCACCACAGCTCAGCGGCCAGAATGACCACGAAGGAGACGAAGGTGATGACGGTACTCACCACCGAGAAGGTGGAGGACAGGATCTGAATGGGACGCATGCCTGCCTCGCGGTTGGCGTTCTCCAGCTTTTCGTAGAAGGCGGGGAGGTCAAAGGCGCAGAGATCCAGCTCTTTGGCCTTGTTCATGATCTCCAGCTTGACGGTGCGGACTACCAGCTCGCCTGCGATACGGGTCACGGCGTTCTTGACGGTGTTCACGATGCTGTTCAGGATGTTATAGGAGAACATGAAGACCAGAAGGAAGAAGATCGTAGAGCCGAAGAAGGAAGCGAAATCCCCGTCAAAGAGGCCGTAGCGGCTTTGCAGCTCGTTGAGGACTGCCTCGGAGATCTTGGAGCCCACCACGGGCATAATGCCCTGGAAGATGGCGAAGAACATCATGGCGAACAGGATCCAGGGACCTGTTTTCCAGACCAGCTTGCATATGTAGCCCATACGGGAGAAGAATCCGCCCAGGAGCTCTCCCAGATAGCGGGGCAGGTCGCCTATGTTTTTGGGCGGGGTGATCTTGGCGTACTGGAAGCGTGCGCCGGGAGGGGGACCGTGGAACATAACGGGGAAACCGCCTTTCGTAAACAGTTGAACACGGTGATGACAGATCAAAGATGGATCAATGCAAAGAGAATTTCACATAAAAATTCATACTATTATATCACGGAAATTTTAAGAATCACACGATATTCTGTGAACAAAGTGTATTATAAGGAAATATTTCATAATTTTTTGCATAAGAAACGAGAAAATTGTGCCCTCCTCTTGCTTTTTGAGGGGTTTTCCAGTATAATAAGAGTAGAAATGATAAATTGCAGTTTGGCGGCCAGGGGCTCTGCCCCTGAACCCCGCTTAAACCCTTCTTGAAAGAAGGGTTTAAGAATCCCAAGAACTTTAAAAAACATTATCAAATAATTCCTTTTTGAAAGTTTTGGGGGTCAAGCCCCTTTTTCAAAAGGGGCTTGCGGGGGGGGGCAGCGCCCCCACAAATCCAAATTTAAATTTTAAAAGCGTAACGTTCCCGGAGCCTGCAGGCTTAGCGCTTAACGCTTCACGCCCCATACGAAAGGAGATCCCATGTCTGTTCCCTTCAAACCCGCCCACATACTTTTGCCCGATTTTACCCGCACCGACGGCTTGCGCTGGTCCTGCGTAGCCTGCGATCAATATACCTCCCAGCCCGAATATTGGGAGTCGGCCGATACCCTGGTGGGGGATGCCCCCTCTACCCTGCGCTGCATCATTCCGGAGGTCTACCTGGAGGAAACGGCCGCCCGTAAGCCCGCCGTGCTTGCCGATATGGATGCCTACCTCAAAACTGTGCTGGTCGAGCATCCCGACTCCATGATCCTCGTGGAACGCCTTCAGCGTAACGGCGAAACCCGTTGGGGACTCGTGGGCATGGTGGATCTCATGACCTACGATTACCGCAAGGGCGCCGACAGTCTGATCCGCGCCACCGAAGCTACCGTGGCTGAGCGCATCCCCGCCCGTACCACCATCCGCAGGGATGCACCCATTGAGCTGCCCCACGTCATGATGCTCATTGACGACCGCGCCTGTACCGTGGTCGAGCCGATAGCCGCCGTGAAGGACACCCTTTCGCCCGCCTATGACCACGACCTCATGCAGAACAGCGGCCATCTGAAGGGCTATTTCCTCACCCCCGCCCTCATGGCGCAGGTGGATGCCGCCCTGTCCGCCCTCATCACCCCCGAGGCCATGACCGAGCGATACGGCAAAGAGGGGCTGACTCCGTTGCTCTTTGCGGTGGGTGACGGCAACCACTCCCTGGCCGCCGCCAAGACCTGCTTCGAGGAGATCCGCGCCGAAATCGGCGACGAGGCGGCCATGTCCCATCCCGCCCGCTACGCCCTCTGCGAGGTGGTGAACCTCTACGACGAATCCCTGCGCTTTGAGCCCATCTACCGCGTGGCCTTCGGGGTGGATCCCGATACCCTGCTGACGGCGTTTGAGGCGTATATCGCGAAACTGCAGGGCGATGCCGCGCCCCAGCATCTCGTATGGGCATCGAACGGACGGGTCGGCGCCATCACCGTAGCCACGCCCGTGGCGGCCTTGACGGTGGGCACGGTACAGGATTTCCTGGACGAATACCTGAAGGATGCCCCCGAGGGCGCCTATATCGACTACATTCATGGCAGAGGCCCCGCCATTTCTCTGGCTAACCGCCCCGATGCCATTGCCTTCCTCTTTGACGGTATGGCCAAGGAGGAGCTGTTCTCCACCGTCATCACCGACGGCGCCCTCCCCCGCAAGACCTTCTCCATGGGCCACGCCGAGGATAAGCGCTTCTACACCGAGGCCAGACGGATCAAGTAATTTCGGTTCTGAAACGAAAATCCCACCAAAAATATCCCGAAGACCGTTTGCCCTGCGCGAACGGTCTTTTTGCTCCATGGGGCAACCTTCACAAAATCCCTTTCACGACTCTCCCGCTTATGGTTCAATTCCGAGAAAATGCCTCACAGCGCAAAGGAATCTTCCCCCTTCCCTTGACAGGAAAGGAGAAAAGGGGTATAATGGAGATAATCAAACGCCCGCTTGCGGCATAAAACGCGCGAAACGCTTCGTGAAAGGAAGGTATTTTGTCTATGAAAAACATTTCCCGCAATCTTACCATGCTTTGTGACTTCTACGAGCTGACCATGTCCAACGGCTACTTCAAGACGGGACTGGCAGATCAGATCGTGTATTTCGACGTGTTCTACCGCAAGAACCCCGATGACGGTGGCTTTGCCGTGGTAGCGGGTCTGGAGCAGATCGTGGAGTACATCCAGAATCTCCACTTCGACGAGGACGATATCGCCTACCTGCGGAGCAAGAACCTCTTTGACGAGGGCTTTTTGGACTACCTGCGCACCTTCCGCTTCACGGGTGACATCTGGGCCGTGCCCGAGGGTACCTACGTATTCCCCGGCGAGCCCCTCATGATCGTCCGCGCTCCCACCATCCAGGCGCAGTTCATCGAGACTTACGTGCTTATGGTCATCAACCACGAGTCCCTCATCGCCACCAAGGCATCCCGTCTTTCTCGCGCCGCCAAGGGTCGCGCCATTTCCGAGTTTGGCTCCCGCCGTGCCCAGGGCGCTGACGCCGCCATTCTCGGCGCTCGCGCCGCTTACATCGGCGGTATCAATAACACCGCCTGCACCATCACCGACGAGATCTACGGCGTGCCCGCATCGGGTACCATGGCTCACGCCTGGGTGCAGATGTTCGACGACGAGCTGACCGCCTTCCGCAACTACTGCAAGCTCTACCCCAACAACGCCACTCTGCTGGTGGACACCTACAACGTTCTGGAGTCGGGCGTGCCCCACGCCATTCAGGCCTTTGAGGAGATCCTCAAGCCCCAGGGCATTACCAAGTGCGCCGTTCGTCTGGACTCGGGCGATATCGCGTATCTCACCAAGAAGGTTCGTAAAATGCTGGACGAGGCGGGCTGGTTTGACTGCAAGATCGTGGTCTCCAACTCCCTGGACGAGTACATCATCCGCGAGCTGATCCGTCAGGGCGCCGAGGTGGACGCCTTCGGCGTGGGTGAGCGCCTCATCACCGCCAAGAGCGATCCCGTTTTCGGCGGCGTATACAAGCTCTGCGCCGTGGAGAACCCCGACGGCACCATCAAGCCCAAGATCAAGATCAGCGAGAACGTGGGCAAGATCACCACCCCCCACTTCAAGAAGGTCTGCCGCCTCCCGGGCCGCGACACCGGCAAGGCCGAGGCCGATCTGATCTGCCTCCACGACGAGGTCATCGACGACACCCAGCCTCTGGAGATCTTCGATCCCCAGAACACCTGGAAGCGCAAGACTCTGACCAACTTCACCGCTACCGAACTC